>NZ_JARXAB010000058.1 GCF_029866045.1 Ramlibacter sp. | reverse complement strand
GCTGGCCTCCCCCCTCCTGCACGCGCAGGAGGTTGCACGAGTCCTCTCCACCGTCGCCATCGTCCAGCAGATCGCGGTGCCCCGCCAGGTCTGCACCACACAGCAGGTGTCCGTCGAGCAACCCAAGTCCGGCGCAGGGGCCGTTTTGGGCGCGGTCGCCGGCGGCGCGATCGGTAACCAGTTTGGCGGCGGTGACGGCCGCGCCCTGGCCACCCTCGCCGGCGTGGTCGGCGGCGCCATGCTGGGAAACCGCATCGAGGGCCAACCCGGGCCCCGCATCCAGGAGCAGACCGTCTGCAGCAACCAGACCGTCTATGAAAGCCGTACCGTGGGCTACGACGTCACCTACGAGTACGCCGGCCGCCAGTACCGGGTGCAAACCCCCCAGGACCCGGGCCCCAACCTGCGGGTGCAGGTCAGCCCCCTCGTGCCGCCGATGCCCTCCACCAGCCCAGGCACCCTGCCCATGTCGATTCCGGCTCGGCCGATCAGCGCGGTGCCGGCGGGCGTGGTGCTCGCCAGCCACCCCCCCGTCGCGCTGCCCCCGCCCATGGCCTACCCGGTACCGCCCGCCCACGGCTGGCACCGGCATCACGGCAACTGGCGCTGAGCGAGCTGGAGGGGCTCGGCCGGTCCCTCTGGCCCGGCCCTTGGCTCGGCCCTTGCCTCGGCCCTCTGGCCCGTCACCTCTAAAATGTCCGGTTTATCGCTGCACGCGCACAAGGCGCGTGCAGCCCTTTACCGGACACCTCCATGAGCACCACCCAGATAGACGGCGTGACCGTCAACACCCAGGCCAGCGTCTACTTCGACGGCAAGTGCGTGAGCCACGGCATCACTTTCCCCGACGGCACCAAGAAGTCAGTCGGTGTCGTGCTGCCCTCCACCCTCACCTTCGGCACCGGCGCGCCCGAGATCATGGAATGCGTGGCGGGCCGCTGTGAGTGGCGCATGGCTGGAGAGGCAGACTGGAAGTCTTCCGGCCCCGGCGAGAAATTTTCCGTTCCGGGAAACTCCAAGTTCGAGATCCGGGTGACCGAGCCCTACCACTACATCTGCCACTTCGGCTGATCGCCGGGACACCCGCACCATGTCGACCATTCTTGAAAACGTCCCCGTCGGCCAGAAGGTCGGCATTGCCTTCTCCGGCGGCCTCGACACCTCCGCGGCCCTGCTCTGGATGAAGCAAAAGGGCGCCCTGCCCTACGCCTACACCGCCAACCTCGGTCAGCCCGACGAGCCCGACTACGACGAAATCCCGCGCAAGGCCAGCGCCTATGGCGCCGAGCTGGCCCGTCTGATCGACTGCCGCCGCCAGCTGGCGCAAGAGGGCATCGCCGCCTTGCAGTGCGGGGCCTTCCACATCTCCACCGCGGGCGTGACCTACTTCAACACCACGCCCCTGGGCCGCGCTGTCACCGGCACGATGCTCGTGGCCGCGATGAAGGAAGACAACGTCAACATCTGGGGCGACGGCAGCACCTTCAAGGGCAATGACATCGAGCGCTTCTACCGCTATGGCCTGCTGACCAACCCCGGCCTGAAGATCTACAAGCCCTGGCTGGACCAGACCTTCATCAATGAGCTGGGCGGCCGCACCGAGATGAGCGAGTTCCTCATCGCCAACGGCTTCGACTACAAGATGTCGGTCGAAAAGGCCTACAGCACCGACTCCAACATGCTGGGCGCCACCCACGAGGCCAAGGACCTGGAGCACCTCAACTCCGGCATCCGCATCGTCAACCCCATCATGGGCGTCGCCTTCTGGAAGGACGAGGTCGTGGTGAAGGCCGAGGAGGTGTCGGTGCGCTTTGAAGAAGGCGTGCCGGTAGCCCTCAATGGCCGAGAGTACGCCGACCCGGTGGAGCTCATTCTGGAGGCCAACCGCATTGGTGGCCGCCACGGCCTGGGCATGAGCGACCAGATCGAGAACCGCATCATCGAGGCCAAGAGCCGCGGCATCTACGAGGCCCCGGGCCTGGCGCTGCTGTTCATCGCCTACGAGCGCCTGGTGACCGGCATCCACAACGAGGACACCATCGAGCAGTACCGCGACAACGGCCGCCGCCTCGGCCGCCTGCTCTATCAGGGCCGCTGGTTCGACCCGCAGGCCCTGATGCTGCGCGAAACCGCCCAGCGCTGGGTGGCCCGCGCCGTCACAGGCACCGTCACCCTGGAGCTGCGCCGCGGCAACGACTACAGCCTGCTCAACACCGAGTCGGCCAACCTGACCTACAAGCCCGAGCGTCTCACGATGGAAAAGGGAGAGTCCATGTTCTCCCCGCGTGACCGCATCGGCCAACTGACGATGCGCAATCTGGACATCACCGACACGCGAGACAAGCTGGGCGTCTACGCGGGCGCGGGCCTGCTGTCAGCGGGCGACGAGCACCACCTTCTGCGCCTGACCGGCGGGAAGTAAGCGAGGTCTGCGGCAAACAAGCCGCTCCCAAGCAAAGCCCGCCTCGGCGGGCTTTTCACTTTTGCGGCCAGCGGCAGTCAAAGGCACGGGCACGGGCACGGGCACGGGCGCAGCCACAGCCACAGCCACAGGCATAGGCATAGGCAACCGCTGACGCGCAGGCGCGCTCGACACCGCTGGCCACAGGAGGAAGCCGCGGCGAAATTATTGACAGCACAAATTGATTCACGAGGGGCTGCCATGTCCATGCTGCGCAAATTTTTCGTCTTGGCTTTGGGCTCCGGTCTGGCCAAGACCGCTTGGGACCGTTACCGCCAGAAGAACGCCAACGCCGCCAGCAGCGACGACCTTCGCCGGCGCCACTCCGACGAGCGGAGCATCCACGGAGCCGCGGCCCTGCGACGGGCCGACCGCGAGACTCACAAGCACAAGATCTGAGGCGCAGGCCTCAGACCACCACCGGCTCGGGCTCGAGACGGATGCCGAAGCGCTCGTACACGCTGGTCTGGATGGCCCGCGCCAAAGTGACCACCTCCCCGCCGGTGGCGCCGCCCCGGTTCACCAGCACCAAGGCCTGCTTCTCGTAGACCCCGGCCTGGCCCACCGACTTGCCCTTCCAGCCGCAGGCGTCGATCAGCCAGCCAGCGGCGAGCTTCACCGTGCCATCGGGCATGGGGTAATGCACGATGTTCGGCTCGCGGGCGATGATGTCTGCGCACTGGTCCTGCGTGACCGTGGGATTTTTGAAAAAGCTGCCGGCATTGCCGATCACCGCCGGGTCGGGCAGTTTGGCGCGGCGGATGGCGCAGACCCAGTCGTAAATCTGGCGCGCGCTGGGCTCGGCGATGCCGGTCTCGACCGCCTTGCGCTGCAGGTCCAAGTATGAAAGCTCAGGCTGCCAAGGCTTGGGGAGGCGAAAGCGCACCCGCAGGATCAGGGCCTGACCCGCCAGGCCGAAGTCCCCTTCCTTGGCGGGAACATGCTTGAACACCGAATCGCGGTAGCCAAAGGCGCATTGGGCGGCATTGAGCGTGAACACCTGCCCGGTGGCAAGGTGCATGGCGTCTAGCGATTCGAAGCGGTCTTGCAGTTCCACCCCGTAAGCACCCACGTTTTGCACCGGGGCCGCGCCCACGCTGCCGGGGATGAGGGCGAGGTTTTCCAGCCCCGGCAGGTTCTGGTCCAAGGTCCAGGTGACGAAGGCATGCCAGTTGACGCCGGCGCCGGCCTCGACGATGACCGCCCGAGGGCCGTCTTCCACCACCCTCATGCCGGGAATCTCGACCTTGAGCACCAAGGCCTTGACGTCACCGGTCAGCACGATGTTGCTGCCCCCACCGAGCACAAACTTCGGGTCGGCGGCCCGCCCGGGCTCGGCTAACAGGGCCCGAAGGTCGTCCTCCGAGCGCACCCGAAGCAGCTCGCGGGCCCGGGCAACGATGCCGAAGCTGTTGTGCGGCTGCAGCGGGACCTGGTGCTCGACGATCATGGGAGAATTGTCGCATCCGACCCCCGGCCGGGCGCGCCCCGCGCCACCCGGCCCCTGTGCATTTGCCCCCCGGAGACACCATGCCCTCTTTCGACACCGTCTGCGAACCCAATCTGGTCGAAGTGAAGAACGCCGTCGAGAACGCGGCCAAGGAAATCGGTACCCGCTTCGACTTCAAGGGAACCTCAGCCGCCCTGGAGCTCAAGGACAAGGAAATCACCCTGTTCGGCGACGCCGAGTTCCAACTGCAGCAGGTGGAGGACATCCTCACCGCCAAGCTGGCCAAGCGCAATGTCGACGTCCGCTTCCTGGACAAGGGCGACGCGCAAAAAATCGGCGGAGACAAGGTCAAGCAGGTGATCAAGGTGCGCAGCGGCATCGAGTCCGAGGCGTCCAAGAAAATCCAGCGTTTGATCAAGGACAGCAAGCTCAAGGTGCAGGCCGCCATCCAGGGCGACGCGGTGCGCGTCACGGGGGCCAAGCGCGACGACCTGCAGGCCGCTATGGCCCTGATCCGCAAGGACATCGCCGACCTGCCCCTGTCCTTCAACAACTTCCGCGACTGATCGTCGACTGATAGACGACTCATGGGGCCACCCGCACCCACGCCCCCCGCACCAGCGTCCGAAGACAACACGGCCCTAGGGCCCCTGCGCGTGCCGGCCTTCCGGCTGGTCTGGCTGACCTGGCTCACCGCCAACACCACGATGTGGATGAACGATGTCGCGGCCGCCTGGCTGATGACGTCCCTGACCAGCACCCCCTTGTGGGTCGCCCTGGTGCAGGCGGCCTCCACCCTGCCCGTTTTCCTGCTGGCCCTGCCCTCGGGCGCCCTGGCCGACATCGTCGACCGGCGTCGCTATTTCATGGTGACCCAGTTCTGGGTGGCCGGCAACGCCATCCTCACCTGTGTGGTGGTGCTGGCCGGCTGGATGACGCCCGGCCTGTTGCTGGCGCTGACCTTCTTCAACGGGATCGGACTGGCGATGCGCTGGCCGGTGTACTCGGCCATCGTCCCGGAGGTCCTGCCCAAGCCCCTGATGCCCCAGGGCCTGGCGCTGAACGCGGTTGCGATGAACGGGTCACGCATCATCGGCCCGCTGGTAGCCGGCGCCCTCATCGGCGCGGCGGGCAGCGCCTGGGTCTTCGTGCTCAACGCCCTGCTGTCGGTGATGGCCGGCTTCATCATCATGAGCTGGAACCGGGTCCACAAGGAGCATGTGCTGGGCCGCGAGCGCCTGCCCTCCGCAATGCGGGTGGGCCTGCAATACGTCGCCCAATCGGCCCGGCTGCGCGGCGTGCTGCTGCGAATCGGCTTGTTCTTTTTTCACTCGACTGGCCTGCTGGCCCTGCTGCCCCTGGTGGCCCGCGCCCTGCCCGGTGGCGGCGCCGGCACCTTCACGCTGTTGCTCTCGTCCATGGGCGCAGGCGCGATCACCGGGGCCTTGATGATGCCGCGCATGCGCAAGGCCATGAAGCCCGAGGCGCTGATCCTGGCTGGCTGCATCACGCAAGCGGTCGCGATGGCCACCACGGTCTACGCGCCGGGTTTGGCGCTGGCCATGCCGGCCATGTTCCTGGCTGGCACCGCCTGGATCTGGGTGGCCAACACGCTCGCGGTTGCCGCCCAGATGTCACTGCCCGACTGGGTGCGGGCAAGGGGCATGTCGATCTACCAGATGGCGGTGATGGGCGCGTCTGCCAGTGGCGCGGCGGTCTGGGGCCAGGTGGCCACCTGGACCAATGTGCAGGAGTCGCTCACCCTGGCGGCGATCACCGCGGTGGCTGCGGCGCTGCTGATGCACTGGCGCAAGCCACTGCCGTCCAAAGAGATCGACCTCACCCCGGCACAGGTGACCTATGCGCCCGAGCTTCCGGAGCGACCCGGGCGGGGCCGAGTGCTGACCCGGGTCGAGTACCAGATCGACCCGAGTCGGGCCGACGAGTTCCTCGCGCTCATGGCTGACAGCCGCCGCGGCCGCCTGCAACAGGGCGCGCTCGAATGGCAATTGCTGCACGATGTGGGCGAGCCCGGCCGCTATGTGGAGCAGATCGTGGACGAATCGTGGACCGAGCACCTGCGCCGCTTCGACCGCGTCAACGTGACCGACGCCCAGTTGCGCGAGCAGCGGCAGGCGCTGCACATGGGCGATGGGCCGCCCAAGGTCACGCGCTACATCATCGAGCAGACCTGAGGCTGGCAGCGGGGGCCTGCCAAGTCACAGGCCGTCATTCGCGGGTATCCGACCTCGACCTCTTGTCCCGGACAGCTTGTCCCGCGGCTTTTTGCCCGGGCCGTTCTACGTCAGCGCTTCTTCGCACCCAACCGCGACTCGGTACCGGCCACCAGGCGGTTGATGTTCTCGCGGTGGCGCCAGACCAGCAGCAGACCCATGATCACCAAGGCTGCCACCAGCGGCGGCCGCGCGACCCAGACCACACCGCTGGCGAGCAGGAAGTAGACCGGTGCAAAAGCAGCGGACACCAGGGAGGCCAGGGAGGAGTAACGGAAGAAATAGGCCACGATCAGCCAGGTGGCACCGGTGGCCAAGCCCAGAACCCAATCAATACCGAAGACCGCGCCCAGGAAGGTGGCCACGCCCTTGCCCCCCTGAAAGCGGAAGAACACCGGGTAGAGGTGCCCGAGGAAAGCCGCCACCGCGACACCGGCCACCACGCCCTCACCCAGGCCCCAGGCAGCGCCCCAATGACGCACCGCCAGCACCGGCAGCAAGCCCTTGCAGGCGTCTAGCAGCAAGGTGACCAGCGCGGCAACCTTGCTGCCCGAGCGCAGCACATTGGTGGCGCCGGGGTTGCCGCTGCCGAAGCTGCGCGGGTCGGACAGGCCCATCAGCCGGCTCACGATGATGGCGAAGGCCAGCGAACCCAGCAGGTAGGCGGCCAGCACAGTCAGCCCGGGGGCGGCGATCAGCAAGAGGGGGGCAGCAGAGTTCATCGCTGACGATTGTGCCAGCGCCTCCCGACCGCCCCACGGGTTCAGGAGTGGGTGTACTTGGACAGGCCATTGAAGGTGCTCCTCGCGTCTTTGCCGATAACGCCAAAGCGATTGAACAGCGGTTCACCCCCCAGCTTGGTCCCACCGAGGCCAGTGTTGCGGGCCTGGACCTGGGTGCTGCCGCCAGACGCATGGATGGCGCCGAGCTGGCGCGAGCGCGTATCCGTGACCGGTGCGTCTAGCGGCGGCACCACCCCGGTGGTGGCGATCTCGATCACCATCTGCCGCGCCTGGGTCTCGGCGGCGGAGGTGCGGTCTTTGCCGCTCTTGCAGTTGATCAGGGTCGCGGTGGGCCCGCCCAAGCGGCTGGCCAGCACGATCAGGCGGGTGGCGAGCTTGTACGGGTCGTTGCCAGCGCTCTGATGCGCGTCGCTGGCGTAGAGGGTTCCGATTTGCGCGGCCAGGGTCCGCAGGATGGTCTTTTCGCGCTCTGGAACGCCATCGGAAGCGAGCTGGCCTCTCAGCCAGCCGGTGACGCCGGCAGGTGCCTGGCCAGGCCCGCAGGCCGCCCAGGCCTGCGGGGTTGCGCCCAGCAGGCGCTGCATCGCCCGGCGGTTGTCTGCATCCGTTTCGGCATGCGCACCCAGCACAAACTCCATGCCCTTGCCGCCCGTACCTTGTTCGTTGACTGGCACGTTGAGCGCCGCTACCTCGAACTTCACCTGCATCTGCCGAGGCGGTGAGTTCTCGCCGCCTGAGCGCGCCATCAACAGGCGCCCCTGCTCGTCTCGACGCAGTTGGCCTGATTCATCGATTGCAGGCATGGGCATGTCGATACCCTTGAGCGCCTCGAGGTCGTCCCAGGCCTGGCGCTGGTCATGCCACATGGAGCGCTCGTTCCCCTTGTAGCTGCCAAGGGTCCGCCAGCGATCGGGGGTCATGAGCGAGACCGAAGTCAGGCGAACCGTGACCGGATCGCCGCGCTGGCTCTGGAGGACCAGTCGGATGATTTCCTCGTCCGGCAGGGCAGCCATGGCGGCCTGGGCCGCCTCGCGAGCACGGTTCAGGCTGGCCGCACGCCGGACGACATCAATCAGGGGTGGCTCATCTCGGCGCGCCCGGTCTGCGCGGGGCCCTGACGCAGAACCCGCGGTACCCGCGCCGGCCGCTGGCGGGGTGGCCTGAGTCCCACGGGGGGGCCGTTTGCCCCGAATCCGGGTGGCTGCCGCAGCGGGGTCGCCCGCCGCCGCTTCAGCCTGCAGGCTGTTCAGACGCGTGTCCTTCAAGAGTCTCAGGTGGTCGTCGCGGGTCAGGTCGCCAGCAACGCGGTGCAGGTCTTCGTCGCGGAGTTTTTTGATGCCTTTGCGAGTCAGCTGGTTGGGGGAGAGCACGCCATGGCGGACGAGCGTCAGGCCGCACTGGCCGTCGGCCGCGGCCATCTTCGATACGTGCAGGGTCACCGCGTGCTTGTGCTGGGTCCGCTCATGGCAATGGGCACCCTGAACACCATCGGCGGCGTAGTCCGCGTGGAGGGCGTCGGAGACCCAAATGGCCGGACGCTGTTCGCAGTTGAGTACCAGCGCCTGGCGCACGGACCGTCCCTGGCTGATCCCGGATTGGGTTTCGATCGGCACGACTACCCGGGTGCTAACGACCTCGTTCGGCCGTCGACTGAGCATCTGGGTGTAGACGCGGTCGAAGGCTTTCTCGACCGCCTTGTTGCTGGTCCGCTCGTTCCACCAGCGTTTGACTTTGGCCAAGGGGCTGGAGCCGGTAGGCCCTGCCTGCCCGGTCGCCTCGCGGGCATCTTGTACCGCTCGCTTGACGCAGGCCAATGCAAACGCACGCTCGTCCATCTGGGCCACTTCGGGGAAAGCCCCGCGCAAGATCGCATCACGAACCAGGCCCTTGCCGCCGCCGGGCAGGTCGCTCGCGGATTTGCCGAGCCCGAGCACATCACCGGGCTCGCCCAGGCGCTGTGCCTGCGGGTCGCGCGCCTGCGCGTGCAACTCGCCGGCACGCTCGCGGAAGATGCCGCTCACATGCGCGAACGGCCGAGCGGCCTGCGCTAGAGGGTTACGGTCAAGATCAGGGTTGAGGTCGGGTTTGAGGTCGGGGGCCAGGGCTGCGCTCTTGCCATCGGGCGCCAGCGCGCTGGCGCGCGGACTGTCGAGTGGGCGGTCGGGGGAAGTTCCGTCCGCCCGAGAGGGGCTCGTAGCCCCAGCTCGGGCGGGTGAGGCACTGGCCGACAGCACGCTGGCTCGGGAAGGGCTGGCGGTGCTCCAGGCCGCGCTGGACAGGCTCGCGGCGGAGGATGTGGAGGCGCTGGACGTCGGGCTGGCGGTGGGGCTGGCAAAACCAGCCAGGGAGCCGGGCGCGGCCTTCACCGGCGTCGACAGGCCCGCCAGGGATGCGCCACGCTCCGGGGTCAAGGCTCGGACCGCGCGGGTGTCGATCGGCCGATCGAAGAGCAGCTCGTCCAGGGTGGCGGCGGCGGTGTCCCAGAACAGCGCCTTGGCATCGAGCATCCTGGGCAGGTACAGGGCGTGGTGAACCTCGGATTGCGCCAGGTAGTCCACCCGGGCTTTGAGCATGTCGGTCAACTCGGCCTCCAGCAGCTGACTGGCCTGGTGGACCTCGCGCCAACTCAGTTGGGCGCCGGCGGGGCGCGATCCTGCAGCGCCAGGGGCGGGGCCTAGGCCGGCGGCGGCACCCTTGGCCAGGTAATCGGCCGGCAAGGCGCGGTCCCAACGATTGAAGGCGCGGCGCAGCGAAACGGTCTGGTCTTGTATTTGGCTGGTGAGCGCCTCGCGCGCCTTCGGCCGCGTGATGCCACCCGGCTCGGCCAGATCCAGGGCCTTGTGGACCTGGTCACGTAGCAAGGTCAGTTTCCGCAGCACTTCGGGGGCGTCGGGGTCGAGCGCGGGGGCTTCAGCGCGCCGCCCGGCAGACCGGGCGAAATGGCTGCTGCCACCGCTCGCCAGCACCTGGGCCGAGAGCCGCGCATGCGCCTCGTCAATCAAGTGGACGGCGGCTTGGATGGGCGACGGGGCGGGCGAGTACGGCCCCGTGCTCTCAACCGCCCGTGTCGCGAGGGGTGTTGAGGCTGCCGCGCCCGAGGGCAGGCCCTTGAAATCGCCGGCGAGACGACGGGTGTGGACCTGAACCTTCCCGTCATCGCGCGGGGATGACGGAGGGGTGCCCTCCGGTGACTGCGTCGGGGTGCGGGCGAAATCCTGTCGGTTGAGAGAGGAGGAGGACGATTGCATGATGGCGGCTCGCTGCATAGGACCGCCGTCTGTAACCCGAACCCGGGCGCAGTTCAGGCCACAGCTCAGGCCGCCGGGTCGCGGATCTCGGCACGCACCTGATCAATGGCGGCCAGCAGCTCAGGCGAGAGGCGGGTGCCCCAGGCGTCGATGTCCTCGTCGAGCTGCGCCAGCGAGGTCACCCCGATGATGGTGGAGGCCACCTGCCACTTGGTGGAGCAAAAGGCCAGCGCCATCTGGGTGGGCGTGAGGCCGTGGTCGCGCGCGAGCTGGTTGTAGCGCCGCGAGGCGGTCAGGGCCGCATCGCGGCCCCAGCGCTGCCTGCGCACCGACTCGTACTTGGCGATACGGGCCTCGGCCGGTGCGGCCGGCCCGGCAAGGCCGGATGCGTCGTACTTGCCGGTGAGCAGGCCAAAGCCCAGGGGCGAGTAAGCCAGCAGGGAGACATCCAGCCGGTGCAGGGTCTCGTCCAGGCCGTTTTCCAGCGCGCGGCTGACCAGGCAGTACGGGTTCTGCACAGTGGCCACCCGCGGCAGGGCGTGCTGCTCGGCGAGACGCACGAACTCATGCACGCCATAGGGCGACTCGTTGGACAGTCCCACGTAGCGGATCTTGCCCTGGCGGACCAGCTTGTCCATGGCTTCGAGCTGCTCGTGGATCGAGGTCTGGCTGCGCTCCTGGGTGGGGTCGTAATACAGGGCGCCAAAGGTGGGCACATGGCGCTCGGGCCAGTGGATCTGATAGAGGTCGATCACGTCGGTCTGCAACCGGCGCAGCGAGCCTTCGCAGGAGGCGACGATGTCGGCGGCAGTCATGCCCAAGCCCTCGCGCACCCAGGGCATGCCGCGCGAGGGGCCGGCGACCTTGGAGGCCAGCACCACCTTGGCGCGTGCCCCGGGGTTCTTCGCAAACCAGTTGCCCAGAATGGTCTCGGTGGCGCCAAAGGTCTCGGCGCGTGCGGGCACCGCGTACATCTCGGCGGTGTCGAGGAAGTCGATGCCGCGTTCGAGGGACCGGTGCAGGATGGAGTGCGACAGGGCCTCAGGCACCTGCTCGCCGAAGGTCATGGTGCCCAGACAAATGGGAGAAACCTGCAGCGCGCTGCGGCCGAGGCGGACGGGGGTCATGGTCATGGTGTGGGTGGCGGGGAAAGAAATTCTGGAGACCCTCGATTGTCCCGTGCTTGACTGCCCGCGTCGAGGCTGCTCCGTATGATCAAACTGATGTACACCCCGCGCCGTCCCTCCCGCCTCGAATCCGTCCGCCTGCGCGGCATGCCGCACCAGGTGCGCCTTTGGGGCAAGCCGCAGCCCGGGCGGCCGCCGCTGGTGCTGGTGCATGGCTGGATGGACGTCTCGGCCTCCTGGCAGTTCGTGGTCGACGCAATGCAGGAGGACCGCTTCATCATCGCCCCCGACCTGCGCGGGTTCGGCGGCACCGAGATGGCGGGGGTCGACCACTACGTGTTTGCCGACTACCTGGGTGACCTTGAGTTCCTTCTTGACCATTACGCGCCAGAGCAGGCGGTGGACCTGGTAGGCCACAGCATGGGGGGCAATGTCTGCATGCTGTACGCCGGCGTGCGGCCCGCGCGGGTGGCCCGCCTGGGCAACCTGGAGGGCTTTGGCATGCCCGCCACCCGGCCGTCCCAGGCGCCAGGACGCTACGTCGCCTGGCTGGACGAGCTCAAGGCCTTCCACCGCGGCGAGACAACCATGGCCAGTTACGACGACGCCCAGGGCGTCGCCCGGCGCCTGATGAAAACCAACCCGCGGCTGCCGGAAGAAAAAGCCCTGTGGCTGGCGCAGCACTGGGCCCAGCCCGGGGCCGACGGCCGCTGGCGCATCCTGGGCGACCCGGCGCACAAACTCGTCAGCGCGACCCTCACCCGAGTGGAGGAAACACTCGAGCTGTACAGGCGAATCACCGCCCCCGTGCTCTGGGTCGAGTCGAGTACCGAGAGCTTGTCTGTCTGGTGGAAGAAAGCCAACTTCACCCTCGCCGAATTCCACCAGCGTCTGGACGAGGTGCCCCGCATCCGCCGCGCCAAGGTGATGGACGCCGGACACATGCTGCACCACGACCAGCCCGAGGCTGTCGCCCTCGAGATTGAGACTTTGTTGGCAGAAACGGCCTGAGCCTCGCGTCGGAGCGGCGGAGATATTGATGTAGGACGCCTCCTGCGCCAAGCTGCACCGCATGTTCGATGAGGTGGCTGTCTTGACCTTCCGACACGCAATTTCCGCCCGCTTCAGCGGGATATCCAAGGCGGTATCTGGCACCGCTGTCTCTGCTGCATTCGCCGTCGCGGCGCTCTTCGCCGCCGACCTGGCCTACGCCGCCCCGGCGCATGCAGCCGATCACGCGCAGACCGACGAAGCGGGCCTGGCTACGCTCTGGGAGGCGCTCTGGCACCAGAGCGGTACGCCCACCCGGCTGGTGCGCTGGGAGCAGCCGGTGCGCTGGCGCCTGTCGGGCCGCAACCTGCCCGCGCACCGCGAGATGGTGCTGCGAGCGCTCGAGGCGGTGAGCCAGGAGACCGGCATCCCTTTCACCGAAGCCAATGCAGGCGCTGAAGACCCCGATGGCGCGGACGCTGCCACCGCGCCCAACCTGCGCATCGAAATCGTCGCCAACACCGCGCTCGAAAACCGCCAGCCCTGCGTGACCACGCTGGACTTCCGGACCGAGACGCAGATCGACAGCGCCCTGGTGCAAATGCGCGAGCGCGACGTCTTGCGCTGCGCCCACCACGAGGCCATGCATGTCATGGGCGTGCGCGGTCACCCGGCCGGCAAAACGGTACTCAGTTACTTCCCGGTCAAGGTCGACAGCCTGCTGCCGCTGGACCGCGCACTGCTGCGGGCCTGGTACTCGCCACGGATGCGGCCCGGAATGACACCTTTCGAAGCCCTGCCGGTGCTGGCGCAGGAGTGGCTGGCGCTGCAACCAGACCCGCAGGCGGCGGCCGCAGTGAGGGACCGCTTCTTCGCCGACACGGTGGCAGCAATGCGCGCCTACGCCGAGGGCACCGGCGACATCCCCGCCATCATCCGCCGCTCGGGCAAGGCCACTGCGGAGGGGGTCCGCCTGGGCCGCAGTGAAATGGGCTACTTCCTGGGCGTGGCCTACCTCGAAGGGGCTACCGTGGGCACCCCAGATCGCGAGTCGGCACTGCTGTGGCTGGAGCGCTCGGCCCGCATTGGCAACCGCACCGCCCTGGCCCGTCTGGCCGGCATGCGCTGAGGGCCCAAGGTCGGGCGATTGCCGCGAAGGCGCGAGAGGCCAAAGAGGCAAGACGGGCCAGAGCGGGCCTGCCCAGGGGCGCTCCCCAGCGAGCCCAGTCCGCATGCGAAAATCGGGGGCTACACCGAACACCTTCGAATCGAGCCCCCCCATGGACGCAGAACAAATCAATGCCATCGGCAGCACCCTGACCGACCTCCAGGCCCGCACCGCGGACCTCCGGAGGTATCTTTGACTACGATGCCAAAGCCGAACGCCTGAGAACCGTCAACGCATCGCTGGAAGACCCGGCGGTGTGGAACGACCCCAAGAAGGCCCAGGAACTGGGCAAGGAAAAAAAGCAGCTCGACGACATCGTGCTGCAGATCCAGACGCTGGACCGGGACCTGGCCGACAACCTCGAGCTCCATGAAATGAGCAAGGAAGACGGCGACGAGGCAGGCCTCGCCACCATCGAGGCCGACACCGCCCGCCTGCGTGCCATCGTCGAGAAGCTCGAGTTCCGGCGCATGTTCGACAAGCCGGCTGACCCGATGAATGCCTTCCTGGACATCCAGGCCGGCGCAGGCGGCACCGAAGCCTGCGACTGGGCCAGCATGCTGCTGCGGCAATACCTCAAGTACGCCGAACGCAAGGGCTTCAAGTCCAACGTGGAAGACGAGACCGGCGGCGACGTGGCCGGCATCAAATCGGCCACCATCAAGATCGAGGGTGAATACGCCTACGGCCTGCTGCGCACCGAAACCGGCGTCCACCGCCTGGTGCGCAAGTCCCCCTTCGACTCCTCCGGCGGTCGCCACACCAGCTTTGCCTCGGTCTTCGTCTACCCCGAGATCGACGACTCGGTCGAAATCAACATCAACCCGGCCGATGTGCGCATCGACACCTTCCGCGCCTCGGGCGCTGGCGGACAGCACATCAACAAGACCGACTCCGCGGTGCGCATGACCCACGTGCCCACCGGCATCGTGGTGCAGTGCCAGGACAGCCGCAGCCAGCACTCCAACCGTGATGTGGCCTGGCAGCGCCTGCGCTCGAGGCTGTACGACCATGAAATGCGCAAGCGCATGGAAGAACAGCAAAAGCTCGAGGACACCAAGACCGATGTGGGCTGGGGCCATCAGATCCGCAGCTATGTGCTGGACCAGTCCCGCATCAAAGACCTGCGCACCAGCGTCGAAATCTCCAACACCCAGAAGGTGCTCGACGGCGACCTCGACGCCTTCATCGAGGCCTCACTCAAGCAGGGCGTGTGATGCGCGGGCTGGACAACCGTTTCCTGGAGAACCTCCATGCGTGAAGGACAAAGCACCCTCATCCGCCGCGCCGACTACCAGGCGCCGGCGTTTTGGATCGACACCGTCGACCTCACCTTTGACCTCGACCCCGCCAAGACCCGCGTGCTCAATCGCATGCGTGTGCGGCGCAACCCCGACGTACCGGCGCAGGCACTGCGCCTCGACGGCGAGGAGCTCAATCTGGCCCGGGTGCTGGTGGCTGGCCAGGGCACCAGCTTCAAGATCGACGGCAACCAGCTGGTGCTGGAGAACCTGCCCGAGGGCCCCGAGCCCTTCGATCTGGAGATCTTCACCACCTGTGCGCCGGCCAAGAACAGCAAGCTCATGGGCCTGTACGTGAGCAACGACTCCTTCTTCACCCAGTGTGAAGCCGAGGGCTTTCGCCGCATCACCTACTTTCTGGACCGGCCGGACGTGATGGCCAGCTACAGCGTCACCCTGCGTGCCGACAAGGCGCTCTACCCGGTGCTGCTGTCCAACGGCAACCTGGTGGACGCCGGCGCGCTGGAGGGAGGCCGCCACTTCGCCCGCTGGGTGGACCCACACCGCAAGCCCAGCTACCTGTTCGCCCTGGTGGCGGGCAAGCTGGTGGCGCGCGAGCAACGCATTCGCTCGCGCGGCGGCAAGGATCATCTGCTGCAGGTCTATGTGCGTCCGGGCGACCTGGACAAGACAGAGCACGCAATGAACTCGCTCATCGCCTCGGTGGCCTGGGACGAAGCCCGCTTTGGCCTGCCCTTGGACCTCGACCGCTTCATGATCGTCGCCACCAGCGACTTCAACATGGGCGCGATGGAGAACAAGGGCCTGAACATCTTCAACACCAAGTACGTGCTGGCCAGCCAGGCGACAGCCACTGATGTGGACTACGCCAACATCGAGAGCGTGGTTGGCCATGAGTACTTCCACAACTGGACCGGCAACCGCGTCACCTGCCGCGACTGGTTCCAGCTCTCGCTCAAAGAAGGCCTCACCGTCTTTCGCGACCAGGAGTTCTCCCAAGACCTGACCGGCGAGGCCTCGGCCCGCGCGGTCAAGCGCATCGAAGACGTGCGGGTGCTGCGCACCGCCCAGTTCCCCGAAGACGCCGGCCCCATGGCCCACCCGGTACGCCCCGACCAGTACCTGGAAATCAACAACTTCTATACCGTCACCATCTACGAAAAGGGTGCCGAGGTCGTGCGCATGATGCAGACCCTGGTGGCCGGCGACGGTGACCCCGAGGGACGCACCGGCTTCGCGCGCGGCATGACGCTGTATTTCGAGCGCCACGACGGCCAGGCGGTGACCTGCGACGACTTCGCCCAAGCGATTGCCGACGCCAACCCCAACTCGCCGCTGGCGCGCCTGCTGCCCCAGTTCAAGCGCTGGTACAGCCAGGCCGGCACGCCCCGCGTGGGCGCCGCGGGCCGCTGGGACGCCGAGAGCGGCAGCTACACGCTGACGCTGTCGCAGCACTGCGCGGCCACGCCCGGCCAGGAGACCAAGGAGCCCTTCGTCATCCCGGTGCGCTGGGGTCTGCTCGATGCAGACGGTCGCCAAATCGCCCAGGGCCTGCACGTGCTCACCGAGGCCAGCGAGTCCTTCACCGTGACCGGGCTGACCGGCTGCGTGGGCGAGCCGGTGCCCTCCCTGCTGCGCGGGTTCAGCGCGCCGGTGATCCTCGAGCAAGACACGCCGGACGCCCAACTTCTGCTCTTGCTGGCCCACGACACCGACCCCTTCAATCGCTGGGAGGCGGCCCAGCGCCTGGCGCTGCACCGCGCCCTCAGCGCTGTGCGAGGCGACGGCCATGTGGCGCTCGACGCCCCCTTCATCGAGGCCATGCGCGGCGTGTTGCGCCACCCGCAGCTCGACGCGGCCTTCAAGGACCTGGTGCTCACCCTGCCATCTGAGACCTACATCGCCGAGCAACTGGAGGTGGTGGACCCGCAGCGCATTCACGCGGTGCGCGAGGCCATGCGCCAGCAACTGGCCAGCGCCCTGCGCCACGACTGGGAATGGGCCTACGAGTCCCACAAGGACAACGGCGCCTACCGACCCGACGCAACCTCCTCCGGCCGGCGTGCGCTGGCGGGCCTGGCCCTCACCCACCTGTGCCTGGCGGCAGCGCCTTCGGGTGACCCGGTCTGGCCGGGCAAGGCCCTGCAGCGGTTCAAGGACGCCGGCAACATGACCGACCGTTTGAGCGCCCTGACAGCCTTGGTGGTCAGCGGCCACCCCTTGGGCGAGTCGGCGCTGGCGCGCTTTCACGCCCTGTTCAAGGACGAGGCCCTGGTGCTGGACAAGTGGTTCGCGCTGCAGGCCGGCGCACCCGACCGGGCGGGCCATGTGCTGCCCGTGGTGCGCCAGTTGATGACGCACCCAGACTTCCAACTGCGCAACCCGAACCGGGCACGCAGCCTGATCTTCAGCTTCTGCAACGCCAACCCGGGTGCCTTCCACCGCACCGACGCTGCCGGCTATGTGTTCTGGAGCGAGCGGGTGATGGAGCTCGACGCCATCAACCCCCAGGTGGCTGCCCGCCTGGCGCGCGCACTGGACCGCTGGCGCAAGCTGGCTGAGCCCTATCGCCGCGCCGCACGCGAGGCGCTGGCCCGGGTATCGGCCAAGCCCGACCTGTCCAACGATGTGCGCGAGGTGGTTTCGCGCGCGCTCACCGACTCCTGAGCGCCGCCCGCCCCCTTCAAAAAATGCCTGCCTAGAAAGCGAGCGGCTCCATGTCTCACAACATCTCACTCACCCGCTACCTGGTCGAGCGCCAGCGCGAGGACGGCCTCATCCCCGGCAACCTGCGCCTGCTGCTTGAAGTGGTGGCGCGGGCCTGCAAGTCCATCTCCCACGCAGTCAACAAGGGTGCGCTCGGTGGCGTGCTGGGCTCGGCCAACAGCGAGAACGTGCAGGGTGAGGTGCAAAAAAAGCTCGACATCATTGCCAACGAGGTGCTGATCGAGGCCAATGAATGGGGCGGCCACCTGGCTGGCATGGCCAGCGAGGAAATGGACACCATCCTGTCCGTTCCCAACCGCTACCCCGCCGGCGAATACCTGCTGCTGTTCGACCCGCTCGATGGCTCGTCGAACATCGATGTCAACGTGAGCATCGGCACCATCTTCTCGGTGCTGAAAAAACCCGAGGGCGGCGCTGAAGTGGGCGAGCAGGACTTTCTGCAACCCGGCCGCCAGCAGGTGGCCGCGGGCTACTGCATCTACGGCCCGCAGACCACCCTGGTGCTCACCGTGGGCAAGGGCGTGGCCATGTTCACCCTAGACCGCGAGCAGGGCTCCTTCGTGTTGGTGCAAGAGCATCTGCAGATCCCGAAGGACACCAAAGAGTTCGCGATCAACATGTCCAACATGCGGCACTGGGACACGCCGGTCAAGCGCTACATCGACGAGTGCCTGGCCGGCAAGGAAGGCCCGCGCGGGAAAGACTTCAACATGCGCTGGATCGCCTCTATGGTGGCCGACGTGCACCGCATCCTCACCCGTGGCGGGGTCTTCATGTACCCCTGGGACAAGCGCGAGCCGCACAAGCCGGGCAAGCTGCGCCTGATGTACGAGGCCAACCCCATGGGCTGGCTGGTCGAACAAGCCGGCGGCGCCGCCACCAACGGCCGCGAGCGCATCCTGGACATCGCGCCGACCGAGTTGCACCAGCGGGTCAGCGTCATCCTCGGGTCGAAAAACGAGGTCGAGCGGGTGACGGGCTACCACCTGAACGCCTGAAAACCTCCGAGGCGGCCCGCCTGCCCCAGCCCAATCCGGAGCCGGGGCAAGCCGACGCAGCCACGGCCAGCCCGACGGCCCCGCGCAAAGCGGCGAGGCCTTCTTGCCCGCAACCAAGGGCGGTGTTGCCCAAATTCAGACACGGCGGCGCACCCGCCGACCTACGATGCCTCCCGATACGCCGCGTGCGCCCTGCGCGCGGCATGCACCCGGAGAGACATCATGAAAAAAACCTTGATCAAGCGCCTGGGCATCCTGCGTCGCAAGGATGGCATCACCCACCAAGAATTCGTCGAACACTGGCTCGAGCGCCACGCTGCCCTGTGCGTCAAGCTGCCCGGCCTGGTCCGTTACTCGGTCAACATGGTCGACCGTGGACGCTTTCCCCATTTTGACTACGACGGCTTTTCGGAGCTGTGGTTCGACTCGGAAGAGGCACTGACCGCGGCGCTTGAGAGCCCGGAAGGCAAGACGCTGCTGGCCGACCTGCCCAACTTCGCCAAGGACGTCTCCCCGATCGTGGCGGAGGAACACCAGATCCTCTGGCCCTGAACTGCCCCTGAACCACGGGTAAGGAACACACCATGGGACAACTCCAGGGTAAGGTCGCCCTCGTCACCGGCGCCGCCGGCGGCTTTGGCGAAGGTATCGCGCGGCTTTTCGCCGCTGAAGGCGCCAAGGTACTGATCGCCGACCTCGACGCCGCGCGCGCGCAGCAGGTTGCTGCATCGATAGGCGCCTCCGCAGCGAGCATCGGCTGCGACGTTTCCAAGGGCGAGCAGGTCCAGGCGGCGGTGCAGGCCTGCGTGCAAGCCTTCGGCGCGCCCGACATCGTCGTGAACAACGCCGGCACCACCCACCGCAACCAGCCTCTGCTGGAAGTGGACGAAGCCACCTTCGACCGCGTGTTCGCGGTCAATGTGAAGTCCATCTTCCATATGACCCGCGCGGTGGTGCCGCTGATGCGCGAACGCAAGGGCGGCGCCATCATCAACATCGGCTCGACCGCCGGCATCCGTCCACGGCCGGGCCTGACTTGGTACAACGCCTCCAAGGGGGCGGTGAACCTGGTGTCCAAGTCCATGGCCGCCGAGCTGGGCCCGGACAACATTCGGGTCAATGCGATCTGCCCGGTCATGGGCGCCACCGGCCTGATCGAGCAGTTTCTGGGGGTACCCGACACCCCCGAGAACCGCGCCAAGATCGTCGCCGGCATCCCGCTGGGACGCATGTCCACGCCGCAGGATGTGGCCCAAGCCGCACTGTGGCTGGCCAGTGACGCAGCGCAGTTCATCACCGGCGTCGAGCTGCCGGTAGACGGCGGCCGCACCATCTGATGCACCGCGCAGAGCCCGGCAGGCGGGTTCAGAAGGCGCGCCGCTGATGGACCCTGCGCTCCACCAGGCCCTGTACGGCACCGACCTACCGGAGGAGCCCCGGGTGCCCATGCGCTGCGGCCCCTGGCGCTTCGAGCGGCAGGGCCTGATCCTGCGCGACCTCTGCTACGAGGACCGCCTAGCCTGGAGCAGCCTGGGCTTTGTCTGGCGCGACATCCACTGGGGCACGCCCGCGCCAGTCATCGACGCGGTGGATCATGCTGCGCGCGAGGGCGGGTTCACGCTGACCCTCGCGGCCCACCTGGACGGGCCGCCACAGGTCGGCCTGAAAGTGACGGTAGCGGTCGACGACCGAGGCGGCATCCGCTACGAGGCGCTCGCGCAGATCGCAGAGGCCACCGACATCGCTGATGTCGCCCAGGGCAGTGGCTCCGCACTTGCAGCACTCACCAACCGAGCTGGCCTGTGCCTGGAACACCCGTTGGCGCTGGCCAAGCAGCCAGTGTGCCTCCGGCACGACGACGGCCGCAGCACCCACAGCGAATTCCCTGCGCTGGTGCCCGCCTGGCCGCCCTTCACTGCGGTCCGGGCGATCGAGCACCCGCTGGTACCAGGCGCGTGGGCCTGCTGCGAGCTGGAAGGCGACAGCTTCGAAACTGAAGATCAGCGCAATAACGCGGACGCCTCCTTCAAGACCTACAGCCGGTCGAACAGCATGCCCCGCCCCTACCGGCTCGGGCCTGGAGAGTCGGTTTGGCAGCGGGCCACCTTGCGGATCGAAAACAGGCCCACGCCTGCACCCTCAGCCTCGCCCACACGCTCGGCGACTGTCGATGGCGATGACCGCGATGCCTGGCGCACGCCCCCCGTTCTGGGCCTGGGCCTTGCACCCGAGGACCTGGCCGATCTCGCGCATTGGGCCCCGGTGCTGGCCCAGTGGCGGCCGGCGCGTTTGCATCTGGTGATGGACCATGCCGCCGAGCCTGTGGACGCGACGGCCCTGGCCCAGGCGATCACCGCCAGCGGCGCCCAGCTGCGGTTGGACCTGCGCGGCGCCAGCCCCACCGCCAGCAAGCAGGGGGCGATGACGGCCGCTGATGCAGCAATCGCCTCGGCGGATGGTCACGCCCCCGGCGCGCCAACCAACGCGGCGCTCACTACCCTGGCGGCTGCGTTGTCAGCGGCCGGTATCGCGCCGCAGGCCGTCGCGCTCTTTCCGGGCCAGGCCACCGAGTTGAGCGCATTGGCCCTTGCATTTCCCGGCGCAGCCCGCGGTGCGGGCACGCCGTACTTCTTTGCCCAGGCCAACCGGGCCGAGCGGCTCGGGCCAGCGGACTTTGTCTCCTTCACCACCTGCTCTTTGGTGCACGGCACCGAGGCAGCCTTGGTGATGGACAGCCTGCGCAGCCTGCCCTCGCTGTTGCAGACCCTGCGCGTGCGGCATGGCATCGCGCACATCGAAGTGGGCCCGAGCGGTCTGGCGGCGCCACGCAGCCCGCTGGGCCAACAACCTGCACCGGATCGCCTAAGACCGCAGTGCCTGGGGCAGCACGACCCACGCAGCGCAGCGCTGTTCGGTGCGGCCTGGCTGGTTGGCCATGTCGCGGCGCTGATGGAAGCTGGCGCGCAGGCCATCAGTCTGCGCGGACTCGGACGCAATGACGGACTGTTGTTGCCCGGCGAAAGCGCATGGCGCATGTCCCCCGCCGCACATGCCTTGCAGGCTTTGCTGGCACCGGCGACACGGGTGCGGGCGCAGGCCTGGCGCGACGGACCCTGGGCGCGCATCGAGCACGAAGGCCCGCAGGGCCGCAGTCTTGTGCTGGCCAACCTGGGCCCTGAGCCACTGCCGCATCGCGCGCTACTGGCGACAGCTGCGCGCAGCGGCCGACTCGAGCTGCTCGACGCACCCGCGTGGCTGGCTCATTGCGCCGGCGGCGCGAGCCCCTGGCGTGAATGGCAGG
>NZ_JARXAB010000179.1 GCF_029866045.1 Ramlibacter sp. | reverse complement strand
CGAGTGGATCCAGGACACGCACCTCATCATCGAGCGCATTGAGGCCCAGATCCCCGAGCGCCCGGTGGTGCCGGACACGCCCTGGCAGCGCTGGCTGGCCTACCTGCTGGAGGCCTGGGCCGACGAATGGTGGATGCCGATCGCCATGCACACACGCTGGAGCTACCCGGAGAACTTCGCCCTGTTCCAGCACGATGCCGGCCGGGCGCTGCTGCCGGGCTTTCCGCGCTTCGTCCAGTACAAGGCGGTGGACTACATCGCTGGCTACCTGCGCAGGATGCTGCCGGCGGTGGGTATCCGCCCCGAGCAAAACGCGGTGCTGGAGGCCTGGGCGCACGCAATGATGGCCCAGCTCGATACGCACTTCGCCGCCCACTCCTACCTGTTAGGCGGGCGCCCCACATTGGCCGACTTCGGTCTGGTGGGCACCATGTACGGCCACCTGGGTCGCGACCCCTGGCCCCAGCGCGAGATGGTGGCCCGCTACCCGCACCTGCGCGCCTGGATCGATCGCATGGCCAACCCGCCGGATCGGCGTATGGGGGCGCTCTTTCCGGACGACGAGATCCCGCCGACCTTGTTGCCCATCGTGCAGCAGGTGGTGCAGGAGTGCGTGCCCTGGTTCGACGGCATCGCCGCCGAAATCAATCAGGTGCTCGCCGAGCGGCCAGGACGCTTCCCGCCGGGCAAGCCACTGCCGCGCAAGCTGGGCGACCAGATCCTGCCCACAGCCCAGGGCACCTTCAAGCGCGCCGCCCTGCCCTTCACCCTCTGGCTGGCGCAACGGCCGCGCGACGTCTTCACTGGCCTTGACGCGGTGGGACAGCAGCGGGTCTATGCGCAGTTGGCGGCGCTCGACGGGTTAGGCCTGCTGGCGCATGACTGGCCGCGGCTGGCCCGCCATGGCCTGGGCGCGACGCTCGCGGAACAGGCCTGAGCGGGGCAGACCTGCCGGAAACCCTGCCCCGAAAACACTGTTCGTTTAGGTCACAATCCGGCCTGCAAGCTGAGGCAGGCCCGCCCGAAGGCGGATTTGCCGTCCATGAAACGCAAACCCAGGAGACCCTCATGAGTCGTCGTGACTTTCTCGCCCATGGCGGCGCCGCTGCTGTCGCAGCTGGTGCCACCGCCCTGTCGGCACCCGCCCTCGCCCAGACCGCCCCGGACACCATCCGCTGGCGCATGGCGTCAAGCTTCCCCAAGACGGTGGAAGTGCTCTTCGGCACTGCCGAGTTCATTGCCCGGCGGGTCGGCCAGCTGACCGGCGGCAAGTTCCAGATCAGCGTGCACAGCGCCGGCGAAATCGTCCCGCCGCTGCAGGTGCTCGACGCGGTCGAAAAGGGCACCATCGAGTGCGGCCACACCGCCCCCTACTACTTCATCGGCAAAGACCCGGCCTGGGCCATCGGCACTTGCGTGCCCTTCGGCCTCAACAGCCGCCAGTACAACGCCTGGTGGGTGCATGGCGGCGGCGAGAAGATGTTCAACGACTTCACCCGTGAATCCGGCGTGGTCAGCCTCCTGGCCGGCAACACCGGCTCGCAAATGGGTCGTTTCTTCAAGAAAGAGCTCAAGACCCCGGCCGACCTCAAGGGCCTGAAGTTCCGCACCGGCGGCATGGGCGGCCAGGTGCTGACCAAGCTGGGTGTGGTGGCCCAGCAGCTGGCAGCCGGCGACATCTACCCCGCGCTGGAAAAAGGCACCATCGACGCCGCCGAATTCACCGTGCCGGCCGACGATGAAAGGCTGGGCCTGGCCAAGGTCGCCAAGTTCTACTACTACCCCGGCTGGAACGAAGGCGGCGCTGCTCTGTCGCTGCAGGTCAACGCCAAGCAGTTTGACGCCCTGCCAGACGCCTACAAGGCCGCCCTGCAGTCCGCCACCGCCGAAGCCAACACCTGGATGCAGTCGCGCTACGACGCCCTCAACCCCGCCGCTCTCAAGCGCCTGGTTCAGGCTGGTGCGGTGCTCAAGCCCTTCCCGCAGTCCATCCTCGACGCCTGCTACAAGGCCAACAAGGAACTCATGGAAGAAGCCTCTGCCAAGAGCCCGGCCTTCAAAAAGATGTTCGAAAACCAGATGGCCTTCCAGCGTGACCAGGTGGCCTGGTTCCGCGTGGCCGAAGGCGGCTTCGACAACTTCATGAGCCGCCAGAAGCTCTGAGCGAGCATCACGACTGAAGCATCCGACAAAGGCCTCCCCCGGGAGGCCTTTGTCGTCCATCGATCCTGGAGGAGACCACATGAGGACACGGCGCAACTTCCTGGCCACGGGCACCGGCCTGGCATCCCTGGTGACACTGCCTGCAATCGCACAAGCGGGCTTTCCGCAGCGTCCGGTCAAGTTCATCATTCCCAATGCCCCCGGCAGTTCGGTAGACACCATCGGCCGACTACTCATGGCGGAGATGGCCAAAGCCTGGTCTCAGCCCGCAGTGGCCGACAACCGGGCGGGTGCCTCGGGTGCGCTGGGCATGGAAGCCGGGCGCGCCTCGCCGGCCGACGGGCACACGCTGATGGTCGGATCAACCAGCGCCGTCTCCACTGCGCCGCTCCTGCAGCGGGCCGTCCGCTATGACCCCTTGAGCGACTTCGACCTGGTCAGCCTCGTCGCGCTACTGCCGAACGTGCTGGTCTGCAACCCGGCGCTCCCGGTGCGCAACACGCGGGAGTTCATCGACCACCTGCGCAGCCGGGGAGGCAAATCCAACATGGCGTCCGCTGGCATCGGTTCGGCCAGCCATCTGGCCGGTGTCGCTTTCCAGAACGCCGCGGAATTCAAGTCCCTGCATGTGCCCTACAAAGGGGGCAGTCAGGGGGTGATGTCCGTAGTCTCGGGCGAGACCGATTGGGTGCTCACGCCAGCGCCTGCGGCCATGTCGCTGGTCGCCGGTGGCCGGCTGCGTCTGCTGGGGCACAGCATGGCTGCCGACACAAAGCCTTTGGGAGATGCGCCCTCCCTGGCCAGCACCGTGCCGGGATTCGAGTTCTCGGGCTGGATCGGCCTCATGGCGCCCAAGGGCCTGCCCGGTGCGGTCACGTCCGAGCTAGTCGCCGCGGTCGGACGCTCGCTTCGGGCACCCGATTTGCTCAAGGCCTTCGACACCAACGGTGCCGTCCCGCGGGCTTCGAGCCCGCAGGAATTCCGGGCCTACCTGGCTCGCGACATCGCGCAGAACAAGAGGGCCGTCGAGACCGCTGGCGTGCAGCCGGAATGAACCACCCTGGGCCGCGGCCCGGGTGGCCTGGCTTTCAGGCGTCCTCAGGCTGGAAGCCGGTCGCCTTGACGACCTGGGCCCAGTAGCCATGGTCTTGGCGCACCTGAGCGGCAAACTGGGCCGCCGTCGCGCGCAGGGGCTCCAGCCCAACCTTGGTGAGGGCCTCAGCCATGGCCGGCGTCGCCAGGGCCTCATTCACCGCGGCGTTCAGGGCCGCGACGCGTGCCGGCGGCATCTGCGCTGGGCCGAACCATCCCAACCACTCCACATAGGCCAGCTCCTTGAAGCCCTGTTCGGTCATTGTGGACACGTCGGGCAGCGCCTTGGAGCGGGTCGGTGCAGAAACCGCCAGCGCCCGAAGTTTGCCCGCGCGGATTTGCGGCAACACCTCGGAAATCACGTTGATGCTCACCGGTATCTGGCCGCCCATGAGGTCGTTCAGTAACGGCGCACCGCCCTTGTAGGGTATGGGGTTGAGCGGCGCACCCGACTGCTTGGCCAGCAGCATTGAGGCCAGGTGCATGCCCGAGCCCGATGAAGGATTACCAATGTTGGCGGCATTCGGGTTGGCCTTGGCCCAGCGCAGGAGGTCAGCCACATTGCGCACATCAGCGGGCAACCCTGGACCAGCTGTCAGGACCGTCGTGAAGGCGCACAGGCCAGCGATCGGGGTGAAGTCGGCCAGCGTGTCATAGGGCAGCTTCTTGAACACGTGGGGTTGCAACACCATCACCGAAGCCGGCGTCTGAAAGATCTGGTTGCCGTCTGGCGTTGAGCGCTTGACGAATTCGGCTGCGATGCGCCCGCCCGCGCCGGGCTTGGTGTCATAAACCAGGTTCTGCGGTAGCTTGCCGCGCATCTGCTCGAGCAACGGCCGGGTGACCTGGTCGCCAAGGCCGCCAGCCGGGAATCCCGACCAGATGAAGGTGGTATTGGCTGGCTGGGCCAGGGCGGGCAGCGCGGCGCCGCCGCCAATCGCCAGGCCGGCGCGCAAAATGTCTCGTCTTTGCATGGCTTGTCTCCTAGTGTGTGAGGGCTGGTCGGGGAGTTTCGTCTCGGAACAGGAAAGTGCGGTGCCTCTCGGGCCTCAGAAGGGGTACTGGCGGGGCATGGTCTGCACCGTCATCCAGCGCAGCTCGGTAAAAGCCTCGATGCCGGCCTTGCCGCCAAATCGGCCGTAGCCCGAGGCCTTGACGCCGCCAAAGGGCATCTGCGCCTCGTCGTGAACGGTGGGGCCATTGACATGGCAGATGCCCGAGTCGATCCGCTGGGCCACCTGCATCGCCCGAGCCGTGTCGCGACCGAACACGGCGGCCGACAGGCCGTAGGGGTTGTCGTTGGCACAGGCAATCGCGGCTTCCACGCCCTTGACCCGCACCACCGGCTTGACCGGGCCAAAGCTCTCGTCGTGGTAAACGCGCATCTCCGAAGTCACATGGTCCAGGATGGTCGCAGGCATGAGCGTGGTCTCGCTCTTGCCACCGCACACCAGCGTGGCGCCCTTGGCCAGGGCGTCGTCGATCAGCGCGTTGCAGCGCTCGACGGTGCTCATGTCGACCACCGAGCCCAGCACCACCGGTCCCTTGCGCGGATCGCCAAGGGGTAGGCCGACAGCTCGGGCGGCGAACTTGGCGACGAAGGTATCGGCCACCCGGGCGTCGACGACCAAGCGCTCTGTGGACATGCAGATCTGGCCCGAGTTGGCGAAGGCGCCGAAGATCGCGCCGTCCACCGCAGCGTCCAGATCGGCGTCATCGAGCACCACCAGGGGGGCCTTGCCGCCCAGCTCCAGGACCGCCTGCTTGAGGTACTTGGCGCAGGTTTGCGCGATCAGCCGACCCACGTGGGTCGAACCTGTGAAGTTAACCCTGCGCACTGCCGGGTGCGCCACCATCGCCTCCACCACCGCGGCGGCATCCTGCGGCGAATTGGTGACGAAATTGACAACCCCGGGCGGGAGGCCCGCCTCCTGAAGCGCCTCGATGATCAGGCCATGGGTGGCCGGGCACAGCTCCGATCCCTTGAGCACTACCGTGTTGCCGCAGGCCAGCGGCGTGGCGATGGCGCGCACACCCAGAATGACCGGCGCGTTCCAGGGTGCAATGCCCAGCACCACCCCGGCGGGCACGCGCAGACCCATGGCCAGGCTACCCGGCACATCTGAGGGAATCACTTCGCCACCGATCTGGGTGGTAAGGGAAGCGGCCTCTTGCAGCATGCCGGCGGCCAGATGGGCGTTGAAGCCCGCCCATGGCGCGGCGGCGCCCGTCTCGGCTGCCATCGCCTGGATGAACTGCGGCGTCTTGGCTTCCAAAGCGGTGGCGGCTTTGAGCAGCAGCGCGCGGCGCTCGCCCGGGCCCATGGCGGCCCAGGCCGGGAAGGCCTTGGCGGCAGCATCCACCGCGGCGGCGGCGTCTTGCACCGAGCCGGCCGGGGCGCGGGTGGCGACGCTACCGTCCAGGGGGTTACGGCGCTCGAAGGTCTGGCCGGAAGCGGCCGCAACCTTGTCGCCGCCAATGAGCATGCGGATATCGTTCATTCGGTTCTCCAGGGAAGGCCCCACACGCGTGAGCGACTGGAAGCCGTATTTATTCATGCTGACGAACTGGCCCACCGCGGGGTGCGGCAGAAATTTGGTGCGGCAGTCGATCACCGCCGGCAGGCCGCTGGCAACTGCCCGCTCGAGCGCGCCGGCAAAGTCGCCGGCGCGGGTCACCACTTCGCCGTGGCAACCGAAGCCGCGGGCGATGGCGGCGTAGTCGGTGTCCTCCAGCGCCGTGGCCATCTCGAAGTCCAGGCCCAGGCGCTGGCCCATGCGGATCACGCCCCAGGCTGCGTTGTTGTGGACTACGGTCACCACCGGCAGCCGGTAGCGACGCGCGGTGTCGAGCTCGTTGAGGGTGAAGCCGAAGGCGCCGTCGCCTGTGAGGTTGACCACCACCCGACCCGGGAACTGTGATTGCAGCGCAATGGCCGCCGGAAGGCCATAGCCCAGGTGGCTCATGCCGGGCTCGTGAAAGCGCGTACGCACCTCATGCACTGGTGTGAAGTCGTTGCTCCAGAAGGTGGTGTGCCCGCCGTCATAGACCGCTAGCGCGTTGGCCGGCAGCGCGTCAGCCACCGCCTTTGCCAGCGCCGCCGGGTGCATGGTCTCTTCGGTGTCGCCGGCCATGATGGCCAGCTTGCGCTCGTAGCGTGCGCGCACAGCACGCACCTGTCCCAGCCACCCGGAATCTGTGGCGGGCGAATATCCCTCGAGAGCGGCGAGCAGGTCGCGCAGCGCTTCGCCGGCGTCGGCTTGCATCGCGACCTCATGCAGGGCCGGGCCGCCCAGGGCCGAGGGATCGATGTTGATGTTGACCAGCTTGTGGTGGCGACGCGCCAGCGCGCCGTGCTCGTCCCACATCCAGGACGACCAGCGACAGCCCACGCTCACAATGACGTCGGCCTGCTCGAAGGCCTCCTTGACCGCGTCTCCGGCGATGAGGCCACCATGGCCAATGAAGTACGGGCTGCTCGAAGGCACCACGCCCAGCGCCATCTGGGTGGGCACGACCGGCGCCCCAAGCCGGGCGGCCAGCGCCCTCAACAGGCCCTGCGCCCCGGAGGCAACGACGCCGCCACCGCCCACCAGCAGCGGTCGGCGCGCCTGCGACAGTAAGTCCACCGCCTCGGCAACCGCCGCAGCCGAGGGCCGGGGTGGCAGGGTAGCGCGGTAGCGCGCGGGCGCAAGGTCGAACTCGTCGCCGGCAAAGGCATGCACCTCGCCCAACACGTCTTGCGGAATGTCCAGGTGAACCGGCCCGGGCCGGCCACCCAGCGACTCGCGAAAGGCGCGCCTGGCCAGCTCGGGCAGGCGCCGACCGTCGTGTACTACCGCGTTCCATTTGGTCAGCGGCGTCGTGACGGCGCGCGTGTCCAGGTCCATGAAGACCCCGACATGCGGATAAGCCGAGGCCCGGTGCTGGTTGGTGGTGATGGCCAGCAGTGGCAGGTTGTTGTTGAAGGCCACGCCCAGGCCCGAGGCCATGTTCAATCCGCCAGGCCCGAGCTCCCCCACAGCCACCGCGATCTTGCCGGTGCCAGCGTGCAAGGCGGCGGCCATCATCGCGCCAGCGGCCTCGTGGCGCACACCGATGAAACGGATGCGCGGCTCGCGTGAGAGCGCGTGAAACAAGGGCGAGAGCTTGCCGCCGACGATGCCGAAGACGGTGTCGACCTTCTCGGCCAGGAGGATGCGCACCAGGGCTTGAGCGCCGGTGAGGCGCACCGGCGCCGGCGCGCGCGGTTCGTTGGGTATGGGCGGTGAGGCGGCCGAGGCGGGCCCGGACGCCAAGGCGTCGGCAGGCGATATTGGCGCAGGGTTGCGGCTCATGGACCCGGACTGTGCGCGCCGCCGGTCCGCCTGGCGATGGACGAAACACGCTTGTCCTTGCACATTTCCGGCATCACGCGAAAATCGGGCGCATGAAGCCCCCTGCCCTTTTGTTGGTCGGATTCGCCGAAGTCCGCCACGATCAGCCGGACGACTGCCTCCACTATGAATCCGTCGCGGTTCGCGGCAACGAGATGGACTGGACGATTCCGGCCCACCACCACGAGGGTTTGCACCAATTTCAGTTCCTCCAGAAAGGCCGCGTGCGCGGCACGATCGCCGGCCGCGACTTCAAGGCCAC
>NZ_JARXAB010000066.1 GCF_029866045.1 Ramlibacter sp. | reverse complement strand
ACTCCATGATCTTGGCGACGACGCCCGAGCCGACGGTCTTGCCACCTTCGCGGATGGCAAAGCGCAGGCCTTCTTCCATGGCAATCGGGGCGATCAGCTTCACAGTGATCGACACGTTGTCGCCAGGCATCACCATCTCTTTGTCCTTGGGCAGCTCAATGGCGCCCGTGACGTCGGTGGTGCGGAAGTAAAACTGCGGACGGTAGTTGTTGAAAAACGGCGTGTGACGGCCACCTTCGTCCTTGGACAGCACATAAATCTCGGCCGTGAAGTGCGTGTGCGGCTTCACAGAGCCGGGCTTGCACAGCACCTGGCCGCGCTGCACGTCTTCGCGCTTGGTGCCGCGCAGCAAAATACCCACGTTGTCGCCAGCCTGGCCCTGGTCCAGCAACTTGCGGAACATCTCCACGCCAGTGCAGGTGGTCTTGACCGTGGGAACAATGCCCACAATCTCAATTTCCTCGCCCACCTTGACAATGCCGCGCTCGACACGACCCGTCACCACAGTGCCGCGGCCAGAGATCGAGAACACGTCTTCCACAGGCATCAGGAACGCACCGTCCACAGCACGCTCGGGCGTCGGGAAGTAGCTGTCCATCGCAGCGGCCAGCTTGAAAATGGCCTGCTCGCCCAGCTCGCCCTTGTCGCCCTCGAGCGCCAGCTTGGCCGAGCCATGAACGATCGGGGTGTCATCACCAGGGAAGTCGTACTTCGTGAGCAGCTCGCGCACTTCCATCTCGACCAGCTCCAAGAGCTCGGCGTCGTCGACCATGTCGCACTTGTTCAAAAACACAATGATGTGCGGCACGCCCACCTGGCGGGCCAACAAAATGTGCTCACGGGTCTGGGGCATCGGGCCGTCAGCGGCCGAGCACACCAAAATCGCGCCGTCCATCTGGGCCGCGCCGGTGATCATGTTCTTCACATAGTCGGCGTGGCCAGGGCAGTCCACGTGCGCGTAGTGACGGTTCTCCGTCTCGTACTCCACGTGCGCCGTGTTGATCGTGATGCCGCGCGCCTTCTCTTCCGGGGCCGCATCAATCTGGTCGTACGCCTTAGCTTCGCCGCCAAACTTGGCCGACAACACCGTCGTAATGGCCGCCGTCAGCGTGGTCTTGCCATGGTCCACGTGACCAATCGTGCCCACGTTCACGTGCGGCTTGGTCCGCTCGAATTTTCCTTTTGCCATTTCTTTCGCCCCTCAAAAAGTAACTAGACGATCACAACAAACTTGGTGCCCTTGGCGGGAATCGGACCCGCGACCTCTCGCTTACCAAGGGATTGCTCTACCACTGAGCCACAAGGGCGAATTCTTCAATCCGCCGCGCGGGCACTGCCCGCACCACCGACACATTCTGTCAATCCGCTCTGTCAACAGACACCGCCGACCCACCGCTGGAGCGGGAGACGGGAATCGAACCCGCGTCATTAGCTTGGAAGGCTAAGGTTCTACCATTGAACTACTCCCGCATCGGGGCAAGTTCAACCGCCCTCGGCAGGCTTCCTAGCGCTACCAGCCGGTCTTTCCGACTTTTCAATCTGACACATCGCCGCACCACCGAAACCCAATTTGGGCACCCCATTTCTGGAGGGTGGTGGAGGAGGCTGGATTCGAACCAGCGTAGGCGTAAGCCAACAGATTTACAGTCTGCCCCCTTTAGCCACTCGGGCACCCCTCCGGCGAATCTCGGAATATAGCACGGTTTCGCAGGGCTGACGCCCTAGCTGGACCGCAATTCTAGCCAAACCCGCGCGCGGCCAGGCCGGTCAGACCACGCCGAACACACCCCGTTCGGCCAGCCACTGGCGAGCCCGGACGAACTGGCCGCTTCCGATGAAGGGAGTCGATCCGCGGGTGGCCGACAAGGGCGAAGGGTGATTGGTCTGAATGACCAGCGCCTGTCGGCCATCGGCCCCGGCGGTTCGCTCGATCAAGCTCGCCTTGGCCTGGGCGTGCGCTCCCCACAGGAAGTAGACACAGGGGCTGGCGGTGGCCGCGACGCGCTCGATAAGCGCATCGGTTAACGGCTCCCAGCCGCGGCGGGCATGGCTGGCTGCCTGGCCCTCCTCCACGGTCAAGCTGGTGTTCAGAAGGAGAACGCCGCGCCGGGCCCAATCGGCCAGGGAGCCGTTCGTCGGCCGTTCACCCCGCTCCTTGAAGATGTTGCGCAGCGATGGGGGCACGCGCACCCCCGGTGCGACAGAGAAGGCAAGGCCCTCGGCTTGGCCAGCGCCGTGGTACGGATCCTGCCCGAGGACGACGGCGCGGACAGACGCCAAGGGCGTGAGCGCCAGCGCACGAAACGGCTGTGGCGGGAAGACCACAGCACCTGCCTCGAGACGAGCCGCCACGAAGCTCCCCAGGGCCTGCCCGCTGGAGCTGGCCAGAAAGGCGTCGACAGTGGGGCGCCAATCCGGGGCGACCGGCCAGCGGCCGGGGTCCCAGACCTGCAAACGCGCCGCTGCGCTCAGGGCACCCCCAGGATCTGAGCCAGCGCTGGCAGGCGCAGTGGCCGACATACCAGGGCGGCGATCTGCTGGCAGGTCGGAGAACAGGGGCAGGGTCATCCGCCAAAAAGGCTGGTCAGCGCCGCACCCGGGTCGGGCGCGCGCATGAAGGCCTCGCCGACCAGAAAGGCGTGGACGCCGGCGGCGCGCAGGGTCTGAACGTCGGCCACCCCCTGGATGCCCGACTCAGTCACCAGCAGTCGGTCGGCCGGTACGCGTGGCAGCAGGTCCAGCGTGGTCGCGAGCGACACCTCGAAGCTGCGCAGGTTGCGGTTGTTGACGCCCACCAGCAGGGTCTTGAGGCGAAGGGCGCGATCGAGCTCGGCGCCGTCGTGCACCTCGACCAGTACCGCCATGTCCAGGCTGCGGGCGATGGCCTCCAGGTCGGCCATCTGCGCGTCATCCAGGCAGGCAGCGATGAGCAAAATGCAATCGGCGCCCATGGCGCGAGCCTCGAAGACCTGGTAGGGGTCGACCATGAAGTCCTTGCGCAGCACCGGCAGTTCGCAGGAGGCGCGCGCTTGCTTCAGAAAGTCGGGCTGCCCCTGGAAGAACTGGCGGTCGGTCAGCACCGAGAGGCAGGCCGCGCCGTGCTCGGCATAGCTCTGGGCAATGTCCGCAGGAATGAAGTCTTCCCGCAGTACGCCCTTGCTGGGGCTGGCCTTTTTGACCTCGGCGATGACCGCAGCCTGTCCGGCCGCGATCTTGGCCCTCAGTGCGCCCTCGAAGTCGCGGGTGAGCACGCGGCTTTCAGCGTCGGCGCGAATGGTCTCGAGAGAGATTTTCTTTTTCGCGGCAGCGATCTCTTCGTGCTTGACCGCGACGATCTTGTTCAGGATGTCCGACATGGACTCAACCTTTCAAAGCAGTGGTGGCGGACACGAACTGGTCCAACTTCTTGCGGGCGGCGCCTGAAGAAAGCGCGGCGCGGGCCCGCTCGACGCCTGCGCCCATGGAGCCCACCACATTGGCCACGTACAGGGCAACGCCGGCGTTCAGGATCACGATGTCGCGCGCCGGCCCAGGCTGGTCATCGAGTACGCCCAGCAGCATTTGGCGTGACTCTTCGGGAGTTTCGACCCGCAGGGTTCGGCCACTGGCCATCGCCAGCCCGAAGTCCTCGGGATGGATCTCGTACTCGGTAACCTGACCGTCCTTGAGTTCCCCCACCAGGGTGGCCGCGCCCAGGCTGACCTCGTCGAGGCCGTCACGACCGTAGACCACGACTGCGTGCTCGGCACCCAGACGCTGCAGCGCGCGCACCTGGATACCCACCAGGTCGGAATGAAACACGCCCATGAGAATGTTGGGCGCATCGGCGGGGTTGGTCAGGGGGCCCAGGATGTTGAAGATCGTGCGAACCCCCAGCTCCTTGCGCACCGGCGCCACGTTCTTCATTGCCGGATGGTGGTTGGGCGCGAACATGAACCCGATGCCCACCTCCTCGATGCAGCGGGCGATGGCCGCCGGCGGCAAGCTCAGGTTCACACCCAGGGCTTCGAGCACATCGGCGCTGCCAGACTTGCTGCTCACGCTGCGGTTGCCGTGTTTGCTGATCTTGGCGCCTGCGGCAGCGGCAACGAACATCGAGCAGGTGGAGATGTTGAAGCTGTGCGCGCCATCGCCACCCGTACCGACGATGTCGACCAGATGGGTCTTGTCCAACACCCGCACTTTGGTGGAGAACTCGCGCATCACCTGAGCGGCCGCAGTGATTTCGCCGATGGTTTCTTTTTTGACCCGCAAGCCGGTGAGCAAGGCCGCAGACATGACCGGCGAGAGCTCGCCGCCCATGATGAGGCGCATCAGGTGCAGCATCTCGTCGTGGAAGATCTCGCGGTGCTCAATGGTGCGTTGCAGCGCTTCCTGTGGAGTGATGGGCATGGGTGTCTCCTGCGGTGTCGGGCGGGGGTGCAGCGCGCCGATCAGCGCGGCGCCAGAAAGTTCTTCAGCATCGCGTGGCCGTGCTCGGTGAGGATGGACTCAGGGTGGAACTGCACACCCTCGATGGCCAGCTCGCGGTGACGCACGCCCATGATCTCGCCGTCCTCGGTCCAGGCGGTGACTTCCAGCTCTTTGGGGCAGCTTGAGCGCTCGATCGCCAACGAGTGATAGCGGTTGACGGTGAACTGTGCGGGCAGGCCTGCGAACACGCCTTGCTGCGTGGTGGTGATGACGCTGGTCTTGCCATGCATCAACACCTGCGCGCGGATGATCTTCCCACCAAAGGCGGCGCCGATGCTCTGGTGGCCCAGGCACACGCCCAGAATCGGCAGCTTGCCGGCGAAGTGGCGGATGGCCGCCACCGAGATACCGGCTTCGGCCGGGGAGCAGGGACCGGGAGAGATCACCAGGCGGTCAGGCTTGCGTTCGGCGATGCCTTCCAGCGTGATTTCGTCGTTGCGGAACACCTCTACCTGCGCGCCCAGTTCGCCGAAGTACTGGACCAGGTTGTAGGTGAAGGAGTCGTAGTTGTCGACCATCAGCAGTTTGGTCATAGGGCCCCCACGCTGGTCATTTCTTGTACGGCGCGCATCACTCCAGCCCCTCTTCCACCAGCTCGCTGGCGCGCAGCAGGGCCCGGGCCTTGGCCTCGGTCTCCCTCCACTCCATCTCAGGCACCGAGTCAGCCACCACGCCGGCGGCGGCCTGCACATAAAGCATCTGGTCCTTGACGATGCCAGTACGAATGGCAATGGCCACGTCCATGTCACCCGCGTAACTGAGATAGCCGCAGGCACCGCCGTACAGGCCCCGCTTGTTCGGCTCGAGCTGGTCGATCAGCTCCATCGCGTGCACCTTGGGGGCGCCCGTAAGGGTGCCGGCGGGGAAGGTGGCGCGCAGCACGTCCATGTTGCTCATGCCCTCGTGAAGAATGCCTTCCACATTGCTCACGATATGCATCACATGGCTATAGCGCTCGACCACGAAGGCCTCGGTGACCTTGACGGTGCCGGTCTTGGCGATGCGGCCGATGTCATTTCGGGCCAGGTCGATCAGCATCACATGCTCGGCACGCTCCTTGGGGTCGGCCAGGAGTTCGGCCTCAGTGGCCTTGTCGGACTCAGGACTGGTGCCGCGCGGACGTGTGCCGGCGAGTGGCCGGATGGTGATCTTCTGCCCCTCGGGGGTGCCCTCCTGGCGCACCAGGATCTCGGGGCTGGCACCCACCACATGAAAGTCACCGCCCCGTCCGTCGTAGCCGGAGAGGTTGTAGTAGTACATGTAGGGGCTCGGGTTGAGCGAGCGAAGCGCCCGGTAGAGCGACAGCGGCGACTCGGTGTAGCGCTTCCTGATCCGCTGGCCCACCTGCACCTGCATGAAATCACCGGCAGCGATAAGGTCCTTGGCCCGCTCCACCGCCCGAAGGTAATCGGCCTTGGAAAATTCGCGTTCCGCCGGGTAGGTCTGGCTCTGCCGCACCGCGGGCGCGCTGACTGAATACTTGAGGAGGTCTTTCAGCTCGCGCAGGCGCTTCTTGGCATTGCCATAGGCCTCGCCCTGGCCCGGGTCGGCGTAGACGATGAGGTACAGCTTGCCCGAGAGGTTGTCGATGACCGCCAATTCCTCGCACTGCAGCAGCAGGATGTCGGGGCAGCCCAGGGTGTCGGGTGGGCAGGACTTCTCCAGCTTTTTCTCGATGTGCCGAACCGTGTCATAGCCAAAGTAGCCGGCAAGGCCGCCGCAAAAGCGCGGCAGGCCGGGCCGCAAGGCGACCTTGAAGCGCTTTTGATATGACTCGATGAAGTCCAGCGGATTGCCGGGCGCAGTCTCAACCACTTGCCCGTCACGCACGACCTCTGTGCGGGCCTCGCTGCCAAAACCGCTGGCACGCAAGAAGGTGCGCGCCGGCAGGCCGATGAAGCTGTAGCGGCCAAAGCGCTCGCCGCCCACCACGGACTCCAGCAGGAAGGACAGGCGACCGTCGCCCTTGGCATGGGCCAGCTTGAGGTAGAGAGAAAGCGGGGTTTCGAGGTCCGCAAAGGCCTCGGCAATGAGGGGAATGCGGTTGTAGCCGGCCTGGGCCAGGCTCTTGAATTCAAGTTCGGTGATCACGGGATGAGCCTCCACTCGCTCACGCCGGCGCGAAGGGCCGGCTGGGGATTCGATCGGGGGCCAGATGGGACGGGCATCGAATGTCCACTCGGACATATTCGGCGTTCATCGGGCCCAGGGGTGCACGGGGGCACCCCGTGCGATCAGGCGCGCAACGATGCTGGCCGACGCCAGGGCCAGGCTCCCCGGTCAGACTGACCTGTGATCAAGTTGCGGTGGATGAACATGCGGGCCAGTGTAGCAAAGGCCGCGGCCGAACAAGGCCCGCCGGCCCGTGCCTGGATCAGATCAGGCCGGGCCGGAGGTCCGAAATGGAGCGCCGCGAGCGCCGTGAGCGCCAGCAGCCGTGCTGAGTACCCGGGGCGCGCCTGGGGATACCCTCAGTGCCGTACACCGCCGGGCGGTGCGCTGCCAGTTTCCGCCCCGCGCAACAGGCTGGCCTGGGCTTCACCGCCCTTGCGACCCGCTTCACGCGCCTCTTCAGGAGTGAACTCATGTGCGGTGCCCTTGGCATGAGCCGCCTTGCCGCCCTTGCGGCCGGCCTCACGCGCTTCTTCGGGGGTGAACTCGTGCGCAGTGCCTTTCTCGTGGGCGGCCTTACCGCCCTTGCTGCCGGCCTCACGCGCCTCTTCCGAAGTGAATTCGTGCGCGTGACCGCTCTCATGGGCGGCCTTGCCGCCCTGGCTGGCAATCTCGCGCTGTCGCTGCGGGTCCATGGAGGCAAAGCCGCGGAGGGAGCCGCTACCCTCCTTGCCTGCCTGGCCCTGCTCACCCTGCGCTGCCTGCTTTTCCTGGTTGTTACTTGCCATGCTCTGGGCTCCTGCTGCAAATGCCATCAGCGACCGACCCGATGCCGGCCACGGACTGGATTGGGAGCCGGGACCGTCAGGCAGGGCGTCGGCTGACGAAGCTGGCCGGCGTAGGACAGGCGCGGGGGGCGCCGCCCAGGGCCGACTCAGTCTGGCGCCGTGTCGGCCTTGGGGCGGCCCCAATGCCGGTGACGAGCGATCGCTTGAATGAAGGCCTGCACCATCGGCAAGCGATCAGCTGGATCGTTGCGCCCCCGCACAACGCCGGGCAGGGCTTCGCCCTCCGGCACGGGCAGGTGCAGCAGGCGGGCACCTTCCCCGATCAGGCAGAGGGACTTGCCGTACCGGTAGGCCTCCAGCAGGTAGAGCGCCGCATCACCCTGCCGGGAAAGACTGTCGGCACTGGCGGCGCCGGCGGGGACCATGACCGCGTCGAACAGCGCCGAGGGCGCGCCGCAGAAGGTCTGGTCGACCAGCAGCTGCTGGCCCGAGGAAGTCGCGACGACCCCCAGATGGCTGGCCAGCACCCGAGTCTGGGCGCCGTGCTCATGCAGCGCCTGCTGCAGCACCTTCATCGCTCCGACCTCCACCCCCGGGGCAACCAAAATGGCCACCCGCCGACTGGCGATACTCGCCGGCGCAGCCTCCAGCGAGAGCTCGGCGCAGCGGTCCAGTGTGGCGCTGACAGGCTCGCCCGGGGGATGACGAAAGCCCGCTCGGCCCGCTGCGGCGCGCGGGTCTGGAGGCGGCAGCCCCAGCGGGTCAGCCACCTTGCGCGCTAGGCGGGCGTCCACAAACGCCAGGTTGTCAACCGCGCGCTGGCGGATGGCGGCGGACTCGACCCGCGCCAGCGACTGCACGAAGGCCGACACCAGATGATCCCGCTCCGCGCTCGATTGGCTGTTCCAGAACAGGGTGGCCTGGCTGAAGTGGTCGTCAAAGGCCGGCGTGCGCTTGCGCAGCTTGGGTGGGGCCACCGGCCCCGGTAGCGACTGGAAGCCCTGCTCCCCGCCATCGGCCCGGAACTCGCCACCCTGTGCCAGGGAGTTGGGCTCGTAGCTGACCGGTCCCCGGGCGATGCCCAGGCAATGCGCACCATCGCGCTGGAAGTGATGGACCGGGCAAACGGGGCGGTTGATCGGCAACTGATGGTGATTGGGCCCGCCCAGACGAGAGGCCTGGGCGCTGCTGTAGCCGGCTAGCCGCCCTTGCAGCAGCGGGTCGTGGCTGAAGTCGATGCCGGGAACCAGATGCCCAGGGTTGAAGGCCACCTGCTCGGTCTCTGCGAAGAAGTTTTCCGGGTTGCGATGGAGCACCAGCTTGCCCACCCACTGTATCGGCACCAGTGCCTCGGGCAGCAGCTTGGTCGGGTCCAGCAGGTCTACGCCGAGTTCGTCGGCACGTCCCTCGTCGACCAACTGCAGGCCCAGCTCCCACTCCGGGTGCTGGCCGCGGGCGATCGCCTCCCACAGGTCGCGGCGCAGGAAGTCCGGGTCGAAGCCGGCGATGCGCTGGGCTTCTTCGGCCACCAGGGCATGGCGGCCCAGGCGGGGGCGCCAGTGGAACTTGGCGAAGTGGGCGCCACCCTGCGCGTTGACCAGGCGAAAACTGTGCACGCCGTAGCCACCCATCATGCGCAGGCTGCGCGGCAGGGCGTGGTCGGACATCAGCCACATGAGCGCGTGGGTGCTCTCGGGCACAAGTGAAGCGAAGTCCCAGAAGGTGTCGTGTGCGGCGCTGGCCTGGGGCATACCGTGGTGCGGCTCGGGCTTGAGCGCGTGCACAAAGTCGGGGAACTTCATGGCGTCCTGGACGAAAGACACTGGGAAGCTCGCGCCCACCAGGTCGAGGTTGCCCTCTCGCGTGTAGAAACGCACCGCGAAGCCGCGCAGGTCGCGCACGGTATCGGCCGATCCGCGCTCGCCGGTGAGGTTGGAGAACCGCACGAAGACGGGCGTGCGCCCCCCCGCCTCTTGCAGGAAGTCGGCACGGGTAAAGGCCGATAGAGAGCGATGGCACTCAAACCAGCCATGGGCGGCGGCGCCACGGGCGTGGATCACACGTTCGGCAATGCGCTCCTGCCCGAAGTGCTCCAGCTTTTCCCGCAGGATGAAGTCCTCCAGCAGGGTGGGGCCGCGCAGGCCGGTGCGCAGGCTGTTGTGGTTGTCGGAGAAGACCACGCCCTGCTGGGTGGTCAGCGGCCCGTCGGCGGGCAAGTGAAAGGCTTCCAGCTGTCGCTGCTGCGCGGCGACGGAGTCGCTCGGCTTGGATTTGCGGGGGGGCTCGGTGCGCGGGAGGACCATGGTGGGCGTGTCGGGTGCGGTAGGGGGCAGAAAGGGGAAGGCCCGGGAAGGACCTGAGGAGAGACAGAAACGTGCGCAGCACGCCTTGGGCGCCTAGGACTGGCCCGTCTCGATTGCGGACTCAATGACATAGGCCACCGCCGCCACACCAAACGCCGCTGCCGCGCCGACCGCGCACCACACCAGCCACTCGGGCCACTCCGCTATCCACGCCATGCCCATACCCCTTGGTGTTTGCCATGCCCGGCGATGCAACTGGCATCACGGGAAGGGCTAGAGCTTAGAAAAGCGCAAGGGGCGTGACCGTAGCCAGCGGTCGTTGGAGCCTGTCGTCCACCCCGACGGTTGCCGGTAGGAGCCCACCGACCGCAGCCGTCGGGTCTGCGATCGTTCGGCCTGGTGGGGCCGCGTGTGGCCGCCTGGGGCTGCTTTTGGCTACGCTGGGCCGCCTTGGGCCTCAAGCGCCGATGTGTAGCGCTGTGTACCGCCGATTCAGCCCGCTGGGCCCGCCAGCGCGGACCGCATGGCGTCGATAACGGCGCGGTAATCGGGCTTGCCAAAGATGGCGCTGCCGGCCACGAAGGTGTCGGCGCCGGCGTCCGCCACCCGGGCGATGTTGTCGACCTTGATGCCGCCGTCGACCTCCAGCCGAATATCGCGGCCGCTGGCGTCGATGCGCTTGCGCGCCTGCTCGATCTTGCGCAGCGCCGAGTCGATGAAGCTCTGGCCGCCAAAGCCTGGGTTGACCGACATGATCAGGATCAGGTCGATCTCGTCGATCGTCCAATCGAGGACGTCCAGCGAGGCCGCGGGGTTGAACACCAGACCGGCCTTGCAGCCACGCGCCTTGATCGCCTGCACGCTGCGGTGGACATGGCCTGAAGCGTCGGGGTGAAAGCTGATGTAGTCGGCCCCGGCATCGGCGAAGAGCTGGGCGAGGGCATCGACCGGCTGCACCATCAGGTGAACGTCCACAGGCACCGGGGTGCCGTCGGCACGCTTGGCATGGGGTTTCAGCGCCTGGCAGACCATGGGGCCGAAGGTGAGGTTGGGGACGTAGTGGTTGTCCATCACATCGAAGTGGATCCAGTCAGCGCCGGCGGCGATGACATCACGCACTTCCTCGCCCAGGCGGGCGAAGTCGGCAGAGAGGATGGACGGGGCGATGCGGAAGGTGGAGCTCATGCCGCGATTGTCGCAAACGTCGCGGCCCCGCCGCCCGGCTTTGCGGGCCAGCCGCCGCCCGCGCAGAGCCCCCACGCAATTGCAATCGGAATGGGCCGTCCGCTGGCAGGTAACATCCGCCGCATGGCCAAGTATCAGTTACGTGTAGAAGTCCGGCCCGAATACCTGCCGGACCAATCGGCGCCCGAAGAGGGCGTCTACAGCTTCGCTTACACCATCACCATCATCAATGCCGGCGAAGTGCCCGCGCAGCTCATCTCCCGCCACTGGCACATCACCGACGCTCAGGGCCAGATTGAAGAGGTCAAGGGGCTGGGCGTGGTGGGTCACCAGCCCCTGCTGCGGCCCGGTGAATCCTTCCAGTACACCAGCGGCTGCCGGCTGCGCACGCCGTCGGGCACCATGCATGGCAGTTACTTTGCGGTGGCCGAGGACGGCGAGCGCTTCGAGACCGAGATCCCGATGTTCGTGCTCGACGACGGCACCCGACGGGTCTTGCACTGAGGCGGGTGCCTCGCGGGCAGAACGCCATGGGCGAATTCGACCTGATTGCGCGCTACTTCAAGCGGCCGGTGCGCCGCAGCCCCCTGGGCGTGGGTGACGACTGCGCCCTGCTTGCGCCGGCACCGGGCATGCAACTGGCCGTCTCCACCGACCTCCTCATCGAAGGCCGGCATTTCCTCTCCACGGTGGACCCGCGCCGCCTGGGCCACAAATGCCTGGCGGTCAACCTGAGTGACCTGGCCGCCTGCGGTGCGAAGCCCCTGGCCTTCACCCTCGGCCTGGCCCTGCCCCAGGCGGACGAGGCCTGGCTCGCGCCCTTTGCGCAGGGCTTGCTGGCGCTGGCCGACACGCATGGCTGCGAGCTGGTGGGTGGCGACACCACCCGCGGGCCGCTGGCCATTTCAATCACCGTCTTCGGCGAGGTGCCCACCGGCCAGGCCCTGCTGCGCTCGGGCGCGCGACCAGGCGACGAGGTCTGGGTCAGCGGCACCTTGGGCGACGCCCGGCTGGCGTTGGAGGTGTTTCGAGGCACGCGGCAGGCACCGCAAGCCGTGTTCGAGGCGGCGCGCGAAAGGCTGGAGTGCCCGGTTCCCCGCGTCTCGCTGGGGCTGGCGCTGCGCGGCGTGGCCAGCGCCGCGATCGATGTGAGTGACGGCCTGGTCGGTGACCTCGGCCATGTCCTGGCCGCATCCGGCGTGGGCGCCACGCTGCGGGCCGAACAGGTGGCCGCCCTGCCCGCCCTGGCCCTGTCCGTGCAAGACCGGCTGGACTTCGCCCTCGCCGGGGGCGACGACTACGAGCTGGCCTTCACCGCCCCAGCTGCAGCCCGCGACGCGGTACTGGCCGCAGGCCGCGCCAGCGGCACTGCCGTGCACTGCATCGGCGTGATTGAAGCGGCGCCCGGCCTGCGCCTGGTCGACGCCGCCGGCCACGCGGTGGTGCGCCCGGTGGCTGCGTTCGACCACTTCGCCTGAATCGATTCAGAAACCGCAGAAACCTCGGCAGCCTCGGACACCCATGAAGCCTGTGCGGCCTGTGGGGGCCACGACGGTACGCCGGCGGGGCCGGCCAACTTCCTGCCGCACGCGCCGTTTACCATCCCGCCATGACTCCCACCGACTCCGTGGCCGCGCCCCGCCGGCCCGATGTCCGCTTTTTGCTCTCACACCCGGCCCACGCAATCGCCCTGGGCCTGGGCTCGGGCCTGTCCCCGGTGGCGCCCGGCACGGTGGGCACGCTGTGGGCCTGGGCCAGCTTCCTGGTGATGCAGCTGTGGCTGTCGCAAGCGGCGATCGGCTGGATCATCCTCGCCAGCCTGCCGCTCGGGTGGTGGGCCTGCACCCGCACCGCCGAGCGCCTGCGGCTACTCGATCCCGGGTGCATCGTGTGGGACGAGATCGTCGCTTTCTGGGCGGTGCTGTGGCTGCTGGCGCCGGCGGGCTGGTTCACGCAGTTGGCCGCCTTCGCGCTGTTTCGCTTCTTCGACGCGGTCAAGCCCGGCCCGGTGGGCTGGGCCGACCGGCTGTTCCACGGCTTTGGCTGGCGCGGTGGCCTGGGCATCCTGCTGGACGACCTGGTGGCCGCCTTCTGCACCCTGTTCCTGTTCGCTGTCGCGAGGGCCTTATGACGCAGACCTCTCCTGATTCCAAGACCACGGCAAACACGCCGGCGCTGGTGGCCGCGCTGGCCGACCAACTGCGGGCGCGTGGCTGGATGATGACCACCGCCGAAAGCTGCACTGGCGGGGGGATCGCCGCCGCCTGCACCGACCTGGCCGGCTCCAGCGAATGGTTCGAGCGCGGGTTCGTGACCTATTCCAACGAGGCCAAGACCGAGCTGCTCGGGGTCGACGCCCAACAAATCGCCGAACACGGCGCGGTCAGCGAGCTGGTGGCGCGCGCCATGGCCCATGGCGCGGTGCGGCACTCGCGCGCGCGGGCGGCCGTAGCGGTGACAGGCGTCGCCGGGCCGACGGGCGGCAGCGCCGCCAAGCCGGTGGGAACGGTGTGGTTTGGCTTCATGGTCGACGGCCGGCTGTCCTCCGAGACCTGCCGCTTCGCGGGCGACCGCGCCGCAATAAGAGCGGCCACGGTGCGCCATGCGTTGGCGCGACTGATCGACAAGATCGAGGCGAACGAAGACTGAGGTCGCTGGGCTCAGGCTCCCGCTGACCGCAGCGCGCGCAGCCACTGCAGCCCGCGCGATGTGCCGCCGGGCGAGCTGTCGGCGGGGAGGTACTCGCAGCCGACCCAACCCTCCCACCGGTTCGTGGCACTAGGCGCGGAAAGCTTTTCGATCAGGGCGAACACCGGCGGCCAGTCGATCGCGCCGCTGCCTGGCTCGTGACGGTCGGGGGCGTCGGCGATCTGGATATGCCCCACCCGGCCGCTGGGCAGCGCCTGCGCCAACTGGCCGGCCAGGTTGCCCTCGACCCGCTGGCAGTGAAACAGGTCCAACTGCACCTTCAGGTGAGGGGAGCCCACCGCCTGCACCAGGGTGTGGGCATGGTCCTGCCGGTTCAAGTGGAAGCCCGGCACATTGATCGGATTGATCGGCTCAATGAGCAGCGTGCGGCCCGCGCGTTCCGCCAGGCCCGCGGCCCAGCGCAAATTGGACAGCAGCACCGCATCGGCCTGCTCGGCGCTGCAGTCCGGGGCGCGCAAGCCCACCATGGCGTGAATGCGCGGGCAGCCCAGCGCCTCGGCGTAACGCAGCGCCGCCTCGATGCCCGCGCGGAACTCGGCCTCCCGGCCCGGCGCGCAGGCGGTGCCGCGCGAACCCGCTTGCCAGGCCTCGTCGCAACGCGCGGCCTCCAGGCCGCCCGGCGGCGTGTTGAACAGGACCTGCTGCAGCCCGTGCGCCCGCAGCCGCGCCTTGATTTCGGCCGCGGGGTGCGCGTAGGGAAAGAGGTATTCCACCGCCTCGAAGCCATCGGCGGCGGCGGCCTCGAAACGATCGAGGAAGGGCCTGTCCGGGTACAGCATGGACAGGTTGGCGGCGAAGCGGATCGTGGTCATAGTGACATCTCCAGTCAACCGGTCAAATGGACGGATGGGGCTGACGGATTACCAGACGGCCGAGAAGGACTGGCGCAATTCCTCGATCGCCTCCGGCGGCAAGGATGGCGCGTTCGGCATCAGAAGTTGCAGCCGCGCGGTCTCTTCGAGTTCTTCCAGGATAGCCATCGCGGCCTCCGGATGGTCGTGCCACACATTGGGCCCCAGGCGCGGGAGCATTACCGCGCGCAGCGGCGTGCCCTGCTTGCCGTAGCGGTGAATCGCCTCGACCACATCCGCCGCAGCGATGGGGCTACCGGGACGCCGATAGGGCAGCAGAGGCACGTGGCCGACCTTCATCACGAAATAGGGGGTGATCGGGTCCAGAAGCTCAGCGCCCTGCACGCGCAGACTCTGCGCCACGCAATGCGTACTGTGCGTGTGGATGATGCAACGGGTCGCGGCATGATAGGCGCAGGCCGCGGCGTAGATCTGCCGATGCAACAGGAGTGTCTTGCTCGGGCGGGTCGTCCCCTGCAGCTGGCCAGCGAGGTCCACCCGCGCTAGATCGCCAGGGTCGAGCCGGCCCAGGCAAGCGTCGGTGGGGGTGATCAGAAAGCCATCGTCCAGACGGACACTAATGTTGCCCGCCGTGGCGTGGACATAGCCCCGCTCGAAGAGGCTTTGTCCGATGCGGCAGATGGCTTCGCGTGCCTGGGATTCGGTCATGGTCAGGATGAAATAGACAGGGACTTGGCAAAGAAATCCACGCTGCCGAAGTTCCCCGATTTGAGCGCCAGCCACAGCGGCCGGACCTCCACCCGGGTCCAGGGCACGCCGGGGTCGATGGTGCCGCCGATGCGCAGCTGGCCAATCCCCAGGGCCTGGGTCACCGCGCCAGAGGTCTCGCCGCCGGCGACGACGAGTCGGCCCACGCCGCCCTCTACCAGCGCCACCGCGATACGGGCCAGGCAATGCTCGATTCGCGCACCGGCCTCGGAGCCCAGCAGGGCCTGGCTCGCGCGGACCGCCTCGGGGTCTGCGGTGGCATGAAAGAGGGTCGGCGACGCGCCCTGCGCCGCGGCCCAACGCAGCGCCTCGGCCACCAGATCGCCGCCCGCCGCCAGCGCCGCTGGGTCCAGGCGCCAGGCCGGCAGGCCGGCGGCGCGCCAGTGCGCCACCTGGGCCTGGGTCGCCTGCGAGCAGGAGCCAGCGACGATGGCGGCAGGGCCCTGCG
>NZ_JARXAB010000181.1 GCF_029866045.1 Ramlibacter sp. | reverse complement strand
CATTCTTTGAGTCGCTGCGTCAGCCGATGTCTGTCACCCTCCTGCTCACCGCCTTGGCCATGGGTCTGGCCGCCACCCCGCATTGCGCGGCGATGTGCGGCGCAGCCTGCGCCGGGTTGACCGGCACAGGGCAGGGGCGTGAGGCCGGCGCGGGCACCGTGTTCGTTCTGCGCCAGGTCGCCACCGACCGCCGCACCATCGCTTTCCACGTGGGTCGCCTCACCGGCTACAGCGCGGTCGGCGCGCTGGCTGCACTCGCCACGCAAGGCCTGGCGCTGCTCACCGCGCAGGGGGGCGCCCTGCGGCCGCTGTGGACCCTGTTTCACCTGCTCGTACTGGCCTGGGGCTTGTCGCTGCTGGTGCTCGCACACCAGCCCGACTGGGCGCAGCGGGCCAGCCTGCAACTGTGGGCGCGTATCCGGCCTGCTGTGCAAGGCCAAGGCAGCCTGTTCGCCGCCGGCCTGCTGTGGGTCTTCATGCCCTGTGGCCTGCTGTGGTCCGCGCTCCTCGTGGCTTCGCTCACCGCCTCACCCTGGGAGGGGGCGCTGGCCATGGGGCTGTTTGCCACGGCCAGCAGCATCGGGCTGGTCCTCATGCCCGTCTTGATGGCCCGGCTGCGCAGCGCCCAGGGCCCCGGCAAGGACTGGGGCACCCGCCTGGCCGGCGCGGTGCTGGTGTTCGCTGCATTGGCCGCCCTGGGCATGGACATGGGCCGGCAGATCCTCGCTTACTGCGTCTGAGCCAGACTCGGATGGAGTTCCTGGATCAGTGCCGCATTTGACGCCACATCGCTGGCTCGCTTACGACCCCGCTCGAGCGCCGCCGCATAGGCTGGCAATGTGGCCGACGGGTCATCGCCCAGGCCACGCACCAGGCAGACGCCATCTGCGCCGCAGGCAGCTACCTGCTCGACTTGTGCCGGCGTGAGAATTCCACCGATGCCCACCACCGGCGCGCCGGCATGACGCGCCCACCAGGCCAGGTTGTCCAGGCCTTGCGGCACCCAGGGCATGTCCTTGGTGATGGTCGCCCACACCGGGCCGCAGGCGATGTAACGCAGGGGCAGCGCTCGCGCGCGGCACAGCTCCCACACGCTGTGCGAGCTCACGCCCAGGGCCAGGCCGGTGGCCACCAGATCGGCGCGGCCGGCGTCGCCCAGGGCCAGCAGGTCTTCCTGCCCGAGGTGAATGGCGCTGGCGCCTAGCGCCAGGGCCAGATCTGCATGGTCATTCACGAACAACTCGGCGCCTGCGGCGCGGGCCGCTGCGATGCTGCGCGCCAGTTGCTCTCGCAGTGACGATTCCCAGACCGCGTCGGGATGGGCGGGACGCTTGATGCGCACTTGTACTGTTTTCACGCCGGCATCGAGCACTGCTTGCAAGCGCTCGGCGCTGTCGACGATGGCGTACAGGCCGAGGCGGCGCGGGGCTGCTCCCGAGGACGCCGTACGCAGCACCGGAAAGTCGGGCGCCTCGCCCCAGGACAGGCGGGGCAGGACGCCGCTGGCGCGGGCCAGGGCTAGCAGCGCCGCATCGGCGTCGACGAAGCCGCGCGCACGCTGCTCGGCGAAGGCGCTGGCCAGCGAGGCGCCGTCCAGCGAAATGCTCGGTTGCAGCAACACCCAGCCGCGTGCATAGCTGGTCTCCATCCAGTGCAGGGGATGGTTTGCCGTCACCACGCCGGCCACGCAGATCGCGTCACCCGTGGCTTGGCGCCGGGAAGCGGCCCAGGCCGGGACTGCCTCGAGGGCCATGCCTGTGGGCGGCGAGAGCAGCGTGAGTCGGCTGCTGGAGAGGGGCAGGGGCTGGGTGATGGAGAGTGACATCGTGAATGCGTCTGAAGTGTGGGGCCGTCTGAGCCGTGTGGGGCGTGTCGTTGGGGCGTCTATCGTGCAGCCTCAGCGCATCACCAAACCACCGTCGACCATCAAGACCTGCCCGGTCAGGAAGCCGCTCCAGGATGAGGCCAAAAAAAGCACCGGGCCGGCGACGTCTTCCGGGCGTGCCAGGCGGCGCAGCGGGGTAGCGGCGGCGAGCTCGTCGCGGAAGCTGGCGCGCGTGCCTTCGCTGCCGCGGGTTGGGTGCACCAGGCCCGGCGCCACGCAGTTCACACGCACGCCCTGCGGCCCCAGTTCGGCCGCCAGGTTGCGGCTGAAGCCCACCAGCGCCGACTTGGCGGTGGCGTAGTCGTGATAAGGCACCACGGGGTGTTCCACCAGATTGGTGGCCACATTGACGATGGCCCCGGCCCCCGCGCCGAGCGCCTGCCGGCGCAGATGCGGCAGGGCCGCTTGCGTCATGTGCAGGGCGCCGCCCACCGCGCCCTCGAACTGGGCCTGGTAGTCGGCCAGCGTCAGGGCCTCCAGGGGCTTGCGCGTTTCGGGGTCGAAGGCATAAGGGCGGAAGGCGTTATTCACTAGCACATCGAGGCGGCCAAACTCGCTGACCAGGGCCTCCACCATTTGGGCACAGTCCCCCGGCCGGGTGACGTCGCCGCGCAGGGCAATCGCGTCGCCGCCGTGGGCTTGGCCGACCCGGCGGCATTCATCCACGGTCAGTGCAGCGGCGGCCTCATCCTGCAGGTAGTTGATGCCCACCGCAGCACCCTCGGCGGCAAAAGCGCGCGCGATCGCCGCGCCAATGCCCCGACCAGCGCCGGTGACCAGAACCACTTGGCCTTTGAAATCCATGGTGTGCGTCCTTGCTGCGGGATGAGAAGTGAGGGCTTGTCTGCTTATCGCTTTTGGCTTTTGGTATCCTGTCCCCTCAGCGTCCGGGGAGCAGGTCGGTCGCCACCACCTCGGCCATACGCAGCGGCTTCTCGATCATGCCCAGCTTGCGGTAGACATCGGCAGCCTGCTGCAGCGAGGCCAAGTCGAGCGCGCCCAGGCCCTGGCGGGTAGTCAAGGCCGACTGGCTTGACGCATTGCGCAGCTTGATGATCGTGAGGTTCAGCGCCGGGTCACTGCCGTCGATGGCGCGGACAGCGGCCAGGCGCGCGGCCTCCTCGGGCTGGGCGATCATCCAGGCTGACGCGTCCCGGTAGGCCCGCAGAAAGCGGCGCAGCAGGGGCTTTTTCTGCTGGTACACCTCCTCGCGCACCACGAACAGGTCGCTCGACACGGGCAGGCTCTTGCCTACTTCGATGACATTGACCTCCCCCAGGCCGCGAAGGCGGCCCACCGCCAGGCCGGTGTCGGTGGCGGCGGTGGCGTCCACCTGGCCCTGCATCAGCGGCGCGAAGTTAAGCAGCCCAGTGACCACGATGGTCACATCGCTCTCCGCCAGGCCCGCCTGGTGCAGCAGCACCAGCAGGTTTTGGCGCGTGCCCGAGGCCAGGCTGTAGACACCGATGCGCTTGCCCTTGAGGTCGGCGGGTTTGCTGATGCCGCTGGACTTGAGCGCCACCACGTTGAACACGTTCTGCGGGTAGATGTCGTAGACGGCGCGCAGCTTCTCGCCCTTGTCCAGCGCCGCGAACAGGGAGCCCGGGTCGGTGAAGGCCACATCGCCCTGGCCGGAGAGGATGTTGCGGATCGCGTCACCGCCACCAGCTCCTGGCAGGTACTCCAGTGCCAGGCCTTGGGCGCGGTAGAAGCCCTTGTCCTGGTCCACCAGCAAGGGCGTCACTTCCGAGATGGGCTTGCTCCAGCCGGCGACCACGAGTCGGTCACGCGCCTGCGCCAGAGCGGGTGGGTGCGCGGTCAAGGCTGCCAGGCCTGAAGCTCCGAGAGCGGCCAGGAACGCACGCCGTGTTGGGCGTAGCGAGGGGAGAGCGGTGAGAGTTTTCTTCATGGGCAGGGAGAGCAAGGAGAGTCCGTTTTGATCGTTCGGCGGGTGGGGCAAGGCGGCGTTGAATCAGGTGGGCGATCTCAGCTCAGGTCATGCCGTCGCAGCAGCGTGGCCTCGAACCACAAGGTCAGTTGGTAGGCGACGACGCCAAGCAGCGCAATCAGCACCAGCACCGCAAACATCAGCGGCGTGTCCATGCTGCCCTGCGCCGCAATCACCAAGGCACCCAGGCCCTGGCTCGCGCCGATGAACTCGCCCACCACCGCGCCCACCAGGGCCAGCATCACCGCCACCCGCAGGCCGGCAAGCACGCCGGGCAGGCCGGTGGGCAGCTTCAATTGCCAGAGCGTCTGCCAGCGGCTTGCGCCTAGCATTCGAAACAGCTCCAGTCGCTCGGGCGCCACCTGGCGCAGGCTGGTAGCGGTTGTCTCCAGCAGCGGGAAAAAGCAAATGAGCGCGGTGATCACCACCAGTGAGGTGTGGCCAAAGCCAAACCAGAGGATGAAGAGGGGCATGAGCGCCAGCTTCGGAATGACTTGGCTCACCACGACCCAGGGCCAGAGCAGCCGGCGCAGGGCAGCCGATTCGGCCAGGGCAATGCCAGCCAGGAAGCCGATGCTGCAGCCCAGTGCCAGACCTAGCGCCAGATTCCAGGTGGTGGCCAGCAGGTGCGGGCGAAAGTAGCCGCTGGCCAGCCCCTTCCACAGCGCTGCGGCCACGGAGGAGGGCGGCGGCAGCACCAGCGCAGGCAGCCCAAGCCGGCGCGAGGCCAGTTCCCACAGCGCCAACGCCAGGGCCAGCAGGGCGAGGGAGGCCAAGGCGGTCAGCAGGCCCTGATGGCGTGGGGCGCTGCGGACGATGTCTGCGGGCATGTCCCCTGGCACGTCGCTGCGCGGGTTGCTGGAGGTTGCGTTCCGCGTCATGGGGCAACTCCTTCCCGCAAACACTCACGCAGTCGCCCGCCCCAGGCGGCGAAGCCGGCAGAGGCGCGCAGGTCGGCTCCACGCGCCTGGGGCAACTCGGGCCGGAAGGTCTGGGTCAGTCGGCCCTCGGCCATCAGGTGAATGTCGTCGGCGAGGAACAGCGCCTCCTCCAGGTCGTGCGTGACAAAGAGCACCGTGGTGCCCGCTTCGCGGCAGGCGCGCAGCAAGTCTTGCTGCAGTTCTTCGCGGGTGATGGCGTCGAGGGCGGCAAACGGCTCGTCGAGCAGAAGCAGGCGCGGCGCGGTGACGAGCGCTCGCGCGATGGCCACCCGGCTTTGCTGGCCCCCCGACAGTTGGCGCGGCCGCCGTTGCTGCAAGCCTTGGAGGCTCATTCGATCGAACAAGTTCTGCGCCTGCGCCTGGTCTTGCGCGGTGGGCCGGCGCAGGAGAGAAATCGGCAACAGCACGTTGTCCAGCGCGCTGCGCCACTCCAGCAGCGTGGGCGCCTGGAACACAAAGCCGATCTCGGCGCGGCGCTCGGCCGGTGCCTGGCCCTGCACCCACACCGCGCCGCGGGTGGGCGCCTGCAGTCCCGCGGCGAGCCGCAGCAAGCTGGTCTTGCCGCAGCCGCTGCGCCCGAGCAGACAGTGAAATTCGCCCTCGGCGACGCGCAACTGCACCGCATCGACCGCGCGAACGCCGCCGTAGTCCAGGCCCACGCCGTCCATCGCCAGGAAAGCACCCTCGCCGGCACTCACGGCCCATCCTCCTGCGCATACGGCGCCAGCCGGTCAGCGGCGCGCTCGGCGGCCATTTCCAGATCGACCATGCGCACCAGGCTGGCGAGGTTGAAGCCGCCGTCGTGGTGCCAGCCGGCCTCGGGGGCGGTCATGCGGCCCAGCGCGGTGACGCGTGTGATGCCCGCTTCGGCCAAGCGCTCGGCCAGCGGGTAGAGCGCTGCCGGCCCGACGGCCACGGCGGCAGTTTGCAAAAAGAGCGCGTGGGGCGCGATCAGCGTGACGGCCTGCTCCAGAGAGTCCACCGCCACCACCTGGATGCAGCGCCAGCCGGTGCTGGGCGCCAGGGGCAGGGGCTGGTCGGCATAGGCCACCGACCAGCCAGCTGGGGCGGGTGCAGGGGTGTTAGAAGATGTGGGTGCGGGTGTGGATGAGGGTGTGGAGGCAAGGGTGGCCCCGCCGGCATGCCCCAACAATTCATGTCCCGCGCCCCTTAGTGCCCGCATCTCGGCCGCCTCACGCCAGCCGCCAACCGCCGCCGCTTCGGCCAGGCCCAATGCGCGGCGCGGATGCTGGCGGGCCAGTGCGGCCAGCTCGCTGGCGAGGTGCTGCGCAAACTCGCGTGGAGACAGGTTTCCGCCGCGCTCGACATAAACCACATGCGGCGAGTAGCAGCCCTGTTGCTCGTAGCGGGTCACGTCGTGGGCGGCTGCGCGCGCCAGCGCAGGCCCGCGCTGGCGGTCCAGCCCGTCGCGGCCCACCAGGGCGACGCCCAGCTTGTGGCCATAGGGCAAGAAGCGGGTGTTGGCGGGTACCTGCTCGCGCACCTGGGCGATGGCCTCGTTGCTTCCGTAGGCCAGCACGCAGTCGGCGGCGCGGTACAGGCTGGCGGCGGGTTCGGCCTCGCCACCCTTCCACCACACCACCGCCAGGGCCTCGGCCAGCGGGGGATGCACCTCGGCCAGCAGCTGCGTGAAGAGCGAGGCGAACACCGGCTCGGCGCTGGGCAATTTGCCGATGCCTCCCGCCTTGACCAGAAGGCCGCAGGCCAGGCTCCACAGCGGCAGTCCGGGCACATTGCCGGCCCAGGAGTGGGCGAGCAGCGTGGGGCCGAGCGCGCGCACCGCGCCGCCCTTGGCGCTGGGCTGGAACTCGTCGAGCACCTTGGGGTTGGCAAAGTCCTCCGTCACAAAGCGGTGCAGCTGCGGCGCGCGGAACTGCTGCAGGTAGCCCGTGAGGGCCACCTGCACCATCTGCGCGTCGTAGCCGGTCACGCGTGGCAGTAGGTCGTCGGCCAGGCGCCGCCACGGGTCTTGCGGGTCGAGCAGACGACCCACCGCCCGGTCAATGTGGGTGACGAGGTTGGAGACGGGCAGGGGCCGCAGCACCTCGCGCGTGGCGCGCGCCACATGGGTGGCCAGCGCCTGCATCTGCGCGGCATCGGGTGCGGGCACGGTGACCGTGAGGTCGCCGAACTTGAGATCGCGCGTCCCCACCTGGCCGGCAAAAACGGGCGGCAGGTGGCCGGCGGCCCAGCGTGCACGCGCCTGCCCTGTGCGCGCGTGGGCGCCGCTGTCCTGCCCGGCTGCGGAATTGGCGGCGCTTGGGTTCATCCCCGCGCCCCCTGCAGAAACTCTTGCACCGCCAGCGAGCAGCCGCGCGCTTGCGCGCCTTCGGCCCGGCCCAAGAGTTCAAAGCCGCCGTGTACTGCGCGCCCCAGGTCCTCGGTGAGGATGGTGGTGGTCGAATTGAAGCTGGCCAGGTCGCAGTGCACCAGAACGCCCACCTGGCCGCGCGGCATCTCTGCGCCGGTGAGTGGGTTTACCACCCGCGAGCGGATCCAGTGCATGCCGCGCTTGACCGAAGGCACGGTGTCGTTGCCCGCGTCGTAGAACTGCGAGCTCAGCTCGGTCATGCCATACATATTGACGCAGTGCGCGCGGGGCAGGCCCAGCGCTTGCGAGAGCTGGTCGTAGAAATCATCCAGCGCGAGCTCGCGTGATTGGCGCTTGTAGCCGCCCGTGTCCAGCAGCCGGCTCCCGGCGGGTAGCTTCACCTGCCGGCCTTCGGCGGCCAGAGCGTCGAGCAAATGCACGAAGGCGTAGCTGGCGCCCAGCAGGGCGACCGGCTCGCTACCCGCTTCAGCGCGGTGCAGGAAGTCCATCAACCCCGGCAGGTCCATGCCCTGGGTGCTCACGAAGTGGCCGCTGCCGGGTGCGCCAAACAGGCGCTTCGCCTGCGAGAGGTAACGGCCCAGCGAGGAGTTGCCGAGTTCTTCTTCGGGCGGGAACAGCAGGGCCATCGGCACCTGCGGCGGCAGCCCTTGCATGAAGAAGTGCTCGAAGCCGCGCCGCATGGACAGGTCCCACACCGCGATGTTGGGGTGGTGGTGTTTGCCCTTCACCTCGGCCCTTGTGGTGCCGCTGGTCATGAACACCCGCGCGCAGGCCTCGGGCGGCTCACAGCTCAAGGTGAGTTCCTTGAAGGCGTTGATCGGTACCGCCGGAATTTCATGCCAATGGCGGATGCGCCTGGGCGTCACGCCGCGTCCCTGGCAAAAGCGCCGCAGGGGCGCGTTGTGTGCGTACTGGTGCTCAAAGAGCCGCAGCGCCATGGCGTCGAACTCGGCGTCACTGCAACCGTCCTGGGTAATGAAGGCCAGGAGCGCAGGCACCTGCGTCTGGGTGGATGCCTCTGCCTTCATCACAGTGCGAAGGTCCGGGTCACCACCGGCTGCCAGCCGTGATTGAGTGGACCGCTGCCTTCGCCCGTGCGTACGGCGGCGCCGGCTTCGAGCGCGCCGCGCACATAGTCCCGCGCCAGGGCCACCGCTTCGGGCAGCGCCGCGCCCAGGGCGAGGTGCGAAGCAATGGCGCTTGACAGCGTGCAGCCGGTGCCGTGGGTATTGGCGCTGTGGAGGCGCGGCGCCCGCATCCACAGGGGCCCGGCGCCCGGGGTCAGCAGCAGGTCGCTCACCTGATCGCCAGCCAGGTGCCCGCCCTTGAGCAGCACCGCGCGCGCGCCCATGGTCAGCAGTTGCTGGGCCGCAGCCTCCATGTCGGACTCGCTGGCCAGGGGGCGGCCCACCAGCAGGGCGGCTTCATCGAGGTTGGGGGTGATGAGGAGGGCCCGGGGGAACATCATGTCCACCAGCACCGCAATCGCCTCGCGGTCGATCAGTGTGGCACCGCTGGTGGCCACCATGACCGGATCGAACACCACTTGTTTGAGGCCATGCCGGTCCAGGGCGGCAGCCACGCTGCGTACCGTCGCCGATGAATGCAGCATGCCGATCTTGACCGCGTCGACGCCAATGTCTTCGACCACCGCCGCAATCTGGGCTTCCAGCATGTCCAGCGGCACCGGATGTATGGCGCGCACGCCCATCGTGTTTTGGGCGGTGAGGGCGGTGATCGCGCTCATGCCAAAGCAGCCCAGGGCAGAGAAGGTTTTGAGGTCGGCTTGGATGCCAGCGCCTCCGCCGCTGTCCGAGCCGGCGATGGTGAGGACGCGCGGGTAGCGCAGGGAGCGGGCGATAAGGCCCGAAGACGAGGCGTTGTGCATGCAGGCTCTCCTTACGCCGGTGCGAACCGGATCAAGTTCTCGGGTGTGTTTCTCAGCACGGCCTGCGAATCAGGCGTGCACCCCGGAGCGAGGCGGATTGTCGCACGAGCTCGGGCTGGCCTTGCCGCTCGGCCGCCCCGCCCTCCAGCCACCTCGCGATCTGGCGTCGCGCCACCGGGCGTCGCGCTCGGCCCGCCTACAATGCGGCCACGCTCCGGGGTGCGGGAGGCTGGCGCAAATCGCGCGGGTCCTCGCTGAGATGGCAAGTCCAAACCCGCGAACTTGATCCGGTTCGTACCGGCGAAAGAAGAGATGTCTGCGCAGTCCCATCCGGCCACCCCACGGCCACCCCTGAATATCGCTATAGCCGGCGCTGGCCTACTGGGTCGGCTGCTCGCCTGGCAGCTGGCGCGCGCGGGCCATGTGGTCGAGGTTTTTGACCTGGCCCCCGGCCCCCAGGTGCGCGGCGCCACCGGCTGGACCGCAGCGGGCATGCTCTCCCCTGTCTCTGAACTCGAATGTGCCGACGCCAATGTTTACCAGCTCGGCCTGCGCTCCCTGCAACTGTGGCCCGAGCTGCTCGCTGGCCTGCCGGCGGTGCCCGTCGCTCCCTTCGCCGGTGAAGACGGCGGCCCGCTGCGGCCGGTAGACCTGCGCGCGCAGGGCTCCCTGCTGCTGGCTCACCGGGGTGACGAAGGCGCCGCCGCACGTGTGGTTGACCTGCTGGCCGACAAGGCGCCTGCAGGCCACGCGCCGCGCCGCGTCGACCTGCAAGAACTCGCCACGCTCGAGCCCGACATCCGCGGCCCCGCCCATGCCTGGCTGCTCGAGGGCGAGGGCCAGATCGACACTTGGCAGGCCATGGCGGCGCTGGCCCTCGGCGCCCAGGGTGCTGGCGCGCGTTTTCACTGGGGCCGGACGGTGGAGCGGGCCGAGCCCGGCGCCCTCCACACCGACCAGGGCGTTGTCCGAGCCGACTGGGTGTTCGATGTCCGTGGCACCGGCGCCCGGCCGCAACTGTCGGTGCGCGGGGTACGCGGCGAAATCGTCCATTTGCACGCGCCCGGCCTGCGCCTGAACCGGCCGCTGCGGCTTCTGCATCCGCGCCACCGCGTTTACATCGTGCCGCGCGCGGGCGACCGGGTGCTGGTCGGCGCTAGCGAGATCGAAAGCGAAGACCGCTCGCCCATTTCCCTGCGCACCAGCGTCGAGCTGATGGCCGCCGCGCACAGCGTGCTGCCGGCACTGGCCGAGGCACGTGTGGTGTTCACCGACACCAACCTGCGTCCCGCGCTGCCCGACAACTTGCCCGTGCTGCACACCCAGCCCGGGCTCACCCAGGTCAACGGCCTGTTCCGGCATGGCTGGCTCATCGGGCCGGCGCTGGTGGAACAAGCCCTCGCCGCGCTCAGCGAGCCGGCTCCCTCGGAGACCTCTGCATGATTGCCATCACCGTCAACGGCCAGGCCCGTGAAGTGGCCGAAGGCAGCACCCTGGCCGACCTCGTCGCGCAACTGGCCGCATCCCCCCAGGCCCTGGCCACCGCCGTCAACGGCGACTTCGTGGCCCGCGACCTCCGCGCCGCCCACCTGCTGAAGCCAGGTGACCAGGTCTTTACCTTCCAACCCATCACCGGAGGCTGAGCGATGTCCGCTGCTTCTTCTCCCGCCACTGCGCCGCTCACGATCGGCGGCGTCACCCTGCAAAGCCGCTTCTTCCTCGGGACCGCGGGCTACCCTTCGCCCGCTGTCTTGCAGCAGGCGGTGGCTGTATCCGGCAGCCAGGTGGTGACGGTGGGCCTCAAGCGCCAGCTGGCCGGTGATGGCAAGCCCAACGACTTCATGGCCCTGGTGCGCGCCACTGGCGCTCACCTCTTGCCCAACACCGCCGGCTGCCGCACCGCCAGCGAAGCGGTCACGCTGGCCCGCATGGCGCGTGAGCTTTACGGCACGCACTGGATCAAGCTCGAGGTGGTGGGCGACGAGCACACCCTGCAGCCCGACCCCTACGAACTGGTCGAGGCCGCGCGCACCTTGGCCAAAGACGGCTTCGAGGTCTTCCCTTATTGCATGGACGACATCGTCTCCTGCCAGCGCCTGCTGGACGCGGGCTGCCGCATCCTCATGCCCTGGGGCGCGCCCATCGGCTCGGGCCAGGGCCTACTCAACCCTACGGCACTGCGCACCCTGCGCGCGCGCTTCCCCGACGTGCCGCTGGTGGTCGACGCCGGCATCGGCTCGCCCAAGGACGCGGTGCAGGCGATGGAACTGGGCTACGACGCGGTGCTTCTGAACAGCGCTGTCTCGCAGGCCCGCGACCCGGTGGCCATGGCCCTGGCCTTCAAGCTGGCCGTCGAGTCCGGCCGCCTGGCCTGGGAGGCCGGCATCATGGCCCGGCAGGACATGGCCGTGCCGAGCACGCCGGTGACGGGCCGGCCGTTCGTGCTTTGAGGCTGCCCTTGAGGCCCGGGTGAAATCTGCGTCGTCAGTTCATCGAAGGTACATGGCGTTGACGTTTGGTGGTGGTTTCCGCCGAACCTAGACCACCGCCATCAGAATGACGATCGGATTGGCCCTGACCCCCAAGGATTCGCTAGATATGACTCCCAAGACCCGAATCTCAGAACTGCCCGACTTCGACATGGCGGAGTCGCTTTGGTCAAAAGAGGACATGGCTCTGTACCTCTCCCTAGTGCTCGAAGCGGGTGACGCCGCTGAGCTCACCCATGCATTGGGCGTCGTCGCTCAGGTTGGAAACAAGTGGTCATCGGCGCCGGCCACTGTGACCACCTCCCCACACTAAGGCATTAGGCTTTTCCGCCTGCCGGCAGCAGCGCCGGCCCGCTCGCCTACTTCGCGAACAACTGCCCCAGGTCGTGGAAGGCCTTGAACTCCAGCGCGTTGCCTGAGGGGTCGAGGAAGAACATGGTGGCTTGCTCTCCCACTTGGCCCTTGAAGCGCACATGCGGCTCCACGCCGAACTTCACGCCCGCCGCGCGCACGCGCTCGGCCAGCTGCTCCCAGGCGGGCATGGGCAAGACCACGCCGAAGTGCGGCACCGGCACCCCCGCTCCATCGACCTTGCTCACCGACGCCGCGCCGGAGGCGCCGGGGCACAGGTGGGCCACGATCTGGTGGCCGAACAGGTCGAAATCAATCCAGTCGGGCGAGCTGCGCCCCTCGGCGCAACCCAGAACCCCGCCATAGAAGCGGCGCGCGGCATCCAGGTCGTGAACGGGAAAGGCCAGGTGGAAAGGCGTGAGGGCAGCGGTCATTTGCAAAGCTCAGCTGTTCTTACGCTCGATGAGCTCGATCTTGTAGCCGTCCGGATCGGTGACAAAGGCAATCACCGTCGTGCCGCCCTTGACCGGCCCCGGCTCACGGGTGATGGCTCCGCCGGCGGCACGAATTTTTTCGCAGGCGCCGTAGGCGTCAGCAACACCCAGGGCGATGTGGCCGTAGGCGGTACCCAACTCGTACTGCTCCACCCCATAGTTGTAGGTGAGCTCCAATTCGGCATGGTCCGGGTTGCTGCCGTAGCCCACAAAAGCGAGCGAGTACTTCTGCTCTGGCCGGTCTGTGGTGCGTAGCAGGGTCATGCCCAGCACGCGGGTGTAGAAGTCGATCGACCGCTGCAGGTCGCCGACGCGGAGCATGGTGTGGAGGAAGCGCATGGGGGGGATTATCGCGCCCGTCGTGCTGGGCCCTGCGGCACGCAGTAGGTTCAAAAAAAGCCGGAGCGGATGAGTAGGCGGCAGACGCGCGGTGGGCAGGGGAACGGGCTTGTTGCAGTAGTTACCCACCCCCCGTCACCTACCCGGGTTATTTTTCAGGAGTGAATCGGAATGGAACGCGCCCGCTCATCCAAATGGGCTGCTCAGCCCAGCTCAAATGCTGCAATTCCTCTGCGTCCCACCGGCGCACCAAACACTGCCTCTGCGGCTTCGGCCGAAACTTCTGCCAAGCGCGCAAATGGTCCGGAACAGGGTCTGAATGCCGAGTCAATGGATGTAGAGCAGCTTATTTCAGCGTTCCACTACTACACCGAGCTCGCAGCTAAAGCGACGAAGGATCGCTCGGCCCAACTATCTCTGCGCAATGACGCCGACCCATTCAAATATCATCTGGATACCCGCCTCGACGATGCGATTACCGCTGCGGAGCGAGGGGATGGCGAGGCAGTTAAGACACTCGTCACCATCGCGGCAGCAGACGGCATGGTGGGCGCTTTGGCGGCTAAGGCCCGTAAAGCCATAGACGAAATAACGCATTCCTCTGCAGCGAAAACTGGTGCCGCATCCAATTCTGCAGACACGATTCGAACCGCAATTAGCAGTCTCCAGGAAGCATATGGGGCCCATATGGGAGATGGGACGAAGGAGTGGGTCGACAGCGCTCTTCGCATGCCTCTGTCGGATCGACAAGCGCAAATCCCGACCGCGCAGGGGCGCGCTTCAGTTGGAGCATCCGCAGCGTCGCAACCGGCTGGGGAGGCCGTCAATCGAAGGCCCGAGACACCTGAAATTTCTGAGGTCCGCCGTCCAACTCGGAATTTTTTCTCTGATGAACAGCTCTTACCAGCGATGTTGCGGTTGAAGGGGGACCGGTTTAAGGTCCTGAGCAGAGGGGGGGGGACGACCTTTCCATCGCAGGGGAATGTGACGGACCAGGTGGGAGGTATGGTCAGATCAGCATTCGCCAACCAGAATAAGCCGGCTGTCACTCTTTATCATCAGGCAGAACATTGGGTGGCTATCATTGCGATGCCCCCAGCCGCAGACATTCAAAACGCCAAGCCAAGCCTGGTCATTTTTGATAGCAATGCCAAACAGCCTCATGGCGACGGGACTCCCTCTCAGGTAGTCGGTCCAACAATTGCTGCCGCTCTCAAGGAAGCCGGCTACGAGGTGTATACCGCTTTTGGCTCTATTCAGGATGGTATGGCTGCAAACGGCTGCGGCCCGCTCTGCGTCGCAGCGATCGACGCTGCATTTGCCTCAAGCTCGGCTGCAGAGCCGGCGCTGACTGCCGAGGTGATCGCGATGCGGCTGAATCAATACATCCAAGATTTCAGCTCTGCTGACCAAAATCAGCGTGATCTGACAATCGCGTCTGCGGAGGCCTTTATTCGGAATTCATCGCCGCAATCCGATCGTCTGCCTAGGGTTCAACTGGTCTCTGCTAAGGGCGCCGCCTCCGCCCCTGAATTGGCTTCAGTGGCGGCATCGAAGTCATCCCTCCTTACACCGGAAGAGCTTCGGCGGATCAAGAGTGAGCTCAGAGCCGAGCGTAAAGAATTAGCCAAGCTCAAAAGTCAAGTTGAGCGCGGACTCCAAGAGGCCAGTGCGTACGAGCGAGGGACTTGGTTCAAGAAGAAGAGTGATGAGACGGCGACCGCCTATACGAATGCCGCTCAGGCACTGCACCCATTGATCGGTAAATCGCAGAACCGAATCCTCGCGCTCGAGGCCAAGCAGGATGCGCTCGACGCCTACCTGGCAAAGGTCAGGGATTTCGCCAAACTTAAGAGCCAGCGAGAAGCTGCGGTGAGGGAGCAGGAAAGACTGGCATCAAAGCCCGAAGGTTCAAACTACAACATCGATGCATCAGTTCGGAGCGGCGTGCTTTCAACCAAGATCACCGATCTAACGGAAAGAATGGAAGCCCTGAAAGGGGAGGGCGCAACACTCGCCAAGGAAGTCGATGCCCTCTACGGTACTCCTTCGGTCAACAGTTCCTAGCCGGAACCGAGTTCGGCACCTCTGCCTCTGGAGTCACCCAGCCCACGCCTCCTGGAGACCTTAGTCCGGCTGATCAGATTACCTCCGCCAGAAGTTCTTCTTCTTCCCCCCGCCCATCACATCCACGCTGGTGCGCAGCGGATCGGGTTGGCCGTCGTTGTTGCGAACCGGGGCCGGCTCGCGCTGAACAAAGGGGCTGCTGGGGTTGTGTGCGCCCATGCGCGGTTGGTATTCGTCGTCGTCCATCAGGTGACGCGGAACGCCGCCGCCCTGTCCGCCGCCTTGCCCGCCCCCGCCCTGGCCGCCGTAGCCGCGGTTACCACCGCCGCCACCCTGGCCACCGCCATAACCACCGCCACCGCCTTGGCGGTTGCCTCGGCCCTGCTGACCGCCCCCGAAGCCGCGGTTACCGCCGCCGCCGCCAGCGCGCTGGCCCTGCGGCTGCGAACGGCCTTGACCTTGCCCCTGGCCCTGGCGGGGACGCTGAGCTTCCCCACCACCGCCCTGGTCGGAGCGCTGGCCGCCACCGCCGCCACGGCCGCCGCGTCCGCCACCGCCACCGCCACCATTCGAAGCGTTGCCGTTGCCGACCTTGTTGTCGCGGATGCGTTGCATCATTTCCGAGCGTGCCGCCTTGGCGGCTGCGGCCATCACGTCACGGGAGGGTGGCTTGCCGGCGCCGCCCCATAGGGTTTGACGGCCCATGGCGATGGGCTCGGCGCGCTCGCCTTCGTCGGGGCCGAAGCCCTCGACCGGCTCAGAGGGGATCTGCTGCTTGGTGAAGTGCTCGATCTCCTGCATGAAGCCCTCTTCGTCCAGGCACACCAGGCTCACCGCCTGGCCTTCGCGGCCGGCGCGGCCGGTGCGGCCGATGCGGTGCACGTAGTCCTCGGGGACGTTGGGGATTTCGTAGTTGACGACGTGCGGCAGGTCTTCGATATCAATACCGCGGGCGGCAATGTCGGTGGCCACCAGGGCGCGGATGTCGCCCGACTTGAAGCCGGCCAGCGCCTGGGTGCGTGCACCCTGGCTCTTGTTGCCGTGCAGGGCCATGGCGGTGATGCCGTTCTTCTCGAGAAACTCGGCCACATGGTTGGCGCCGAACTTGGTGCGCACAAAGACCAGCACCTGGCTCCACTCATGCTTTTGGATGATGTGCGCCAGCAGCGCCTTCTTCTTGGCGCGCCCCACCGGGTGTACCACCTGGGTGATGCGCTGCACCGTGGTGTTGCTCGGGGTCACCTGGATGCTTTGCGGGTCTTTGAGCAGGCCGCTGGCCAGGTCGCGAATCTCGTCGCTGAAGGTGGCCGAGAACAGCAGGCTTTGCTTGTCCTTGGGCATCAGGGCCAGGATCTTCTTCACGTCATGAATGAAGCCCATGTCCAGCATGCGGTCGGCTTCGTCGAGAACGAGCACCTCGACGGTGGACAGGTCCAAGTGGCCCTGTTGTTGCAGGTCGAGCAGGCGGCCGGGGGTGGCCACCAGAATGTCGACGCCGCGCCGAATGCGGTCGATCTGCGGTTTCATGCCCACGCCGCCGAAGATCACCGCGGAGGTGAGCGGGAGGTATTTGCCATAAGTGCGGACAGACTCTTCCACCTGGGCCGCGAGTTCGCGGGTGGGGGTGAGCACCAGGGCGGCGATGCCGTCCTTACCGAATTTGTTGATCTTGCCTTCGCCCTTGGAGAGCTTGTGCAGCAGGGGCAGGGTGAAGGCGGCGGTTTTGCCGGTGCCCGTCTGGGCGCCTGCCAGCAGGTCTCGGCCCTCGAGTACGGCCGGGATGGCCTGGGCCTGGATGGGGGTGGGGATTTCGTAGCCCTGCTCGTGCACGGCCTTGAGGATGGCGGGTGCCAGATTGAGTTCGTCGAATGTCATCAATGTTTTGCGCCGAATTTCCGCGGCGCTGGGAATCGGCCTGTCCGGCGCCGGAGGCGCCGAGCCAGTCAAAGGCTGATTCGATTCTTGGGAGGTGGAGCCGTCGGATCTGTCTCGCGGGTTTCTTCGGGAAGCAGCCCGCTGGGAGCGCTTAACTTGGAAGGGCGAGGGGGTCCGTTCGGTCCCCGGCAACTTGCCGGTGCCACGCCTGCTGGTTGCGGGGCGAGGGCATTGTCGCACGGTTTGGGGGCCGGGCGGTCGGGGTCTGGCCCGGGCTGACCGAAGGGGGCTGCCGGCCCGCCCTTGGCCCTCGCAGGGTCCTCACATGGCTCTCACATCACCCTCACATCACCCTCGTACGGCTCTCGTACGGCTCTCGTATGGCCCTGGTACGGCCTTCACATGGCCCTTTCATACCAGGAGCCTGCCTCAGCCGCGATAATCACGCCATGGCTCAATACGTCTTCACCATGAACCGCGTCGGCAAGATCGTGCCGCCGAAGCGTCAAATTCTCAAGGACATCTCCCTGTCCTTCTTCCCCGGCGCCAAGATCGGCGTGCTCGGCCTCAACGGCTCGGGCAAGTCGACGCTGCTGAAAATCATGGCCGGCATCGACAAGGAGATCGAGGGCGAGGCGATGCCCATGCCCGGCCTCAACATCGGCTACCTGCCCCAGGAGCCCAAGGTCAACGCCGAGAACACGGTGCGCCAAGAGGTCGAAGAGGCCATGGGCGAGGTCAACGCCGCCAAGGCCCGCCTCGAGGAGGTGTACGCCGCCTACGCCGAGGAAAACGCCGACTTCGACGCCCTGGCCGCCGAGCAGGCCAAGCTCGAAGCCATCATCGCCACCTCTGGCACCGATTCCGAGCACCAGCTCGAGATCGCCGCCGACGCCCTGCGCCTGCCGCCCTGGGACGCCAAGATCGGCCTGCTCTCTGGCGGCGAAAAGCGCCGTGTCGCCCTGTGCAAGCTGCTGCTGTCCAAGCCCGACATGCTGCTGCTCGACGAACCCACCAACCACTTGGACGCCGAATCGGTGGACTGGCTGGAGGTGTTTCTGCAGCGTTACCCCGGCACCGTGGTGGCCATCACCCACGACCGCTACTTCCTGGACAACGCCGCCGAGTGGATTCTTGAACTCGACCGCGGTCATGGCATCCCGTACAAGGGCAACTACAGCAACTGGCTCGAGCAAAAAGAAGCCCGCCTCGAGCAGGAGCAGCGCACTGAAGACGCACGTTCCAAGGCCATGAAGAAAGAGCTCGAGTGGGCGCGCCAGAACCCCAAGGGCCGGCAAGCCAAGAGCAAGGCCCGACTGGCCCGCTTTGAGGAGCTTTCTGACTTCGAATATCAAAAGCGCAACGAAACGCAGGAAATCTTCATCCCTGTGGCCGAGCGCCTGGGCACCCAGGTGATCGAGTTCAAGGGCGTCACCAAATCCTTCGGTGACCGGGTCCTGATCGACAACTTGTCCTTCAACATCCCGGCCGGTGCCATCGTCGGCATCATCGGCCCGAACGGCGCTGGCAAGTCCACGCTGTTCAAGCTGATCGCCGGCAAAGAGCAGCCTGATTCCGGCGAGGTGGTCATCGGCCAAACGGTGCAAATGGCTTTTGTCGACCAGCATCGCGACGCGCTGTCCAACGACAAGACGGTCTGGGAAGACGTCTCCGGCGGGCTGGACATCATGAACGTGGGCAAGTTCCAGATGGCCAGCCGCGCCTACTGCGGCCGCTTTAACTTCAACGGCGGCGACCAGCAAAAGAAGGTGGGCCTACTCTCTGGCGGTGAACGCGGCCGCCTGCACCTGGCCAAGACCCTGATTGCTGGCGGCAACGTGCTGCTGCTCGACGAACCCTCCAACGACCTGGATGTGGAAACCCTGCGCGCCCTGGAAGACGCGCTGCTTGAGTACGCTGGCAGCGTGCTGGTGATCAGCCACGACCGCTGGTTCCTGGACCGCATCGCCACCCATATCCTGGCCGCCGAGGGTGACAGCCAGTGGGTCTTTTTTGACGGCAACTACCAAGAGTACGAAGCCGACAAGAAAAAGCGCCTGGGTGTGGACGGCGCGGCGCCCAAGCGGGTGCGTTACAAGGCGCTCAAGTAAGCGCGCGGGTCCGGCAACGCCAGCGGTTGCGATTGCGGTCGCTGATTCGCTTGCGCCGGGCCAGCGTTCTGCGCAGGCGCCAGGTTCCATCGACTATCGACCTGCGCCATGAACCGCCTGCACATCGCCGAATCCGAAGTCGAACTCACCGCCGTGCGCGCCCAGGGGCCGGGTGGGCAAAACGTGAACAAGGTGTCCACCGCCATCCAATTGCGGTTTGACGTGGGCACCTCCAGCCTGCCCGATGCGGTCAAGGCCCGCTGGCTGGCCGATACCGACAGCCGCCTCACACCCGAGGGCGTGCTGGTCCTCAAAGCCCAGCGCTATCGCACCCAGGAGGCCAATCGCCAGGATGCCTGGACGCGCCTGTACGAGTTGCTCGCGCGTTACGAACGGGCGCCCAAGGCGCGCAAGGCCACCCGGCCCACCCGGGCGTCGGTACAAAGGCGGCTGGCGGGCAAGGCCAAGCAGGGTTTGCTCAAGGCCAGCCGTCGGCAGGCGGGTGACTAAAGGCGCTGGGTTCGAAGCTGCGGGCGGAAGGCCTGCGGCTGTACTGGCCGGTGTGGCGGGTGCGGGTGGTGCAGGTGGTGCGGGTGTTAAATTCCCTTGGACCAATTCCGTCGGGCAAACTCCCTCGCACACACTCTCGCTCAAACGCTCTCGCTCAAACGCTCTCGCACCAACCTCCTCGCACCAACCTCCTCGCACTATTGCTCTTGTACTTGTCCGCAGGGCCCGTGGCATGTCGACCACGCTGCGGGCCTTGGCCTTATGTCGAAGCTTTTTCTGTCGCTGATCTGCGCGCTCGCTCTGGGCGTTGGCGCCCACGCCGCCGAAGTCACCGTGGCGGTGGCGGCCAATTTCGCTGCGCCGATGCAGCAGATCGCCCGGGCATTTGCCCAGGACACGGGTCACCAGGCCGTCGTGTCCCTGGGCGCCACCGGCAGCTTTTACGCCCAGATCCGCAACGGTGCGCCCTTCCATGTTTTTCTGTCGGCCGACGATGAGACACCCCAGCGGCTGGAGCGTGAAGGCCTCGCCGTCTCCGGCTCGCGTTTCACGTATGCCCTCGGCCAGCTGGTGCTGTGGAGTCCCCAGCCCGGGCGAGTCGACGACCGGGGGGAGGTGCTGCGCACAGGCGCTTTCCCGCGCCTGGCCATCGCCAATCCCAGGCTCGCGCCTTACGGCCAGGCCGCCATGCAGGTGCTGGACAGGATGGGTGTGACGGCTCAGTGGCAGCCGCGTCTGGTGGTGGGGGAGAACATCGCGCAGGCTTACCAGTTCGTGGCCACGGGTAACGCATCGCTCGGTTTCGTGGCCCTGTCCCAGGTGTTGGTGGACGGTCGCATGGACGGCCGTATTGGTGGCCGTATTCGCGAGGGCTCCGCCTGGATCGTTCCCCCCAGCCTGCATGACCCAATACGACAAGACGCCGTGCTGCTCTCGCGCGGCCAGGGCAACCCGGCCGCGACCGCCTTGCTGGCCTACCTGCGTGGCGACAAGGCGCGTGCGGTGATTCGCGCACATGGCTATAGCCTGGGCGCTGGGGTGGGCTCATGAGCGCCGCCGCCTGGTCAGCGATCCAGCTCACGCTGCAACTGTCTACGTTGACCACCCTCTGCCTGCTGCTGCTGGCCACGCCACTGGCCTGGTGGCTCTCGCAGACCCGCTCGCGCTGGCGCGCGCCGGTGAGCGCGCTGGTCACTTTGCCCTTGGTGCTGCCGCCCACCGTGCTGGGCTTTTACCTGCTTGTCATCCTGGGCCCGGAGGGGCCGCTGGGGCGGCTGACTGAGGCCTTGGGCTGGGGGCTGCTGTCCTTCAGCTTCCCTGGCCTGCTGCTGGGGTCTGTGATTTATTCGCTGCCCTTCGCGGTGCAGCCCATTGCGCGCGCCTTCGAGTCCATGGGGCGCCGGCCCCTGGAGGTGGCCGCCACGCTGCGTGCGCGCCCGCTTGACGCGTTTTTCTCGGTCACCTTGCCATTGGCCCGGCCGGGGCTGGTCACTGCGGCCATCTTGAGCTTTGCGCATACCGTGGGCGAATTCGGTGTGGTGCTCATGATCGGCGGCAACATCCCTGGGCGCACGCAGGTGGTGTCCACCCAGATCTACGGCCATGTGGAGGCCATGGAATATGCCCAGGCCCATACGCTGGCCGCTGGCATGCTGGCCTTTTCTTTCCTCATGCTGCTGCCTCTGTACTTGATCAAGCGGCGCAGTGATGGCGTCATGCCATGAGTGACCGCCTTCAACCGGACGCAGGGCTGCATCTGCAGCTGTCATTGCAGCGCGCGGACTTCGGGCTCTCGGTGGATCTGCGCTTGCCCGGCCGGGGGATCACCGTGCTGTTCGGCCCTTCGGGCTCGGGTAAGACCACGCTGCTTCGCTGCGTAGCCGGGCTCGAGCCGGCCGCCCGGGGCGAGGTGCGCGTGCTGGGGGAGGCCTGGCAGGACGATGCCGCAGGTGTGTGCCTGCCGGCCTGGCGCCGTGACCTGGGCTATGTGTTTCAGGAGCCCAGCCTTTTCGAGCACCTGGACGTGCGCCGCAACCTCGACTTCGGGCTTCGCAGAGCCGGCAAGCCGGGGGCCGCGCAGGCCCTGGCCGAGGCGGTCGCCTTGCTGGGGATCGGGCACCTGATGGACCGCCGTATCGGCCAGCTCTCTGGCGGGGAGAGTCAGCGGGTCGCCATTGCCCGCGCCCTGGCCACCCGCCCGCGCCTGCTGCTGTTGGACGAGCCCCTGTCGGCGATCGATCCGGCGCGGCGCGGCGAGGTGCTGCCCTGGCTGGAGCGCCTGCGCGACGAGCTCCACATTCCGATGCTGTATGTCACCCATTCGGTCGGTGAGCTCGCGCGTCTGGCGGACCACCTGGTGGTGCTGGAGGCGGGGCAGGTGCGCACCGAGGGGCCTGCCGACGCGGTGCTGGTCGATCAGTCTCTGGCGGTGCTTGCCGGCATCGAGGCCGGTACGCTGGTGAGCGCCGAGGTGGCCGAGCGCGACGCAGACGGACAGCGGCTGCGGGTGCAGTTTGAGGGCGGCAGCCTCTGGCTGCCCGACGAGGGGCAGGCGCTGGGCGCCCGGATCTGGCTGCGCGTGCTGCCGCTTGGCCGCGCCGCTACAGATCCCGCGCCGCGGGCAGGTGCTGCGTCTGCCCCCGCGCATTCACCGCGGTGAGGCTCTGCGCCGCCCGCACCGCCCGCACCGTGGCCCGGGCCACTGCTTCGGCCGCCATGGTGGCCAGCACCATCATTCCCGGGTGCTTGTCGTGGCGGCCGGTCGCCAAAGCGAACAGGGTGTCGCCGTCGGCCACCGTGTGCACCGGGTTGATCGCGCGCGCCAGGCCGTCGTGCGCCACCTGGGCCAGGCGGTTGGCCTGAACCTTGGTCAACTTGGCATCGGTGGCCACCACGCCAATGGTGGTGTTGCTGCCCGCCAAAATGGGAATGGGCGCCTCGCCCGCCAGCAGGCTGCGGCGGATGTCCGCCAGGCCCTGGCCGTCGGCCGTTCTCGCGCCGGCCAGCACCCGGCCGGTGTCGGGGTCGATCACGTCGCCCAGCGCATTGCAGGCAATCAGTGCGCCGACCGTCACGCCGCCGACCGTCACTGACGCCGTGCCGATGCCACCCTTCATCGCGCGCTCATGGCCAAACACCTTGCCCACGCAGGCCCCCGTGCCGGCACCCACATTGCCCTCGGCGGGGGGCGTGTGTGAGGCGGCCTCGCAGGCGGCGTAGCCGGCATCGGCGCCCGGCCGGATGCGCGCATCACCCACCAGCAGGTCAAACAGCACCGCAGCGGGCACGATGGGCACACGCGCAGCGCCCACATCCACACCCACGCCTTGTTCCTCCAGCCAGCGCATCACGCCGCCGGCCGCGTCCAGGCCAAAGGCGCTGCCCCCCGATAGCAGCACCGCATGCACCACGTCCACCGTATTGACGGGCGAGAGCAGGTCGGTCTCGCGGGTGCCGGGCGCAGCGCCTCGCACGTCCACGCCGCCGACCGCGCCGGCGGGCACAAGCACGACGGTGCAGCCGGTGGGCCGGCGGGGCTCGGTGAAGTGACCGACCGAAATACCGGCCACGTCGGTGATAGCGCTGAGGTCAGGACGTTGATCAGGGCGGGGGAGGGTGTGAGGCATGGCGTCTGGCAGGTTGACGGATCAGTCTCGCCGTCAGTGGCGTGTCCGTCCCTCGTTTCTAGCATGGCTGATCCACTCCGCCCGAGGTCACCTCATGAACGACGAAATGACAGTCCCCGTGCTCATCTCGCTTCTGTGCATCGCCCTCGTGACGTTTGTGGTCAGCTGGTTCGTCCGCTCAAGCGTCACCATCGTGGCTTCTGTCGCGCTTGGGACCGGGTTCACGATGGAGGCCTACAGCTACTGGCAATTGGGCTATGTCGACCCCTTGATGGCGGTGACGTTTTTCCCCGTCGCCCTCACCGCCGTCGCCGTGTCCGCTCTCACCCTGGACTTTCTGCGCTGGATCCGCCGTTCACGGCCCGGCCCGCCGCCTCGCCCGTGAGCATCCAGCGGCCCAAGGCGCTGCTGCTCGAAAGCGCCACAGGCGCAACTTCCACCGTGTGGATAGGCCTTGAGCGTGGGCGCCATCGGCTTTCTTGTGGTCGCCCTGGGGGAGTGAGGCTCCTGCGCGCCAGCTTCACACGAGCCTGACGCCTTTGCGGGTTCCCCTGTCAATGACGACGAGGCTGGCCGCCGAAGACGCGCGCGCTGGTCTTGAATCGCTGCGAATTCCCGGATTCGCAGACCATGTCCATCACCACATTCGCTTTTCTGCAGGCCCATGCGGTCCGTGCTGCCCGCGTGCCCCGTTGCCTTTTGCACGCGCTGCTTATGGCTGGTTTGCTCCTGCTGGCGGCAGCCCCGATGACCATGGCCCAGACGCCGCCAGCATCGGCTGCACCACCACCCGCACCACCACCCGCGCCGGTGATCTACTTCAACACTTCCTTTTTGGCCTGCCCGGAGGGCCAACAGCTGGGGTACTTCTTCCTTCTGCGCGACCTCCCTCACCTGCGCGGGAGCAGTTGGTGCGACCCGGTCCACGTCAGCACCGTCTGGGCCAACGCCACCGACCCCCTCACCTGGCGCCTGCCCTACCGGGTCGAGCATTGCACGCCCGGTGTGGGCTGGACTTATTCCCACGCCACGGCGGAGGGCGGTCGATTCATGAGTTGGCCGCAGCGCGACATTCACATGCTGTGCCTGCCGAATCCGACACCACCCCTGGGCTGCGTCCTGGGGGCGGGAGGCTTTAGCAGTTGCCCGGCCGCGGTACCCCAGGTCGACGCCGCCTTGCCCTCGGGCACGCCCTTGGGCGGTGGTCCCTCGGCCGACGCGGGCGCCCCGGGGGGCGATGAGATGGAGGTCGATGAGACCCTGGCGGGTGGAGCGGGCCCAGCCGGGTCCAGCGCCGGCGCCGGTAACGGCAGCGGAATGTGCCGTGCCGACCCGCCCGCGGCCGAGGCGGTGGGCAACCCGGTCTTCGCCGGCAACGGCAACAAGTACCAGCGTGAGCCCGATCTCGACGGGCCGCCCGGCCTGGCTCTGGTGCGCCACTACAACTCGTCCTTGCCCGGATGGGTGCACAACCAAGGCATGCAGGTCATTGCCCAAGGGGATCGCGCTCAGGTGTCGCGGCCCGATGGCCGCGTGCTGCGTTTCACCCGCGGTGTAGACGGCGTCTGGAGCGCCGGGCCCGGCGTGGGTGGCCGTCTGGTTCAAGTGGAAGGCGGATGGCGCTTCCTCGGCAACGACGACACGCAGGAGGACTTCGACGCCCAGGGCCGGCTGCTGCGCGTGACTCCGCGCGGCGGGCCTTCGGTGTGGGCCCTGCGGGGTGCAGACGGTCGCTTGCAGGCCATGACCGACGACGTCGGCCGCAGCCTGCGCTTTCGCCATGACCCAGCCGGGCGCATCGTGCAGGCCGAGGCGCCCGATGGTGCCGCTGTGGCCTATGGCTATGACGCGGCGGGTCGCCTGGCGCAAGTGAGCTTTGCCGACGGCGCCTCGCGTCAGTACCTCTACGAGGACACGACCTTTCCGCTTGCGCTCACGGGTCTCATCGATGAGCGCGGACAGCGCGTCGCCATTTGGCGCTACGACGCCCAAGGGCGTGCGGTGTCCTCGGAGCGCCCTGGCCTGGCGCCTGCCCGCATCGAGCCACTGGGGGAGGGGCAGGTCAGCATCACCCTCGCCAGTGGCCTGGTCACCCGCCAGTCCTACCAGCGCCAAGGCCAGCGTCTGCGGCTGGTTGCGCAGGCAGGGCCCTGTATCGGCTGCCGGGGCAATGTGGCGCGCCGTACGCTCGACGCCGCCAGCGGCCTGGCGGTGGAAGAGGAAGATTTCCTGGGCATCCGCCACCTCACCACCTGGGACCCGGCGCGTCGCCTGCCCCTGGCCCGCGTCCAAGCTGCAGGGCGCACCGAGGCCGAGTTGCGGCAGGTGGAGTGGCATCCGCAGTGGCGTCTGCCGCTGCGCATCACCGACGCCGATCGCCGCGCGGAGTTTTTCTACGATGAGGCGGGGCGCCTGGTGCAGCAGGTGCTGACCGATCTCGCCAGTGGCCGCTCACGCCGCTGGGAGTGGGGCTACGACACCCAGGGCCGTTTGGTCAGCCAGGTTGACCCGCGCGGCGGGCGCTGGTCTTATGCGCGGGATGCTTGGGGCCAGTTGCTCATGCGTACCGATCCGCTGGGTCAGGTGACCCGCTACAGCCGCGACGCGGTGGGCCGTGTTCTGTCGCGCATTGACCCCGACGGGGTCGAGACCCGCTTCACCTACCACCCCCGGGGCTGGCTCACCCAGATTGATCGTGGCGGTGAGCGCACCGCCTTTTCCTACACCCCCACCGGCCGCCTGGCCTCGGTGTTGACGCCCGAGGGCGAGTCGACATGGTTTGACTATGACGCTGCCGACCAGTGGGTGGCCATCCGCGACAGCCGGGGCAACACCCGTAGCGTGACCCGCGACAGCGCCGGCGCGGTCACAGCCGAGACGGTGACCGACGCGCAAGGCCAGCAGGCCCTGGTACGTCGGCAACGCAACGATGCCTACGGTCAAGCCGAGGCCTGGTGGGGTGCTGCCGATGTAGGGGAGAGCCTGCGTCGTGATGCGAATGGCCGTGTCGTGGGTCATGTGAACAGCTTGGGCGGCTTGACCCAATGGGAGCGTGACGCACAGGGCCGCGTCGTCCGCCTGGTCTGGCCCGATCAGGCGCAGGCCCTCCTGGCGTGGGGCCAGCGTGGGCAGCTTGCGGCGGCCACCGACCCGCTCGGCGTGAGCACCCGCTACCACGCGAACGGCCTGGGCGAACTGGTGGCTGAAGAAAGCCCCGACATCGGCCGGCTGCGCTGGCAGTTCGATGCCGGGGGACAGTTGGTGGCGATGGAAGACGCGCTGGGCAGACGCAGCACCGTGGACCGCGACCTGCTCGGCCGCCCGGTTCGCCTGCACCTCGCCGACGGCCAGCAGGTGCGGCTGGCATACGACCCGATGGGTCGCTTGCTTGTGCTGGAAGACGCCTCCGGCAGCAGCAGCTGGACGCGCGACGCGCTGGGCCGCGTGACACAACGCGCGGTGCAGGTGAACGACCATCCCACCCGACCGCGCCGCTTCACCCTGCGCTACACCTGGGGCCCGGGCGGTCTGGCCGCTATCACCTACCCCAGCGGCCTGGAGGTGGTGTACCGGCGGGAGGGGCGTCGCATCATCGGAATCGATGTGCGCACGCCTGCCTCAGGTAAGTCGGGGGAGTCGCTGCGGCCCTGGCTCACCGACCTGGTCCATACCGCCCTGGGGCAGCCACAGGCTTGGCGCTGGGTCAGCGGCGGGAGCGGCGAGAGCCGCGACCGAGGGGGCCGCGACGACAGCTACGGTGGCAACCGCAGCGACGGTGGCTTCGGTGAGCATCGCCGTTTTGATGCCGCGCAGCGCCAATTTGACGCCGACGGCCGTGTGCTAGCGACCGAGTTCGCCCGCTACAGCTATGACGCCGCTGGCCGGCTGGCCACCATCGAGCAAGACCTCTTTTCCTGGCCGGGCCGGAGGCGCTCAGATGACGACAGCACCGGTCACTACGAAGGCCATCACGACCACCCGCACGAGGGACGCAGCGAAGGCGATCGCGACGGACAGTATGAGGGCCATCACAGGGGTCGTCAGAGGGGGCATGATTTTGGCCATCACAGCCGCCAGAGCGCCGCGCCCACGCGCTTCACCCACCGCCTGTTGGCCACCTACGACGCCCGCCACCGCCTTGTCGCCCTGCAGGGAACGGACCAGGAATATCGCTACCGCTACGACGCCAACGGCAACCGCCTGTCCTTCGTCCGGGAATTGCGGGGCCAGGGCTTGTCCGCCATGACAGCCGCCGTTTCGCCAGCCGTTTCGCCAGCCGTGGTGGCGCGCGCCTACCGCCTGGTGCCGGGCAGCAACCAGGTTCAGGGCGTGACCCAGACCCTGGCGCGCCGTCCCCCGAAAGCGAGAGCGCCATCCGCTCCTTCCGCTGCGGGTGGCTGGACGCAAACCACGCGAATCACGTTCCCAATGCGGCCCGATGGTCGCCCCGCCAGCGATGGTCTTCGCCAACTTGAGTACGACACCTGGGGCCGACTGTCGCGTGTGCGCATGCCCCATGACGGCCGGCAACTGGAGGTGCGCTACCTGCACAACGCCCTGGGGCAGCGTGTCTTCAAGAGCGAAGCAGAGCCAAGCGGACAGAGCGACGCGGGCAGCACCGGCACTGCCTTCATTCACGGCGAACCCGAGGGGCCAGTGCCCGCCTGGGCCTTGCTGGGCGAGTACGACGGTGGCAGCGTTCGCGGTGAGGGCGACGCCGAGTACATCTGGCTGCCCACCGAAGACGGTGGCGCCATCGCGGTGGGCATGTGGCGCCGCGAGCGCCTGCTGGCCATCCACACGGACGGCCTGGGCTCGCCGCGCCAGGTCACCGACCCGGAGGGCCGCTTGCTTTGGCAGTGGCCTTACTCGGGATTTGGCGAGTTGGGTCCGATGGAGGCGCAGATCCGCTTGCCTCTGCGTTTTCCCGGTCAGTACGCCGACGCTGAGACCGGCTGGGTCCACCACCCCTGGCGGACCTATCTGCCCAGCCAGGGCCGGTTTCTCCAGCCCGACCCGCTGGGTCTGGTCGGTGGCTGGAACCGCTACCTCTACGCCGAGGGCGACCCGCTCTCGCGAGAAGACCCTTGGGGACTTGACGCTACCCGGTGGTGGCCCGGCGCACAGCGCAGCTTTTTCGACGGTCCGCGCAACGGTAACTGGGGTGGCAAGCACTGGAGTGGCGGTATCGGCGGCGGCACCATCGGCCCGGCGCCACCGACGGACAGCGCCGACGCCTGCTACATGCGCCACGACCTCTGTTACGACGCCGGTGGTGACAAGTCCCGCTGTGACGCGCAGCTGGTCAAGGAGTTGCGCGAACTGCCTGAGGAAGTGCAGCTTTGGTCGCAGCCGCCGCGGCCGGGCACCGAGGCGGACACACTGCGCTTTCGCTCGGGCGCCTTGCTGTGGTTCCGATGATGCGCGGTCTGCGTTCGGCCTGCAGGTCGCCCCGGCGGGCACGCTGGGGAGCGTTCCTGGTTCTGCTGCTGCTCACCGCCGCCAGCCTGGCGTGGAGCGAAGGCCACCCGGCCTGGAGCGAGAACAGCTGGTGGGTGCTCTGGGCACTGGGCCTGGCCAGCCTGATCACCGGTGTGGTGCTGGTGCGCCTGGCGCCGGCACGGCTACGCGTGCGACTGCTATGGGCCTTGCTCGTTGGAGCGCTGCTGGCGCTGGGTCAGGTGCGCAGCCTGGAGCTGCTGCTGATGCTGGCGGCCTGGTCCTTGAGCGGCTTTGCGCCTTGATGGGAGGCGTGCTGGCATCTTTGCGCTGGAATACCTACGTCGGCATCACCGCGCCGGCAAAAGCCGGTCAGACGCACCCCTGCATGCGGAGGTTGTGCCCCCGACCCCTTACCCCCGCAGTTCCGTCTTGTGCGCGATCACCCGCCCCACCAGGCCGTAGTCGACGGCCTCGCTGGCCGACAACCAGCGGTCTCGCTCGATGTCCGTCATGACCGACTCGAAGCCCTTGCCGGTCTCGCGTGAAATCGTACGGGCGATGCGCTCGCGGGCCTTGATGATTTCCTGCGCGTGGATAGCGATGTCGCTGGCCTGTCCGCCCGTACCTCCGCTGGGCTGATGGATCAGGAAGCGGGTGTTGGGCAGGCAAAAGCGCCGCTCGCGGGGGACCGCGAGGTAGAGATGGGTGGCGGCGCTGCCCACCCAGCCGGTGCCGATCATGCGAACTGGCGCGGTGATGAAGCGCACGATGTCGTGGATCGCGTCGCCCGACTCCAGGTGGCCGCCGGGCGAGCTCACGAACATGTCGATCGGCGAGGCGGCGTCCGCGTCCAGCGCGATCAGTCGCCGGGCCACGTCGCCGGCCAGCGCGTCGCTGATGGGGCCGAAGATCAGCACGGTGCGCGAGCGGAAGGCCTTTTCCTCCAGAAAGGAGTTGCGCGGCTCGCCGGAGGTGGTGGTCTGGGCGTCGGGATCCGTGGGGGTCATGGGGCAGGGCGGGTCAGGTGCCCGTTCGGGCGGGGCGTGGATGATGCCCCGTGGCCCGTCACTGCGTGCGCCCGTCGACGAAGGGCGATATCAATCAGCGGCTCTGTCCTACAAGGCCAAGGCGCCTGCGCCTTTCCCTAGCCTTGAATTAGTTCAGACCCTGAGCGACACCTGCCCAATGCCAGTCAATTCGCCCTCGACCAAGCTACCTGGCTCGGCAATCACCAGGCCGGTGCAAGAACCGGTGGTGATCACCTGCCCTGCGCGCAGCGGCAAGCCCCTGGCCTGGGCATGGCGGGCCAGCCAGGCCAGCAGGCGCCACAAATCGGGCGAGGTGTGGCCGCCGGTCACATTGACCACCTCCTGCCCGGCCACGGACAGCCGGGTGTGCAGGCGGGTCAGGTCCAGGGTGAGCGGATCGATGCCGGAAGCTGGGGCGCCGAGCACCAGGGCGCCATGGTTGCCCAGGTCGGCCAGTTTGGTGGCCGGGGGCGACTTCAGGGTCTCGACCAGGCGGCTGTTGAGAATCTCGACCACCGGCAGCACATCCCCAATGGCGGCTGCGATTTCTTCCCGTGACGGCAAACGGTCGCCGGGCAGCAGATCAGCCTTCAGGCGCACGGCCAATTCCAGCTCAACCCCGCGCAGCGCTGCGGCAGGTGTGCCCAGCGGCGCGCCACTCGGGTGCAGGCAGGCGTTGGGCAGGGGGGCCGCGTTGGGCTCGGTCTCGTTGTTGGGCGCGCCCACCTTCCAGCCGCCGACTGCGCCGCCACTGCGGAGCACTTGGTCCACCCAGGCGTTTTGCACCGCGTAGGCCTGGGCCGAGTCGGCCACGTGCACCTGGGCGGCGGGAATGCGGCCGCCTTGGGCGAATGCCTGCGCGAGGCGGCTGGCCAGGGCGACGGGATCGAAGGGGACGGTAGAGATGTTCATGGCGGAGGATGATAAGTGGCGCCGTCCCGCAGGCTGGCGCAGGCCGACTGGTACCTCTAACAGCCGGGGATGCGGAGGGCGGGGGCCAACCCCACACGGGGTACCCGGCCAAGGCTAGACTGGCTTGTGCCGAAAGTGCGCTGAATGCCAGCGCCTTGCCGGCCACTTCGATTCTTTCGGGAGAACCTTGTGCGTGTACTCATGACCGGCGCGACCGGCTTTATTGGTGGGGCCCTCGCCCGGGCCTTGCTGGCCCAGGGCCACGAGCTGGTGTGTGCGGTGCGTGAGCCGGCGCGCCTGCAGCTGCCCGGTGACGGCTGGAGCGCCCTGGCCTGTGACCTGGCCGCGGTACCCGGCGATGCCTTCTGGCAGCCCCATCTGGCGGGCATCGACGCGGTGATCAATGCAGTTGGGATCCTTCGTGAGGCCCGCGGCCAAACCTTTGAGGCCTTGCACGCGCGCGCGCCCATCGCCCTCTTTGAGGCCGCTGCCCGCGCCGGCGTACCCACCGTGCTGCAGGTCTCGGCCCTGGGCGCCGACGAGGGCGCGGAGAGCCGCTACCACCGCAGCAAAAAGCAGGCAGACGACTGCCTGCGGTCCCTCCCGGTGGCCGGCGCGGTGGTGCAGCCTTCTGCGGTCTACGGTCCGGGGAGCGACGCCGCAGCGATGTTTAATTTCATGTCGGCCTTGCCCCTGCTGGCCATGCCGCAGGCCGGCCGCATGCTGATGCAACCGGTGCATGTGGAAGATGTAGTCGCCGGCCTGCTGGCGCTCCTGGCGGCACCGCCCAAGCCGGTGGCCACCGTGGCCTTTGTCGGTCCGCGTGCGCTCACCATGGCCGGCTACCTGCGCGAGTTGCGCGTTGCGCGCGGCAACCGCTGGCCCCTGCCAGTGCTGTGGATGCCCACCTTCGCCTTCATGACCGCAGCCCGCGTGGCCGGCCTTATTCCGGGCAGCGTGCTCGACGCCGAAACCGCCGGTATGCTGTTGCGTGGCAACGCCGCGCCGGTGGACGACTTTCAGCGCCTGCTCGGACGCGCGCCGCGCAGCGTGGCCGAATTTCTGCTTCCCCCGGTCCCTGCAGCCTCTCAATCTTCTGCATCCCCTGTACCCTAGGCATTCTGATTTCCGTAGTACCCATGACCCTGCCCCGTCTTTCCGTCCTTGACCAGTCCGTCGGCCGCGCCGGCCGTCCGCACCAGGAGTCCATTCAGGCCACGGTCGACCTTGCGGTGCTCTGCGAGGCGTTGGGGTACCACCGTTTCTGGGTCAGTGAGCACCACAACCTTCCCTCGGTGGTGGGCAGCGCACCCGAGGTGCTGATGGCAGCCATTGCGGCGCGCACCCGCCGCATCCGCATCGGCAGTGCCGGGGTGATGCTGCCGCACTACGCGGCCTACAAGGTGGCCGAGCAGTTTCGGGTGCTGGACGCGCTCGCCCCCGGCCGCATTGACCTCGGCGTGGGCCGCGCCCCGGGCGGCGACATGCGCACCGCCCGCCTGCTCAATCCCGCGGGCGGCAGCGCGGATGATTTTCCGCAGCAGGTGCTGGAGTTGCATGCCTGGGTCACCGGGGAGCCCATGCCGCCGGGCCATCCGGGCCAAGGCGTAGCCGCATTCCCGCAGGGGACGACCACGCCCGACCTGTGGATGCTGGGAAGCAGCGCCTACGGCGCGCAACTGGCCGCGCACTTCGGCCTGCCCTATGCCTTTGCCTGGTTCATCACCGACGGCGCCGGTGCGCAAGAGGCGCTGGACCTGTACCGCCGCAACTTCCGGCCCGGCGTGATTGACGCGCCGCAGGCTGCGGTGTGCGTGTGGGCGCTGGCAGCCGACACCGAGGAGGAGGCGTGGTTCCAGTTCCGCTCCCGTGAGCGGGCGCGGGTAGACCGCCTGTCCGGTCGCTTTGGCCCCCTGCAGCCGCCCGATCAGGCGCGCCGCCCCTGGAGCGACGCCGAGGCGGCCGAGGCCGGTCGCATCGCCAAGAACGCGTTTGTCGGGACCGGCGAGCAGGTCAAGGAAAAGCTGGCAGCGTTGGCCGAGTCGCTGCAGGTTCAGGAGCTGGCGGTCATCACCTGGACCTGGGACCCGGCGGCGCAGCGGCGCTCCTGTGAATTGCTGGCGCAGGCTTTTGGTCTGAAGGGAGCAAGTGCTGATACCCCAGCGGTAGCTGAGGTGGCGGCTTGAGAGGGTCATCGAGCCCAGTGCCCTCCATCTGATAAAACCCGCAAATGCTGCGCTGGACCTCATGGAGTGGACCGATGACCCGCCTTTGGGCGTGGATGACGCTCCTGTTGTCCACCCTGTTGCTCGTAGGCTGTGGCGGTGGGTCTGGTGCAAGCGGCGGCGACGGAACTCGCTACGCCATCAAAGTGACCGTCTCCGGGCTCGACGGCTCGGGCCTGGTGCTGCAAAACAACGGCGGCGATGACCTCAGCGTTAGCGCCAATGGGTCGGTGCAATTCGCAACAGGATTGGCTACGGGTGCCGCCTACTCGGTCACGGTCAAGACCCGGCCGACCATGCTCACCCAGACTTGCACGCGCAGCAACCCCACCGGAACGGTGGCCAATGTCGACGTGACAACGATCACGCTGACCTGCACCTCCCTTTCCACCCCGTACTTGTTTTCAGCAGGTGCAGCGGGCAACAAGGTCACCGCCTTTTCGGTCAATGCCAGTGACGGCACGCTCTCCCTCGTCGACACCCGAAGTGAGGCGGACCTCTCGACCCCGACGGGCATCGCGGTTGATTCCACCGGTGCAAACCTCTACCTCACCAATTCCGGAAGCAGCGGCGCCGCGGCGATTTCTCGCTACACCATCAACGCCAATACGGGCACTTTGACCAGCGCCGGCACGGTGACTGCCGCCGGTAGCCCATCGGGCATCGTGGTCAGTGCGGACGGCCAGCATGTGTACGCCGCCGGAACCAGCGGTGGAGCCGGGCAACTGCGGGCTTTCTCGATCCAGTCCGGCGGCGCCTTGTCGGTGGTGAGCGGCAGCCCCTTCTCGGTGGGCACCACGCCGCGTGGCGTTGCCGTGGATCCGAAGGGGCGCTTTGTCTACGTGGCCAACAACGCCTCCAGCACGATCAGCGTCTTCCAGCGGGATGCCACGACGGGCGGCCTGACGACGGGCACATCGCGGGCGACCGCCAGCCAGCCTCAGGGCTTGGCTGTCGATCCGGGGGGCCGTTGGCTGTATGTGGCCAATGTCGGAGCCACGCAGTTGACCGCCTACTCCATCGACCAGACCACCGGGGCGCTCACGCAGGTGGAGGTCAAGACGCTTGCCAACGCGCCCTACGATTTGGCTGTTGATCCGCGCGGCACCCATGTTTATGCGGTGTTCAACGGCAGCAACCAGATTGCCTCGTACCAGATCAATAGCAGCACCGGCGCACTCACCGAGATTTCTGGCTCTCCTTGGAGCACGGGTCTCGAGCCCTCGGCGGTCCGGGTCGACGGCGCCGGCAGGTTTCTCTACGTGGCCAACAAGCAGTCCAACACGCTGTCCATCTTCAGTATCACCAGCGGCGCACTGGCCCTGATTGGTTCGCCCTCCGGTGGTACCGGTACCTCGCCCGTCGGGCTCGCACTGTTCACGCGCTGAGGCTTGCTCCCAGCGGGTCGGCACTCGCAAGGGCATGCCGCTAGGTTCACTGCATCCGTGAGCGGCGACAATCCCCCCATGCCTGATCCCGTTCTCACACCCCTGGGCGAGTTGGCCGAGCGCCTGCGTGGCCCTGGCTACGCCGTGCTCGGCGCCCCCGATGTGGCGCGCTGGAGTGGGGTGCCGCTGGCCGAGTTGCAGGCCCTGTCCGAGCGCTGGAGTGACCTGCCTGCGGACAACTACCTGCGCGATGGCGGGCACTACCGGCGCCGGCGCCATGCCAGCTACCGTATCGATGGTGAGCAGGTCACTCCCGTGCCGCACCGGGCGCACTGGCAGCCGGTGGACTACAACGCGCTGCATGGCGGGCTCGAGCGCTGGTTCGAGCCGATTGACCCCGCGCTTTGCGCCTCGCCTCCTTGGTTGTCGATGCTGCGCGCGCTTGGCGGCGCGGCCTCGGCGCTGCGCGGACTACAGCCCTGGTTCGCCGAGGCGCACCAGTTCCGCATCGACACCACCGACGGCATTGGCCGACCCACGCCCGAAGGCGCGCACCGCGACGGGGTGGATCTGGTGGCGGTGTTTCTGGTCGCCCGCGCCGGTATCAAGGGCGGCGAGACGCGCGTTTTCGATGCCGACGGGCCGGCAGGCATTCGCTTTACCCTCACCGAGCCCTGGAGCCTGATGCTGCTCGACGACGCGCGGGTGATCCACGAGAGCACGCCGATCCAGCCGCTGGAGGCCGCGCACGTGGGCCACCGCGACACCTTGGTGGTGACCCTGCGGCGAGGCGGCTTTCAGGACCCGCCGCGATAGGGGGTTAGAGAGGGCCAAGGGCTGGTGGCTGTGAGGCCCAGCCGCGCTGGCTTAGGCGTCGCGGACGTCGGCGACCGGGTTGGCGCCAAAGTCGGGCCGCGCCAACCAGGCAAGCACCCGCGCGGCGGCGTTTTCCGGCGACAGCAGCATTCCCTGGTCTTTGAGCGCATGGAAATTGCCGCGGTCGGGGAAGAGTTCGGCTGGGGCGCCGCGCAACTGCGCTTGCATGTCGGTGGCGATCACTCCGGGCGCCAGCGAGCACACCTTGGCACCGTTAGGCCGTAGCGCCTCTTCCAGCGCCACGCAGCGGCTGAAATGGTCCATGCCGGACTTGGCCGCGCAGTAGGCGGCCTGCGAGGCCATCGCCCGACGGCCCAAGCCGGAGGAGATATTGAGCACCTTGCGCGGGCAGGACCAGTCTGCGGTCGCCTGCAGAAATACGCCGGTGAGCAGCATTGGCGCCTCGAGGCCTACCCGCAGGGCACTTGCCAGCTCGCTTGCCGGGACTTGGCCGATTGGCGCGATGGACGGGATCACGCCGGCGTTGTTGATCAGGGTGACCGAGGCCGGGAGGGCGCCGGCGCGCTGGGCCAGCCACTGGCGAAGCCGCTCGGCCACTGGCGCCGGGTTGGCCAGGTCGACGGTCCATTGCTCGCAGGGCAGGCCTGCAGCGCGTGCGCGGGTGGCCAGTTCTTCGTCTGCGTGGCGGGCAATGCAAAGGAGCTCATGGCCGGCCGCCAGCAGTTGGTGGGCCATGGCCTGGCCCATGCCACGGGAGGCGCCGGTGATCAGGGTGAGGGGGCGGTTGTTCATGCGTCCATCCTAGCGGCGTGAGCGGCGGGGTGGCACGGCGAAAACCCGGCCCTCGCAGAGGCCGCGTCAGAAGGGCGGCTGGCTCTCCCAGGCACAGCGCTTTGCGTCCTGCGGGTGCGCAATCGCCAATTGGCTGGCGTGCAGCAGCAGCCGGGGAGACCGCTCCCGGACCCCGGTGTCGCCGTAGAGTGCATCACCCAGGATGGGATGGCCCAGCGCCAGCAGATGCACCCGCAGCTGGTGCGTACGGCCAGTGAGCGGCGCCAGCTCG
>NZ_JARXAB010000137.1 GCF_029866045.1 Ramlibacter sp. | reverse complement strand
TTCGCCGCCGAAACCCGCCGGCGCCGCACCTTCGCGATCATTTCGCACCCCGACGCGGGTAAAACCACGTTGACGGAAAAGCTCCTGCTGTTCTCGGGCGCAATTCAGATCGCAGGTAGCGTCAAGGCCCGCAAGGCCTCGCGCCATGCCACCTCCGACTGGATGGAAATCGAGAAGCAGCGCGGCATCTCGGTGGCCTCCTCGGTCATGCAGATGCTCTACCGGGACCATGTGATCAACCTGCTGGACACGCCCGGCCACAAGGACTTTTCCGAGGACACCTACCGGGTGCTCACCGCGGTGGATTCGGCGCTGATGGTGATCGACGCGGCCAACGGCGTGGAAGCACAAACGCGGCGGCTGATCGAGGTCTGCCGACAGCGCAACACGCCCATCATCACCTTTGTGAACAAGATGGACCGGGAGGTGCGCGAGCCGCTCGACATCCTCGACGAAGTCGAGCGAGAGCTGGGCATGCCCTGCGTGCCCATGACCTGGCCGGTGGGCAAGGGCAAGCTCTTCGGCGGCATCATGAACCTGCGCACCGACGCAATGACGGTGTTCGAGTCCGGCAGCGAACGCCGGCCGCAAGACTTCGAGACGATTGCGCTGTCGGACCGTGCCGCCCTTCTAGGGCGCTTCGGTGCAGAGTTCGAGGCCGCGGCCGAAAGCATGGAGCTGGCCGTCGGCGCCTCCCCCGCCTGGAACCACCAAGCCTTTCTGGAGGGCCGGCAGACCCCCGTGTTCTTCGGCTCGGGCGTGAACAACTTCGGTGTGATGGAGGTGCTCGACGCCCTGGTCGATCTGGCACCCGCGCCCCAGCCCCGCAAGAGTTCGCTCACGGTCAATAAGCAGCCGCAGGAAAAGACCATCCAGCCGGAAGACAACGCGTTTTCGGGTGTGGTGTTCAAGGTCCAGGCGAACATGGACGCCAACCACCGCGACCGCATCGCCTTCGTGCGCATGGCCTCAGGAAAATACACCCCTGGCATGAAGCTCAAGGTGCAGCGCACCGGCAAGGAGTTGCGGCCGACCTCGGTGGTGACCTTCCTCTCGCAACGACGCGAGGCGGTCGACGAGGCCTATGCGGGCGACATCATCGGCTTCACCACCCACGGCGGTGTGCAACTGGGCGACACCATCACCGACGGTGCCAACCTGCAGTTCACCGGCCTGCCCTTCTTTGCGCCCGAGCTGTTCATGACCGTGCTGCTACGCAACCCGCTGCGCACCAAGCAGTTGCAGCAGGGCCTGGCTCAGCTCGGAGAGGAAGGCGCGATCCAGGTCTTCAAGCCCGAGGCGGGCGGCGCAATGCTGCTGGGGGCCGTGGGTCAGCTGCAATTCGAGGTAGTGCAGCACCGCCTGAAAGCCGAATACGACGCCGATATCCGGCTCGAGGGGTGCCAGTACACCGGCGCGCGCTGGATCACGGCCGACACGCCCGCCGAACTGCGCACCTTCACCGACGCCTACCCCCAGCGCATGTCGCGCGATGCCGCCGACGCGCTGGCCTTCCTATGCACCTCGCCCTACGACGTACGGCTGGCGCAGGAGCGCTTTCCCAAGATCCACTTCCACCCGCTGCGCGAGCATGCGGGCTTGGCCCTGCAAGGTAACTGAGCGCGGCCGCCGTGCCGCGCCTGCCCACGCCATGCGCCCGCTCTCGTCCTGGCCTGTGGAAGACCGCCGCCGGGTGCACGGCGTGTTCACCGACATCGACGACACCCTGACCGCTGAGGGTGCCATCACGCCCGAGGCCCTGGCCGCCCTGGGCGCGCTGCAGGCAGCCGGGCTGCCCGTCATCGCGGTCACTGGCCGGCCGATGGGCTGGAGCGAACCCTTCGCGCGGGCCTGGCCGGTGCAGGCCATCGTGGCGGAAAACGGTGCAGTGGCCTTGGTGCGCGAGCAGGCGGTCCTCGCGTCCAGCTTTGCCGGCGCGACGTATTCACCTGCAAGCGGCCATACCAGCGGCTACGCGATCAAGAAGCTCTATTTGCAGGACGCTGTCACGCGGGAGGGCAACTTCGCGCGCATGCAGGAAGTTGCCCGTCGGATCGTCGCGGAAGTCCCCGGTGCCACGCTGGCCCAGGACAGCGCCGGGCGCGAGACCGACATCGCCATCGACCACAGCGAGTTCTGCCAGCTGCCCGCATCCGCCATCCGCCAGGTGGTGGCCACGATGCAGGCTGCCGGCATGCAGGCCACGGTGAGCTCCATCCACATCAACGGTTGGTTTGGCGAGCATGACAAGCTCGCCGGCGCGCGCTGGATCCTGCGCGCGCTCACCGGCCGCGACCTGGACGACGAGATCGAGACCTGGGCCTACATCGGCGACTCCACCAACGACCAGTGCATGTTCGAGCGCTTTGCACAGTCGGTCGGCGTGGCCAACATCGCCCGATTCGCGCCACAGCTCACGCACCTGCCCCGCTACATCACGCCCAGTGAGCGCGGCACAGGGTTCGCCGAGATGGTGCAGGCGCTGCTAGCAGCGCGCTAAGGCTGCTTCAGACCCGCGCCAGCACCGGCGCCAGCGCCAGGCCCGTGTGGGTGCCCAGGCGCACCACCTCCTCGGGCGGCGCGCTTGCCACCACCTGGCCACCGGCATCGCCGCCCTCGGGTCCGAGGTCGACGATCCAATCCGCTTCGGCGACCAAGTCAAGATCGTGCTCAATGACGACCACGCTGTGCCCGCCGTCCACCAGCCGGTGCAGCACGCGAATGAGCTTTTCCACGTCGGCCATGTGCAGGCCTACCGTCGGCTCGTCCAGCACATACAGCGTGTGCGGCGCCTTCTGGCCGCGGCGAGTCACGTCGTCGCGCACCTTGGACAGCTCGGTCACCAGCTTGATCCGCTGGGCCTCGCCGCCCGAGAGCGTGGGCGAGGGCTGGCCCAGGGTGAGGTAACCCAGGCCAACGTCCTTGAGCAGTTGCAGCGGGTGGCTGATGTTGGGCATGGAGGCAAAGAAGGCCACCGCCTCGTCCACTTCCATCTGCAGCACGTCGCCAATGCTCTTTCCGCGCCAGGTCACGGCCAGGGTCTCGGGGTTGAACCGTGCGCCATGGCAGGACTCGCACAACACCTTCACGTCCGGCAGAAAGCTCATCGCGATGGTGCGCAGGCCCTGGCCTTCGCACGTGGGGCAGCGACCCTCGCCGGTATTGAAGGAGAAGCGCCCGGGCCCATAGCCGCGGGCCTTGGCCTCGAGCGTGTCGGCAAAGAGCTTGCGCACCGTGTCCCAAAAGCCGATGTAGGTGGCGGGGCAGGAGCGAGGCGTCTTGCCGATGGGGGTCTGGTCGACCTCCAGCACCCGGTCGATGCCCTGGTAGCCGGTGAGCGAGCGGCAGTCCACCCACTCCGGATGCTGGCCGCGCTCGTCGGCTTCGCGCCCGGCCTTGGTCGACCGCTGTTGAACGCCGCGCTGCACGTTCTCCAGCAGCACATCACGCGCCAGCGTGGACTTGCCCGAGCCCGAGACGCCCGTCACCACCACCAGCCTTTGCAAAGGCACATCCACGTCAACGTCGCCGAGGTTGTGCAAACTGGCGCCGCGCAGCTGCAGCCAGGCATCGCCGGGGCCGCGCCGGGCTTTGAGCGGGTGCTTCATCGCGTGCAGCAAGTAGCGGCCGGTGATCGAGTCGGCGCTGGCAGTGACATCGGCCACCGAGCCCTGGGCCACCAACTGGCCCCCGCGCTTGCCGGCGCTGGGACCGATGTCGATCACATGGTCGGCGCGGCGGATGGTGTCCTCGTCATGCTCCACCACCACCAAGGTGTTGCCCTTGTCGCCCAACTTGTGCAGAGCATTGAGCAGGATCTGGTTGTCTCGGGCGTGCAGGCCGATGGTGGGCTCATCCAGCACGTAGCACACGCCCTGTAGGTTGGAGCCCAGTTGGGCCGCGAGTCGAATGCGCTGAGCCTCGCCCCCTGAGAGCGTGGGCGCGCCACGGTCCAGCGTGAGATAGCCCAGGCCCACTTCCTCCAGGAACTCGAGCCGGCTGCGAATCTCGGGAATGAGATCGCGGGCGATGCCCTGCTCGCGGACAGCAAGTGCGCCCTCGACCTGCAGCGTCTCGACCCAGCGCCGCACATCGCCCACTGACAGCGCGGCGATATCGGCAATGCCCTGCCCGAAAAAGCGGACTGCCCGCGCCTGGGCGTTGAGTCGGCTGCCCTCGCAGCCGGGGCAGGTCTCGTCGCTCACATCCTCGACCTCAACCTCGGAGAATGTCTGTTCACGTCCCTTGTTGTCGTCGTCCATCACGGAGTCGTCCAACACCTTGCGCTGGTCGCGGGTGAGCTTGACACCGGTGCCCACGCAGTCCGGGCACCAGCCATGTTTGCTGTTGTAGGAGAACAGGCGCGGGTCCAGCTCAGCGTACGAGGTGCTGCACACCGGGCAGGCCCGGCGGACCGAGAAAACTTCCACTTGGCCAATGTGGTGGTGACGGCCCAGGCCTTGGTCCATGGCCTCATGCAGGCCGTCGAGTGGCGCCAACAGGTGCAGCACCCCCTTGCCATGCTCCAGAGCGATGGTGATCAGTTCGCGCAGCGCGCCTTCCGTGTCCGGACCCACCTTCAGATCGCCGACTGGCAGCTCGATGGAGTGTTCTTTGAATCGATCCAGGCGGGGGAAACCGGTGGTGGGCAAAAAGTCACCGTCGACGCGCAGGTGGGTGTAGCGCCGGGCCCGGGCCCAGTCGGCCAGCTCGGTGTAGACCCCCTTGCGATTGATCACCAGCGGCGCGAGGAGGCCCACATGCTGGCCGCGCCAGCGGCGCATGATCTGGGCCGCAATGCTGTCGGGCGTTTGTGGGCGCACCTCGGCGCCGTCCTTCACGCAGTGCTGTATGCCCAGTTTCACATAGAGCAGGCGCAGGAAGTGCCAGACTTCGGTGGTGGTGCCCACCGTGGACTTGCGGCCACCGCGCGAGAGCCGCTGCTCGATGGCCACCGTGGGCGGAATGCCATAGACCGCGTCGACCTCCGGCCGGCCGGCCGGTTGCACGATGCTGCGGGCATAGGCGTTGAGCGATTCGAGATAGCGGCGCTGCCCCTCGTTGAACAGGATGTCGAAGGCCAGCGTCGACTTGCCCGAGCCCGAGACACCGGTCACCACGCTGAACTTGCCATGCGGAATATTGACCGAGAGCGACTTGAGGTTGTGCTCGCGGGCGTTGACGATCTCGATCGCCTCCGCGCGGCGGGCCCGCACCACCGCCTGCAGCGGCCGCCCTTCCTGGGCCAGCGCAGCGCCCTCGCCCAGCGCGTGGTCGTACTCGCGCAGGGCGCGGGCCGTGTGCGAGGTGGGGTGCTTCTTCAGCTCCTCGGGCGACCCCTCGGCCACCAGCAGGCCACCGGCGTCGCCGCCCTCGGGCCCGAGGTCGATCAGCCAGTCAGCGGCGCGGATCACGTCCAGGTTGTGCTCGATCACGACCAAGGAGTGACCGGCTTCGAGGAGCTTGCGCAACGCCCGCATCAGCTTGGCGATGTCATCGAAATGAAGCCC
>NZ_JARXAB010000082.1 GCF_029866045.1 Ramlibacter sp. | reverse complement strand
GAGGGCGCCTGCATCGAAAAATTCATGAAGGACGCCACCTCAATTCAAAAAAAGGTCTCCAAAGGGTACTTTGGAGACGACTACGGCTATCAAACCTGGATTTACTCGCGCCAACCTTCCTCTCGTTTCACCTGGCGAGGCGCCTACGGCCAGATGGTCGCCTTTGATCCCGTGAATGAGCGGGTGCTGATTGTTTTCAGACACCGCGCCTTTGGCGCTGCGGGTCAAGCAATTGGAGGATTGATGGCCAGATGGGAAAGAATGCCGTGACGGTGCGGGCGTGGGTGCTGCCTAACGCTGTGCGCTCTCATCGCCTCTTGCGCGATGGAATTCCCATGACTTTGCAGTCATTCGGACGCTTCTTTTCTGCCTGGTTTCGGCAGGGTGGCCAGCAGATCAGGCTTGCAGATACAGCTCGGCCAGCCGCTCCTGCTCGCGCGGCCCGACACGCAAATGCTCTGTGAGGTAGTTCTGGACACCCCCGAAGTCGGTGTCCACGGCCTTGAGGGAAGCATTCAGAAACGTATCCTGAACTCGCCACAGCACCTGCAGGGCCTCGCGTGGCAGATCCGATGCGCCTGGATCCGAGATCTTGTAGTGGTCATTGGTGAGCAGGTAGTCCTGCATCACCACATCGCGCGGTACACCGAGTGACAGCAAGATCATCGCTGCGGCAAAACCGGTGCGGTCCTTCCCTGCGGTGCAATGAAAAACCAGCGCTTGGTCGCTCTCAAGCAAAAGGGCAAACAGCGCCGCGAAACGATGCGACTGGTGATGCACGAACGCACGGTAGGTGTTCTCCATCATGCGCACCGTGTCCTGTGCGTTCAATTGCTGGCCGCTCGCCAGGTGGGCCTTCATGCTCTGCGCCACGCTGGGATCGATCGCCAGCGAGTGCACGGTCACCCCGGGCATGGCGCAGGCCTGCGCCTCGCGCTCGACCGCCCCGCGAAAATCCGCGACGCGCGCGAGCCCCAAGTCCGCCAACGTTCCGATGTCCTCTGAGGAAAGCGCCCCCAGATGGTCCGACCGAAACAGCTTGCGCCACTTCACGGAGCGGCCGTCATGACCTACGTAACCGCCTAGATCACGAAAATTGGTGGTGCCCGAGAGCGGGACAAGGCGCGAAGGAGTGTTCATTGTTTAGGTGCTCTGCGTTTGGGCCAAGCGGTGTTGCAGGTCACTGTCGTCAATCCGATTTCCATCGTGTCCGAAGAAGCACAGTGCCGAGGTGTCCATCGCGAGGTCCAGTGTGTCGCCAGCCGAGACGGGCGAGGTACCCGGGATGCGCGCCAGCAGGGACCATTCACCTAGGCGCAGGTGCAGCAGGGACTCCGCGCCCAGTGCCTCCACCAACTCCAGTTGGGCCCTGAAGCGCAGCGGTCGGCCCAGGTCGGAGGCGCGCAGCGAAATACCTTCTGGACGGATGCCGAGGGTCGCCACTTCCGACTTCGATGACAGAAGTGCTTGGGGCAGGCCCAGGGTAGCGGACGCACTGACCGGCAGCAGGTTCAGCGGCGGGCTGCCAATGAAGCCGGCGACGAAGGTGTTGGCGGGACGTGCATAAATTTCCAGCGGATGGCCGACCTGCTGAATACGCCCCTCATGCATCACCACCATGCGATCGGCCAGCGTCATCGCCTCGACCTGATCGTGGGTCACATACACGGTGGTGACGCCCAGGCGCTTTTGTAGCCGGCGGATTTCGGCTCGCGCACTCATTCGTAACTTCGCGTCCAGATTGGACAAGGGCTCATCGAAAAGGAAGGCTTGCGGGTCACGCACGATGGCGCGGCACACTGCGACGCGCTGACGTTGGCCGCCGGAGAGTTCGCGTGGAAGCCGCTCCAACAGGCCGCCAATACCCATCATCTCGGCTGCCGTCGATACGCGGCGCGCCACCTCATCGCGCTTAACTCCGGCCAGACGCAGGGCAAAGCCCACGTTCTCTGCCACGCTCATGTGCGGATAGAGCGCATAGTTCTGGAACACCATGGCGATGTTGCGCTCCCGGGCCGGCAGGTGTGCAATCTCTCGGTCACCCAGCCAGATCTCGCCCCCAGTTGGCGCCTCCAGTCCCGCCAGCATACGCAGCGTGGTGGTCTTACCGCAGCCGCTAGGGCCGACCAGAACCAACAATTCCCCGTCGGGCACGTCGAGTGTGAAGTCCTGAACGGCGGCCACTGCTCCGAAGTGTTTTGCCAAGCCGCGGAATGAGATGGCTGCCATGTGTCGTTGTCCCTATGCTCACTTGATGCCCGAGGCCACGAAGGTGTCCATCACCTTGCGCTGGAACAGGAAGAACACTGCCAGTGCCGGCAGGCTGGCCAGCGTGACGCCGGCCATGAGCCCGCCGAAGTCGTTGTGGTCCGCCTCCAGGAACTCGCGGATGCCGATCTGCACAGTGCGGGACTCCGGCGCGTCGGTCACCAGCAGCGGCCAGAAATACTCGTTCCAGCAGTCGATGAACAGGATGATGGCCAGCGCCGAAAGGACGGGCTTCAGATTGGGTAGAACGACCAGCCATAGCGCTCGCCAATGCCCGGCGCCGTCCATCTCGGCGGCGTCGAACAATTCGCGCGGGAAGGAGCGGAAATGCTGGCGCAGCAGGAATACGGCGAATGGCATGGCCAGGTTCGGAATGACCAGCGCCCGCCAGGTATCGAACCACTTGAGGTCCGCGATCATCATGTAGATCGGAATCATGGTTAGCGTGTGCGGGATCATCATCGCGCCCAGCACGGCACCGAACAGCCACTCCCGGCCAGGGAACTCCCAGCGAGCGAAGGCATAGGCGCACAGAACGGCAATCACCACCTGGCCGCCTACGCGCAATGCAGTGGTCGCAATGCTGTTCCACATATAGAGATGGAAAGGCACCTGCTCGAACAGGCGGCGGAAGTTGTCCAGCGTCGGTGCCTGCGGCCAAGGGGTCAGTGCATACACCTCGTTGGGCGGCTTGAAGGCCATGCCAAGCGCCACTAGCAGTGGCACCACCATAGACAGGCACAGCAGAACAAGGACCAGATGGCCCACTGTCCGCCAAGGGGCACTGAGTGTCATCGCTTCGCCTTATTGCTGATAGTGCACATGGCGATCCAGAACCCGCATCTTCAGCAAGGTGACCGCCAGCAGGAACGCGAAGATGACCACTGTGCCGGCAGCACCAAAGCCAACGTTGAATGTGCGAAATGCGTACTGGTAGACCATGTAGAACAGATTGGTTGTGCCGTTCTGCGGGCCGCCTTCGGTCATGATGTCGATGGGCGTGAACACCTGCTGGATCGCGAAGATGATCGTAGAGATCAGGACGAACAGCGTGGTCGGCGTGAGCAGTGGCCACAGCAGGTGGCGCACCAAGCGCCAGTCGCTGGCGCCGTCTAGCCGCATGGCTTCCACATAGTCTCGGTTGATGCTGGCCAGGCCGGCCACATAGAGCAGCGTATTGAAGCCAATCACCTTCCAGGTGGAGATCAGCAAGATCGTCCAGATCGCAAGGTCTGGATCGGTGAGGACGTTGGGCCACTGCCCGCCAAACAGGCGCGCGAGCTGCACGAAGTGACCCCCTATGGGGTTGAGCAGCCACAGGAACACCACCGCCACAACCGTGAAGCTGAAAAGCGTTGGCAGAAACAGCAGGGCGCGGTAGATCTGTCCCCGGCTCGCCAGCGTCCACACGAATATCGCGATCGGAATCGGCAGCAGAACCTTCAGCGGGATGGAGGCAATGATGTAAATCAGCGTGTTTCGGAACGCAGCATCAAACAGCGGGGAGTTGAATAGGCCGCGGTAGTTGGCCCCGCCGACCCAGCGCATCGGCTGATCGGGGTTCATGTTCCACTGCACCAAACTCAGATAGAGGGTGTGCAGCAGCGGCCAATAGGTAAACACCGCCAGCAGCACGATCATCGGCGCCAGGTACAGAAACGGCGCGAGTGGCCACTGGCGGTGCCGCCGCCTGGCGAGCAGAGGCACCGTGCCGCCTGGGGGCACGGTGGCCGCCCCAGTCATACCCACCGTCACTTCTTGAGGTTGACGGACAGGGCCTCGTTCACCTTGCGGACCGCTTCGGGAACGATGGCGCTGGCCGGACGCTTGGCAGCCCACAACTCGTCCAGCATGTTCTTGATGTGAACCTGGGCCTCCAGGGTTCCTTCGGCAGGCCAGGTCGCCGTCGGCAGCGTCTCAGACATCTGGGCGATGGAGGGGCGCACCTGGGGGAAACTGGCGATGTACTTCGCCATGACCGGGTCAGCCTGCGGGTTGCGAATCAGGGGCATGTAGCCCGTCTCACGCGACCAGTGGTTGGACACATCTTGCCGCGACAGATAGCGCAGAAGCTTCAGGGAGGCTTCGCGACGCGGGCCCTCCGGAGCGTGCAGCATGATGGCAGCCCCGGAATTGTTGACCCGGCGGGGTTGCTGCTTCCACAGCGGATACTGCGCCACGCCGAGGTCAAACTTGCCTTGCGCCGAGGCCACGAAGCCGCGCAGCGCTGCCGACGAGGTGACGTACATGCCCATCTGGCCGGCTTGGAAGGCCGCGCCCCACTGCTGGTCGTTCGCGACCGGCATGATGCCCGTCTTGGCCATGTCCTGCCACATCTGCAACACCGCGACGCCCTGAGGGGTGTCGAACTCGGCCTTGGTCCCGGCCTTGTTCAGATAGGTGGCCCCGGCATTGGTCACCATCACCATCGTGCCGTAGTCACCCATCGAGGCGTGCAGGTGCGCGACGCCAGCCATTCCGGTTCTCTGCTTGATCTGGGTGGCCGCAGCAATCACCTCGTCCCAGGTGCGGGGCGCCTTGTCCGCGTCGAGTCCTGCCTTGCGGAAAATGTCCTTGTTGTAGTAAAGCAGCGGCGTGCCGTAGGCATGCGGAATGGCGTAGATCTTCCCCTCGATGCGTCCCGCATCCAGGAAGTTCGGCAGATAGGCGTCCAGCCACTTTGCGTCGCCGTTCTTGGGATCGTTCAGAGCGACAGCCGGCGTGGCGCCTGCGAAGAAAACGATATTCTTTCCGATCACCGTGGTCACATCCACTGGCCGGCGGGCAGCCAGTGCAGCCTGCACTTCTCCCGTGATCTGCTCGGACTGCTTGTAGATGTCTTTCACCACCACATCGGGGTTGCTTTTCTGGAAATCGTCCAGGATGGCACGCAGTGTTTTGCCGGGCGCGCCGGTCTGGTAGTGGTAGAAAACGATCTCGGTCTGCGCGTAGGCCATGGCGGCCACGAGAGAGAGCGCGAGGCTGGCGAGGAGATTGCGGACTTTTTTCATCAGGGTGCTCCGGGCAGGGAATCCGTCGGTTGTATGGGCGCTCCTTGACCGTGGTGTGACACTCCCCGACAGCGCCGCCCGTCACAGCTGCGTCATGTCGGCCCGATAGCTTGGAGCCAACACAAGGACTCTCATGGCCACATTCAAGCTGATCCAGGTATCCGACACCCATCTAAGCCGCGAACGCCCGTTCTTCGTTCCCAACTGGGATGCCGTGGTGGCGCATGTGAACGCGGCACAGCCCGACTTGGTTCTCAATAGCGGCGACATTGCCTTGAACGGCGAGAACGTGCCCGACGATCTGGCCTTCTCCGCCGAGCAGCATGGTCGTCTGACGGTGCCGGTGCGCACCATCCCCGGCAACCACGACATCGGCGACAACCCCAGCCCCGGCAGCCACGGCGCCGGCATCAGCGACCCGCGCCGAGAGATCTACCGCAGTCACTTTGGCGCCGAGCAATGGACCATGGAGGCGGGCGACTGGTTTTTCATCGCACTGAACGCACAACTTCTGGGCTCCGGCCTGCCGGCCGAGGATGCTCAGTGGGCGTTTCTGGAACAGGCCTTTTCCGAAGCGGGTGAACGCCCGGTAGCCCTGTTCCTGCACAAGCCTCTGTTCCGGGATACACCCGATGAAGAACATGAGGCCTCGGGCCGTTATGTGTTGCGCGGCCCCCGTGCCCAGTTGCTGGGCCTGACGCGGCAGGTCAATCTCCGCCTCGTCGCCTGCGGCCACGTGCACCAGCATCGGATGTTCGAGCACGACGGGGTGCGCCATGTGTGGGCGCCTTCCACCGCATTCATCCTCCCCGACGCTATGCAGCCACGCATCGGTACCAAGGAGGTGGGCCTGGTGGAATACGAGTTCACTGGCACAGAGGTGACCGTACGCTTTGTCACCCCGACCGGCGCCCAGAACCTAGACCTCGTCGACGTACCCGGTGCCTATGGCGATCTGCGCGCCAAGATGAAGGCCGCTACGGCCAGTGCCGCGCAATCACCCAGCGGACACTGATGGTCAAGGCACGCGCCGGCCCAGCCGCTGGCTTGCCCTAGAAATCGCGTAGTTCACCAGGCAGTACAGCACCGCCACAACCAGATACACCGGCACGAGCGAGCGGTAGTTGGCAATGAGCACCTTGGCGTTTTGCATCAGCTCGCCGTAGGTGACGACGTAGCCGAAGGTGGTGTCTTTGACCACGATCACCAGTTGGGCCACCAGTGCCGGGACGATGAAGCGCAGCGCCTGGGGAAAGACCACATGCACAAAGACGCGCGCCTCACTCAAACCCAGCGCCCGGGCCGCATCGGTTTGGCCGCGGGGTACGGCCAGCACGCCTGCGCGGTACACCTCCGCCACCACGGCGGCGGTGCTGAGTCCTACAGGCAAGGTCAACATCCAGTAGGCGCTGAGCTTGAATCCGAGCGATGGGAGGAGCAAGAAACACACATAAATGAGCAGCAGGGTCGGCACGCCACGCAAAAATTCAATCACCGCAATGGCGGGCCAGCGCAGGAGCCGCAGCGGGGACAGGCGACCGAGGAGGAGCACCAACCCCAGCACCAGGGCGATGACGGCCGCTACGGCCGCCGATGCCAGTGTGCCGAGCAGGCCCTTGGCCAGGAAGGCCCAGGTCGTCTGCCAGGCAAAAAATTCCCAGAGGCGCCCTTCAAACTGGCCCGCGGCATGGAACCGAAAAACGACTGCGGCCGCCAGCACCAGCAGTGCCGCCGCGACGACCACGCTCGCAGCCCGTGTCAGCGCCTGCGCCTTGTGGCTCAGGTCGCCAAAAAGAACATCTTCGAGTGCGCGGCTCATCGCAGGATACGCACCTTCTTTTCGAGTGCGGCGCCCGCCCACGCGATCAGCAGACCCGATCCCAAGTAGGCCGAAGCCGCCACCGCAAACGCCGCCATTCCGATGGCGGAGTCGTTGGCGATCTTGGCGACCAGCGCGGTGAGCTCCCGGCCCGGCAGCGGCACCTGTGACGCCAGCGAGGTCGAGAGCATCAGTGCGATCAAGAGGGAGGTCATGGGCTGGACCACCGAGCGCAGCGCCTGCGGCAGCACCACCGACACGATCACGCCGCTCGGGCTCAGTCCCAAGCTGCGTGCGGCTTCCACCTGGCCGATGCCTACAGTGTTGATGCCGGTGCGCAGGTAGTCTGCCGTGAAGGCGGAGCACACCAGGGTCAGGGTTAGGATGACGCTGGGCTCGTAGTCGATCAGGACATTGAGGTCAGGCAGGGCGAACACGACGAAGATCAGCAGCGCAACGCTCGGGATGTTGCGAAAGATCTCCACATAGGTCGTCAGCACGAAACGCAGCGGCCGCAGCGGCAGCAGCCGGGCCACCGTCACCACAATGCCCAGTGCGAAGCCGGCCACGAAGGAGATGGCCGTGAGCTTCCAGGTCAGCAAAAGGGCCTGCCCGAAGGCAGGCCCGTAATCAGCCAGGACCTTCAGGACACTGCCCATTTTTCAGGGGAGCGCAGGCGGCGTCGGAACCCTGGTGCTGCCGGTGCGCTGCCCGATGGACACCGTCCACAGGCGGGCCCAAGTGCCATCCGCAACGATTCTCTTCAAAAAGGCATTCACAAAGGCCACGCCGTCCGAGCCCTTGGGCAGACCGATGCCATACAGGTCCTGTGCACCGAAAGGAGCGCCCGCCAATTGCGCGTCGCCGGTGCCCAGGCTCAGCACATTGAGCAGGAGGGTGTAGTCGGTCACATAGGCTTCCACCCGGCCTTGGCGCAGGGCGTCGAGAGCTTCCTGGTGGGTCTGGAACTCTTGCACGACGGCTTTGGGCGCGAATTGCGCCAGGATCGCAGGCCCCGTCGAGCCTGCTTGGGTGGCGGTTCTCTTTCCGCCAAGATCCTCATGGGATTGGATCGTCTTAGTGGTCGACTTGATCAGAACCCCCGCCTGCGAGGTGTAGTACGGGCCTGCAAATGAAATCCGCTCTGCCCGGGCCGGGGTGATGGAGTAGGTGGCCACCACCATGTCCACCTGGCCGTTCACAAGCACTTGCTCGCGGGTCGACGAGTTGATTTGGGTGAACTGGTACTTGGTCGCGTCGCCCAGGATGTAGCGCGTGAGGAGCTGGGACAAGCCCGCGTCGAAACCGCGCTGCTTGCTGTCTTTCTCGTTGAGCAGCGAGAACAGGTTGGATGTCTGGGTGGCGCCCAGGCGCAGCGTGCCGGTCTGCTTGATTTTGGTGGCCCAGGTGCTGGACGCGATAGTCGCTGCGTCGGCAACAGGCCCCCGGGCAATCAGCGCGTCGAATGCTTCCGCATTAATAGGGGTGCCTTGGGCGAAAAGCGGCGCGCTGGTGGCAAAGGCCACGGCGATTAGGGCGCCCTTGAGGGTGTAGGTCATGGACAAGGGGGACTCCTTGGGTGTGTACAAGCTACCACTGTATATCAGTCACCGGCGGCTCGACCTGGGCGTCTGCCATGCCCCGTGATCGCCTCGATGAGGGTCATCAATTGCCGGCCAGCGGCTTCGAGCTGGTCGTTATTGCGCACTTCGTGCAAGGCACTGCCCTCTGGCACTTGCAGGTCGACGGCACGCTCGATCCGGCGCTCGATCTCCTGCGCGCTCTCCCGCCCGCGTTTTGCCAGCCGCTGCCGCAGCACGTTGGCGTCCGCAGTGATGTGAATGACGGTCATGCCGGGGTACAGGCGGGCTGCTTCCGGCAGGTAGGCCCGGGAGCCATTGAGAAGCACCCATCGCCCGTGCACCTCATGCGTCAGGTGCGCCAGCTCCTCGCGGCGTATGCCGTAGCGCAGCCCGTTGGCCTGCCAATGCATGGCGAAGCCCTGCGCCTGCACGACATTCTCAAAGCCTTCGGTATCCAGGCACTCATGCGCCTCGCCGCCCGCATCGGCCGGGCGGGTGATGGCGCGCCTGGCCCAGTGCAAGGGCGCGCTGGCGGGCAGGTGCTTCCGCACCCAAGCCAGCAGGCTATCCTTGCCTGCTCCCGAAGGGCCGACGATGTAGATCAGCCGCCCGTTCATGGCTGCAGCGGCACGAACTCGGCCAGTTGGAAGTCCGCGCCCTTTTCCGGCTCCACGAAGAGCGCGAGTCGGTCAAACCGGCAAGGCCCTAACGAAGCGAAGTGCTCGCTGGCGGCGTCTGCCAGTGCCACACGCAGCGAGGGATCGACGCCTTCGAGCGTGTTGCTCAGGGAAAAGTGAAAGTGAAAGTGGTTCAGCACCCAGGGGTAGCCCCACTGGCACAGCAACGCGTCCTGTTCGGGCGTGAGCGGCGCGCGCCGGCGCCGGGCCAGTTCGCTTTCGCCCAGCGGCAAGGCCAGGGGTTGCAGTCGGGTGACGCAGGCCGCAGCCACCGCCTGCAGCGGCGCGCAGTCGCCCATAGGCCGCAAGGCCAGGAAATGGCCCCTGCGGTCCACCCCCAGGGGCGGCAAATCGAAGGCGGAGAACTCGCCGGCCAGACGCTGCATGGCGGCCAGCACCGCTTGGATGTCTTGACCCGGCGCCAGTGCGAAGGGCGCCTTCAGCGTGGCATGCCAGCCGTAGCGGCGCGGGTCGGCGGTCAGTGCGGTCTGCACATCGGGGGCCAGCTCCTCGATGCGGGGCAAGGGCGGGTGCCGCTTCGTGGCTGCGCAGCGCCCGAGCCACTGGCTGCCGGCCTGTCCCCAGGGGCTGTTCGGGTCGGGCGCGAAGTAGATGGCGCATAGATCAGGGGCTGCCTGCATTGTTTCAGTCCTCGTGGTTCACGGTCAGGGTCACACGGTCGCCCGCAAACCAGGTGCGGGCGTATTCGATCGGCTGGCCCTCGGT
>NZ_JARXAB010000042.1 GCF_029866045.1 Ramlibacter sp. | reverse complement strand
AAGAGATGGTGATGCCTGGCGACAACGTGTCGATCACTGTGAAGCTGATCGCCCCGATTGCCATGGAAGAAGGCCTGCGCTTTGCCATCCGCGAAGGTGGCAAGACCGTCGGCTCGGGCGTCGTCGCCAAGATCATGGAGTAATCGAATGGCCCAGCAGAAAATCCGCATCCGCCTCAAGGCCTTCGATTACAAGTTGATCGACCAGTCCGCCGCTGAGATTGTTGATACCGCCAAGCGCACCGGCGCGATCGTGAAGGGCCCCGTGCCCCTGCCGACCCGCATGAAGCGCTTCGACATCCTGCGTTCGCCGCACGTCAACAAGTCCTCCCGTGACCAGTTCGAAATCCGTACCCACCAGCGCCTGATGGACATCGTCGATCCGACCGACAAGACCGTTGACGCTCTGATGAAGCTCGACCTCCCGGCCGGCGTAGACGTCGAAATTAAGCTGCAGTAATACCAAGGGCGTCACATCTGCGCCATCTCGCGGCGCAGACTCGCAAAGTCTTGCGGGCCGCTCGTGGCGCGGGTTATAATTTTTGGCTCGGCTCCTGAAGGGGCTGAGCTTTTATCAACCTTCTTTCGCCGTCTCGCGCTTTTTTGAGAAGCGAGACGTCAAACGCAGAAGCCAATTGAAGCGGCTGCGGCGATTGCAACGGAGTACAACATGAGTCAAAGCAACTCCCTCGGGTTGCTGGGCCGCAAGGTTGGCATGATGCGTCTCTTCAACGATGATGGGGACGCAGTGCCTGTCACGGTGGTGGATGTGTCCAACAACCGCGTGTCCCAGGTCAAGACCGACGAGAACGACGGCTATGTGGCCCTTCAGGTCACATTCGGTGCGCGCAAGGCTTCGCGCGTGACCAAGCCGCAAGCAGGTCACCTCGCCAAGGCAGGCGTCCAGGCCGGCGAGATCACCCAGGAATTTCGTGTCACCGCTGAGGCGGCTGCCAAGTACGCCGCAGGCACCACGCTGCCCGTGACGGACCTGTTTGCCGTTGGCCAGAAGGTCGATGTGCAGGGCACTTCGATCGGTAAGGGCTTCGCGGGCACCATCAAGCGCCACAACTTCTCGTCTCAGCGCGCCTCCCACGGTAACAGCCGTTCCCACAACGTCCCAGGCTCCATCTCGATGGCCCAGGACCCGGGCCGCGTGTTCCCGGGCAAGAAAATGTCGGGCCACCTCGGTGACGTCACCAAGACCATCCAAAACCTGGATGTCATTCGTATCGACGAAGCGCGTCAACTGCTGCTGATCCGGGGCGCCGTCCCTGGCGCCAAAGGCGGCTTCGTCACCGTTCGCCCGGCCGTCAAGGCCAAGGCGGCAGACAAGGGAGCGAAGTAATGCAACTCGAACTCCTGAACGAGCAGGGCCAAGCCGCCTCCAAAGTGGACGCGCCTGAGACCGTGTTCGGCCGCGAATACAACGAAGACCTGGTCCACCAGATCGTCGTCGCTTACCAAGCCAACGCGCGTCTGGGTACCCGTGCCCAGAAAGACCGTGAGCAGGTCAAGCACTCCACCAAGAAGCCGTTCAAGCAAAAGGGCACGGGCCGCGCTCGTGCCGGTATGACCTCCTCGCCGCTGTGGCGCGGAGGCGGCCGTACCTTCCCGAACAGCCCGGACGAGAACTTCACCCAAAAGGTCAACAAGAAGATGTACCGCGCCGGCATGGCGTCCATCTTCTCCCAGTTGGCCCGTGAAGGCCGCTTGGCTGTGGTCGAGTCCCTCAAGGTGGACTCGCCCAAGACCAAGGCGCTGGCCGCCAAGTTCAAGGCCATGAACCTCGACAACGTCCTTGTCATCGCCGAGGAAGTGGACGAGAACCTGTACCTGGCCTCTCGCAACCTGGTCAACATCCTGGTTGTCGAGCCCCGTTACGCCGACCCGCTGTCGCTGGTGCACTACAAGAAGGTGCTGGTCACCAAGGGTGCCATGGACCAGCTCAAGGAGATGTTCGCATGAGCCGTGTGAACCCTACCCCCGCCGAACGCAAGTTCGATGAAGGCCGTCTGATGCAGGTGCTCATCGCCCCCATCGTCTCCGAAAAGGCGACGCAGGTGGCCGACAAGTCCAATGCCGTGACGTTCAAGGTCCTGCAGGACGCCACCAAGCCCGAGATCAAGGCCGCTGTTGAACTCATGTTCAAGGTCCAGGTCAAGGGCGTCTCTGTGGTCAACACCAAGGGCAAGACCAAGCGCTTCGGCCGCTCGGTGGGCCGCCGCGACAACATTCGCAAGGCCTACGTGATGCTGCAGCCCGGTCAAGAGCTCAATTTCTCCGGGGAGGCTGCGTAAACCATGGCAGTCATCAAGATGAAACCGACCTCGCCCGGCCAGCGTGCCGTGGTCAAGGTCACGCGTGACCACCTGTTCAAGGGTGAGCCCTACGCGCCCCTGCTGGAACCCCAGCACCAGAAGTCCGGCCGCAACAACAACGGCCACATCACCGTTCGCCACAAGGGCGGTGGTCATAAGCACCATTACCGTGTGGTCGACTTCCGCCGTGACAAGGATGGCATTCCCGCCAAGGTGGAGCGTGTCGAGTACGACCCGAACCGTACGGCCCACATCGCTCTGGTGTGTTACGCCGACGGCGAGCGTCGCTACATCATTGCCCCGCGTGGCCTGGAAGTCGGTGCAACCCTGCTGTCCGGTTCGGAAGCCCCGATCCGCGCTGGCAACACCCTGCCGATTCGCAACATTCCGGTGGGTTCGACCATCCACTGCATCGAGCTGCAGCCCGGCAAGGGCGCCCAGATCGCTCGTTCGGCTGGCGCCTCTGCCACCCTGCTGGCGCGCGAAGGCACTTATGCCCAGGTTCGCATGCGCTCGGGTGAGGTTCGCAAGATCCACATCGAGTGCCGCGCCACCATCGGCGAAGTTGCCAACGAAGAGCACAGCCTCCGCCAATTGGGCAAGGCCGGTGTGAAGCGTCACATGGGCATCCGCCCGACTGTCCGTGGTACCGCCATGAACCCGATCGACCACCCGCACGGTGGTGGTGAGGGCCGCACTGGTGAAGGCCGCGTGCCGGTGGATCCGTGGGGCAACCTGACCAAGGGTTACCGTACCCGTAACAACAAGCGCACGCAGGTCATGATCGTGTCGCGTCGCAAGAAGTAAGGGGTAGCCAATGACTCGTTCTCTCAAGAAGGGCCCGTTCGTCGACCATCACTTGCTGGCCAAGGTCGACAAGGCCGTCACCAACAAGGACAAGAAGCCGATCAAGACCTGGTCGCGCCGCTCGATGATCCTGCCTGAGTTCATCGGCCTGACGATTGCCGTCCACAACGGCAAACAGCATGTGCCGGTCTATGTCACCGACCAGATGGTGGGACACAAGCTAGGCGAATTCGCTCTGACCCGTACGTTCAAGGGTCACCCCGCAGACAAAAAAGTCCAGAAGAAGTAAGGAATGACCATGGAAACACGTGCAGTCCTCCGGGGCGTCCGTCTGTCGGTCGACAAAGGCCGTCTGGTCGCTGATCTGATCCGCGGCAAGAAGGTGGATCAGGCCCTCGACATCCTGAACTTCACCCAGAAGAAAGCCGCTGGCATCGTCAAGAAGGTGCTCGAGTCCGCGATTGCGAACGCCGAGCACAACGACGGCGCCGACATTGACGAACTGAAGGTCAAAACCATCTACGTCGAGCAAGGCGCCACCCTCAAGCGCTTCACCGCGCGCGCCAAGGGCCGCGGCAACCGTATCAGCAAGCCCACGTGCCATGTGTACGTGACGGTTGGCAACTGAAAGGCCTGGGAAGAACATGGGACAAAAAATCCACCCGACTGGCTTCCGTCTTTCGGTGAGCCGCAACTGGTCCAGCCGCTGGTACGCGAGCAATCGCAACTTCGCGGGCATGCTGGCCGAAGACATCAAGGTGCGTGAGTACCTGAAGGCCAAGCTGAAGAATGCCGCCGTCTCGCGCATCCTGATCGAGCGCCCTGCCAAGAACGCCCGTATCACCATCTTCTCGGCGCGTCCGGGCGTGGTGATCGGCAAGAAGGGCGAAGACATCGAGAACCTGAAAAAGGAACTCGCTTCTCGCCTGGGCGTACCCGTCGCGGTCAACATCGAGGAAGTGCGCAAGCCCGAAGTCGATGCCCAACTGATCGCCGACAGCATCACCCAGCAGCTCGAGAAGCGCATCATGTTCCGCCGTGCGATGAAGCGCGCCATGCAGAACGCGATGCGCCTGGGCGCACAGGGCATCAAGATCATGTCCTCAGGCCGGCTCAACGGCATCGAAATCGCACGTTGCGAGTGGTACCGCGAAGGTCGCGTGCCGCTCCATACCTTGCGTGCCGACATCGACTACGGCTTCTCCGAAGCCAAGACCACCTACGGCGTTATCGGCGTCAAGGTGTGGGTCTACAAGGGCGACACCCTGGGCCGCAGCGATGCGCCCTCGCTGGACAGCACCCCCCGCCCCGAGGGCGAGGAGCGTCGCGGTCCGCGTGGTCCGCGCCGTGATGGCCAGCGCCCGGGTCCGGGTGGCGATCGTCGTGGCGCCCCGCGCCGCACCACCGGCGCCGGCAATGTGGCCCCCACGGATGGCACCGACAAGCCGCAAGAAGCAACCGCAGGTGCTGATGCACCGAAACCTGCCGTTAAGCGCGTGGCCCGCAAGGTCGCCGCGCCGGCTGCCCCGGCAGCTGACGGCAAAGGAGAGTAAACCATGCTGCAACCCGCTCGCCGCAAATACCGCAAAGAGCAGAAGGGCCGTAACACCGGCATCGCCACCCGAGGCAACTCGGTGGCGTTCGGTGACTTCGGTCTGAAGTCCACGGATCGTGGCCGTCTGACGGCCCGCCAGATCGAGGCCGCGCGTCGCGCGATCTCCCGTCACGTCAAGCGTGGCGGTCGCATCTGGATCCGCGTGTTCCCCGACAAGCCGATCTCCCAAAAGCCCGCCGAAGTGCGTATGGGTAACGGTAAGGGCAACCCGGAGTACTACGTCGCCGAAATCCAACCGGGCAAGGTGCTCTACGAGATCGTCGGTGTGCCCGAGGAGCTCGCTCGCGAGGCGTTCAGATTGGCGGCTGCCAAGCTGCCTCTGCGCACCACCTTCGTCAGCCGTATGCTCGGCGCTTGATTCAGGAGAACACCATGAATGCTGCTGAACTGCGCCAAAAAGACGTTGCCGGCCTCGAGGCCGAGGTCAAAGATCTGCAAAAAGCCCACTTCGGGCTGCGTATGCAGAAGGCCACGCAACAACTCAATAACACCGCCACGCTGCGCCTCACGCGCCGTGACATTGCGCGCGCCAAGACCGTCCTGGCTCAGAAGCGCGCCGAGTCTGCCAAATAAGGAGTGACCATGACGGAAGCCAAAACCTCCCTCAAGCGCACCCTGATCGGCAAAGTGGTGAGCGACAAGCGCGCTAAGACGGTCACCGTCTTGGTTGAACGACGCGTCAAGCACGAGCTCTATGGCAAGATCGTTGCCAAGTCGAGCAAGTACCACGCACACGACGAAAAGGGTGAGTACCACCTCGGCGATGTCATCGAGATCACCGAGAGCCGCCCGATTTCGAAGACCAAGAACTGGGTCGCAACCCGGCTGGTCGAAAAGGCCGTGGAAGTCTGATTTCCCTGCGCCTGCGCACCTTGGAAAAACGGCCCACAATGGGCCGTTTTTCTTTTGGCTAGTTTCTTTTTCTGCCCCTCGCGGGGCGCCAACCCTTAGGAGCACAACCATGATCAAAGTCGGAGATACCCTTCCCAGCGCCACCCTCTACGAATACTCCGAGGTCGAGGGCAATGGCTGCAGCATCGGCCCCAACCCGGTCGAAGTGGCCAAGGCCACGGCTGGCAAAACCATCGCTTTGTTCGCCCTGCCGGGCGCGTTCACCCCGACCTGCTCTGCCAAGCATGTGCCTGGCTATGTCGAAAAGTTCGAAGAGCTTAAGAAGGCCGGTGTGGACGAGATTTGGTGCCTCAGCGTGAACGACGCCTTCGTCATGGGCGCTTGGGCACGCGAGCAAAAGACCGCGGGCAAGGTTCGTATGCTGGGTGACGGCGCCGCCGATTTTGCCAAGGCCGCTGGTCTGACCCTCGACCTCAGCGCGCGCGGCATGGGCGTGCGCAGCAATCGCTATTCGATGTTGGTAAAAGACGGTAAGGTGGCCACTCTTAACGTCGAAGGCCCGGGCAAATTCGAGGTCAGCGACGCGCAGACGATGCTCGCGCAGGCCAAGGCTTGATTCCCCGTGCCGCAGGCAAATTCGCCTGCGCGCAGAGGCCGCTTCTTAGAGGTCGGCCTTGAGGTAATGAGCGCCTGCGATCGGGTTGTGATAGTAAGGCGGTATCTCGGTGAAGCCGAGGTCTTCGTAGAGCGCCCTGGCTGCTTCCATGTCGCTCAGGGTGTCTAGCAACACGCAGGCGTAGCCCGCTTGACGGGCGGCGTCCAAAATAGCTTCGGCCAGCGAGCGTCCTAGGCCGAAGCCGCGGAAGGGGCGCCGAACGTACAGGCGCTTGATCTCGGCTGCGCTGGCATAGTCGGAGGCGTCCAGGGGTCTGAGCGCGCAACAACCTGCCAGCACGCCGTCCACGTAGGCCAGCAAGAGGGCGCCGCGTGGCGGTTCGTAGGCGCCAGGTAGGTCAGCGATCTCTTGGTCAAAGTCCTGGAAGTCCAGCGGGATGCCCAGGCTTTGCGCGTACTCAAGGAAGATTTCGCGCACGAGCGCCACGCCGGCAGTGTCGCCGGCGCTGATGGAGCGGATCTCGTGGGCGGTTGAAGGGTCCAAGGCAGAGCGTTGAAGTCGCGTCGGGTCAGTGTAGCGTGCGACCCTCAGCCAGCTTGCAGGACCAGCCAGCCGACGGCACCTGCGGCCAGCGCTCCCAGAACAAGACCCCACAGCCGCAACGGCCCGTCATCGCGGGACGCTCTGGCGGGCTGCGTCAGAACCTTGTCCCCGTGAACCATGGGCGCCACTAGGTTTTGTTTGCGTACCCACAGGTAGTAGAGCACGGCCGCCACATGCAGGGCGACCAGCACCAGAACTAGCAGCTTGCCGAGGTGCTTGTGCCATTCGGTTGCCGCCAGTCCGGTGGCAGTGCTCACCAATTGGTTGAGGGGGCCGACGAAGGCGATCTCGTCGTCGGCTAGGAGGCCGGTCCCGACCTGCAAAGCAAGTACCGCGAGCAGTGCGAGGGTGGCCAGCGCGCCCACCGGCGAGTGGCCGACGTGATCATCGGGTTGGGGGGCTCCGCGTAGGTAGGCGCGTAGGCGGGCGGGGGTCGGGCGCAGCCGAGAAAAACGGGACCAGTAGCCACCGACAAACCCCCAGACTAGCCGGAAGAGCAGCAGTGCGAGCGCCGTGTAGCCAAAGCGCGCATGCCACTCAACCGGAACCCCGGGAATCTGGGCGCAGGCCACCGCACCGACGACGGCCACGGCCAGGCCCCAGTGAAAGAGGCGCAGCGGCAGGTCCCACACCCGGACTCGGTGGGTTGGGGGGGCTTCAGCGGTGGACTGAGACATGGGTGTATTCCTTCTTCTTGTCCGGACGAGCCGGGTATCTGCTACAAACCATTTAGCTTTAACAGGCTATTGCATTTTGCCGATTCGCGCCGCCCATGCCCCTAGGGGGTGGCGTTTCACTGAGGGAGATCAAATCATGACGCTGTTCCGTACCCTGGCGCTCGCCGTGGCCGCCTTCACCCTGTCCCTGCCCTCGTTGGCCCAGCCGACGTTCGCAAAGCCCGAGGATGCGGTGAACTACCGCCAAGGCGCGCTCAAGAAGATGAAGTCGCATTTCGATCGTCTGGGGGCTATGGCCTCCGGCCGCGCGCCCTTCGATTCCAAGGTCGCCGTTGAAAATGCCGAGGAGTTCGTCGCCCAGGCCCGCCTACCCTGGGCAGGCTTCGTGCCCGGCACCGAGAAGCTTTCTAACAAGGCCCGCCCCGAAATCTGGACCGAGCAGGTCAAGTTCAAGGACAGCTCGGAAAAACTGCAGGCCGAGGCGGCCAAGCTCTTGGTAGCGGCCAAGACCAACAACCTCGACAACCTCAAGGCGGCGTTTGGCTCTACGGCTGCCAGCTGCAAGGCCTGCCACGACTCCTTCCGCAACTGAGGCAGGTTGTATGCCTATTTGAAAGCCTGGCGCTGCCGGGCTTTCAGTGGGTTCTCCGAGTGGCTTCAGGCCTCGGCCAGCAGCTTCTCGATCAGCAGATGTAGCTCGTCAAAGTCCGGCGTGCCCACGTAGCGCTTGACGATCTGCCCGCGCTTGTTCACCAGGTAAGTCGTGGGCGTGAGTCGCACGTCGCCCCAGGCCTTGGCCACCTCGCCGGTGTTGTCGATGGCGACCTGGAAGGGCAGCTTGCGCGTCTGCGTGAAGTTCACCACATAGGCCGGCGGGTCGTAGCTCATGGCGACTGCCAAGGTCTGGTAGCCGCGGCTCTGGTACTTTTGGTGGGTGGCCACCATTTCCGGCATCTCGGCCACGCAACTGGCGCAACTGGTCGCCCAGAAATTGACCAGGGTGACCTGTCCGCGCAGGTCCCCGGTGGTCTTCTTGCTGCCGTCAAGCAGGACAAAGGTCGAGGCCGGCGCACGGTCGCTGGGACCCGAGAGATAAATCACGGCGGCGCCAATCGCCAGCAGGGCGATCGCGATCAGACTCCAGGCGCGTTTTGTCATGGGTATTTGAGCTGACTCAGGAGGCGTGAAGTATGCACCGCCCCAGCGCCCGAAGCAGGCCGGTCGGTCTATTCCCGTATGGTGCCGCCCGTTAGATGATGTCCTGCTGTCGCAGGGCTTCGATCTGCTCGCTAGGCAGACCCAGCACCTCGGCCAGCACCTGCTCGGTGTGCTGACCCAGCTGCGGGGGCGGCATGTCGTGCCTGACCGGGGTACCGCTCATCTTCAGCGGGCTGGCCACCAGGCGAAGGCCTGCGTGGTGGGGGTGTGCCCATTCATCGACCATGTCCCTGGCCTGAACATGCGGGTCTGCGAATACCTCGGCCAGATCGTTGATGGCGCCGCAGGGGACCTTGGCCGCCTCCAACGCCGAGAGCCACTGGGCTTTGCCACGGGTTTTCATCACGATCTCCAGGAGCGGCACCAGGGTCTCGCGGTGGCGTACCCGGTCAGCATTGCGGGCGAAGCGCGGATCCGTCGCCAGCTCGGGCTGGCCAGCCAGATCGCAAAAGCGGGCGAACTGACTGTCATTGCCCACCGCCAGGATGACATGGTCGGGTTGGCCGTCTGGTCGCCGGGCGACCTCGAACACCTGGTAGGGCACGATGTTCTGGTGGGCGTTGCCGGCCCGTCGCGGCACTTGGCCGCTGACGAGGTAGTTGGCGCCCAGATTGGCCAGCACTGCAACCTGGGTGTCCAGGAGTGCCATGTCCAGATGCTGGCCCTGGCCCGTGCGTTCGGCATGGCGCAGCGCGGCCAGAATGCCGACAGTGGCGTACATCCCGGTAAACAGGTCAGCGACCGCAATACCGACTTTTTGTGGCCCACCGGCCAGGGGCTCGCCCAGTGCGTCGACCTGGCCGTCACGCTCCCCGGTCACGCTCATGAGGCCGCCCATGCCCTGGACGGCGTAGTCGTACCCTGCGCGCTCACGGTAGGGGCCGGTTTGCCCGAAGCCGGTGATGCTGCAGTAAACCAAGCTCGGGTTCACCTCGCGCAGGGATGCATAGTCCAGCCCGTAGCGCGCCATGTCTCCAACCTTGAAGTTTTCGACGAACACATCACAGTGGCGCACCAGGTCGCGCACCAGGGCCTGGCCCCCTGGTGAGGCGATGTCGCAGGTAACCGAGCGCTTGTTGCGGTTGGTAGCGAGGAAGTAGGCCGACTCGGCCGTGTCCCGGCCGTCGGCGTCCTGCAGGAAGGGCGGGCCCCAGCCCCGGGTGTCATCGCCCTGGCCGGGGCGCTCGATCTTGATGACATCCGCACCCAGGTCGGCCAGGGTCTGAGTGCACCAGGGCCCTGCCAACACGCGGGACAGGTCGAGGATGCGGATGCCGTTCAGTGAATTCATGCGGGGATTCTGGGTCACCTCTGCGGTCTCAGCCGATAGGGAAAGCCCCGGCCGCGCCCCGGGGACATAATGCCGATCGATGAACGGCGTTCTGATCATCTGTCACGCCCCCCTGGCGCACGCGATGCGTCAGTGCGCCTTGCATGTGTTTCCCGATTGCGGCGCCACCGTGGCCGCGGTCGATGTGCAGCCCAACCTGTCACCGGAGGAAACGCTGGCGACTGCCCGCATTGCCCTGCAGCAGCTTATGGACGTCCCCCAAGTCCGAACAGCGCTGGTGCTCACCGACCTCTTCGGTGCCACGCCCAGCAACGTCGCCCAGAAGCTCGTCGACGGCGTCAACACCCGGCTGGTCACAGGCGTCAATCTGCCCATGATTTTGCGGGCAGTGAGTTACCGCCATGAGCCTCTCGATGCCTTGGTTGCGCGAGCTGTGAGTGGTGGAACCCAGGGCGTGATGCAGGTGGCCATTACCGCGCCCCAAAACCAAAAGCGCATCCAGCACCATGATCCAGACACCCATTTCCATCAGCAATAGGCTCGGCCTGCACGCGCGTGCCTCGGCCAAGCTCACCAAGCTGGCGGGCTCCTTCCCTTGCGAGATCTGGCTCTCGCGCGGGGAGCGCCGTGTCAACGCCAAGAGCATCATGGGCGTCATGATGCTGGCCGCTGGCCTGGGGACCGAGGTGGTTCTTGAAACCAGCGGCGAGCAGGAGCGCGAGGCCATGGACGCCCTGGTCGCGCTCATTCAGGACAAGTTCGGCGAAGGGGAATGAGCCGGTGACTTTCGCCATCCACGGCCTCCCTGTTGCCCGCGGCATCGCGATCGGCCGTGCCGTCCTGATGGCTGGCCGGGTGGACGTGGCCCATTACTTCATCGATCCGATGCAGGTCGAGGCCGAAATCGCCCGACTGCGGCAAGGCCGCGATGCAGTGATCGATGAGTTGCACCGCCTGCAGCAGACCATCGGCAACATGGGCCCCAAGGAGGCGCCACACGAGCTCTCCGCCCTGTTGGATGTGCACCTGATGCTGTTGCAGGACCAGGAGTTGGTCTCTGGCGTGAAGCACTGGATCACCGAGCGTCTCTACAACGCAGAATGGGCGCTGACCACCCAGCTCGAGGCGCTCTCACGCCAATTCGACGAGATGGAGGACGAGTACCTGCGCGAGCGCAAGTCCGACCTCGAACAGGTGGCCGAGCGCGTTCTGCGGCATATGAAAGGCGTGGCTTCGCCGGTCCCGCAGCCAGCGCTGGGCACGCGCCGCGGCCAGGCGTCCCGGCAGCAGGACTTGCAGTTGGACGGCACCACGGATGTGCCGCTGATCCTGATCGCCCATGACCTTTCACCTGCGGACATGTTGCAGTTTAAGCAGAGCGTGTTCGCTGGCTTCGTGACCGACGTGGGCGGCAAGACCTCGCATACCGCCATCGTCGCCCGCAGCATGGACATTCCCGCCGTGGTGGGGGCGCGCAGCGCCAGCCACCTCGTACGCCAGGACGACTGGGTCATCATCGATGGCGATGCTGGCGTGATGATCGTCGACCCCTCGCCGATCATCCTCGCCGAATACGGATTCAAGCAGCGCCAGGCCGAACTCGAGCGGGGGCGGCTGGCCCGCCTCACGCACACCCCCGCCGTCACGCTTGACGGCGAACGGATCGACCTGCTGGCCAACATCGAGTTGCCCGAGGACGCAGCTGGCGCTTTGGCCGCCGGCGCGGTTGGTGTGGGCCTGTTCCGCTCCGAGTTCCTCTTCATGGGCCGCCAGGGCAAGCTGCCCGACGAGGAAGAGCAATACCAGGCCTACAAGCGGGCGGTCGAGGGCATGCAGGGGATGCCGGTCACCATCCGCACCATTGACGTGGGCGCCGACAAGCCGCTGGACGACACCCGCCGCGACGAGGGACACCTCAACCCAGCCCTGGGCTTGCGCGCCATTCGGTGGAGCCTGGCCGAGCCGTCCATGTTCCTCACCCAGCTGCGGGCCATCCTGCGGGCGGCGGCCCACGGGAAGGTCAACCTGCTGATTCCCATGCTGGCCCATGCCAGCGAGATTCGGCAGACGCTCGCTTTGGTCGACTTTGCTCGCGCTGAGTTGGACAATCGTGGTACCGCCTACGGCCCTGTGGCCCTGGGCGCGATGATCGAGATTCCGGCGGCCGCCCTGATCCTTCCGACCTTCCTCAAGTACTTTGATTTCCTTTCCATCGGCACCAACGACCTGATCCAGTACACCCTGGCCATCGACCGTGCCGACGAGTCGGTCGCCCACCTGTATGACCCCTGCCATCCGGCAGTGCTGCGTCTGGTGGCCGATACCATTGCTGCTTGCCGAGCCCAGGGCAAACCGGTCAGCGTTTGCGGCGAGATGGCCGGCGACGTGGCCTACACCCGGCTCTTGCTGGGGCTGGGTCTGCGCAGTTTCTCCATGCACCCGGCCCAGGTGCTGGCGGTTAAGCAGGAAGTGCTGCGGGCCGATACCGCCCGGCTCAAGCCCTGGGTGGTCCAGGTGCTGGCCGCCGAGGACCCGGCCAAGTTTCTCGAATAAGTTTGGCGTGTGGCGCCTCACGGCTCCGCGCGCCCCTCGTTCGCGCCGTATCCGCCCTGGCGGACCCTTTCCTCAGCGTGCCCGTGTGCCGATCACGGCAGCGCCGATGATCAGGACCGCAGCCAGCGTGATTTTGGACGTGAGCGGCCGCCCACTCACTATGAGCAACAGCAGGGTCGATGCCAGCGGTGTGAGGTAGCTCAGGATGCCGATCTGTCGGGCATCACCCAGCTTGAGCGCCTTGTCCCAAAGGAAAAAGGCAGCGCCTAGCGGCCCCAATCCCATGACCGTGATGAGGGCCCAGTCGTGGCCAGACAACTTGGTGGCGGGCTCGAGCAGCCAGTGGCAGGCCAGCGCGAGCAGGCCCGACAGCAAGCCGAACAGGCCGATGGCCGCAGTCGGAAAGGGCGGTACGCGGCGCGTCCACAAGGAATAGCTCGACCACGAAAAGGCCGCGCCCAGCGCTAGGAGGTAGCCCCAGGACCAGACGCCCTGAGCCTCGGCGCCGACCCCCAGGATGGCCACCGCCGCGCCGGCGAAGCCCGCCAGGGCCGAGGCCAGGTGCACCGGGCGCAGGCGGGTTCCGGGCAGGATCAGCGGTGCCATCACCACGATCAGCAAGGGCCAGAGGTAGTTGACCAGGTTGGCCTCCACTGGCGGCGCCAGGCGCAAGGCGAGGAAGAGCAGGAAGTGGTAGCCAAACAGGCCGTAGAGGCCGAGGGCCAGGGTGCGTGGCGGAACCTTCCACTGCCGAACCAGTGGCCAGGCGGGGACGCTGCCGATCACCAGTGCCAGGCCGGTCAGTAGGAAGGGCGGCAGATGGGACAGGCTCAGGCCCAGGGAGGCCAGCGATGCCCACAGCGCAATCGCGCCCAGGGCATAGAGGAGTGGATGCATCCTCGAAGGTCGCGCGAGTCAGCCGCCAGCGGCGGTGCTGGCCCCCGCGGCTACGGGTGCGCTCTCGTGCATACCCACGGTTTAGGCCACACCAGCGGCGTGCGCCTGCTGATCTGCGTGGTAGCTCGAGCGCACCATCGCGCCCACTGCGGCGTGGGTAAAGCCCATCTTGTAGGCCTCTTCCTCGAACATCTTGAAGGTGTCTGGGTGCACATAGCGCCGCACCGGCAGGTGCGACGTGGAGGGCGCCAGATACTGCCCGACCGTGAGCATGTCGATGTCGTGCGCCCGCATATCGCGCATCACCTGCAGGATTTCCTCGTCGGTCTCGCCCAGGCCGACCATCAGGCCGCTCTTGGTGGGCACCTCGGGGAAGAGCGCCTTGAACTTCTTGAGCAGGTTCAGGCTGAACGCGTAGTCGGAGCCGGGTCGGGCCTCCTTGTACAGGCGCTGGACGGTCTCCATGTTGTGGTTCATCACATCGGGAGGAGCAGCCTGGAGAATGTTCAGAGCGCGGTCGTCGCGGCCGCGAAAATCAGGCACCAGGATCTCGATGGTGGTCGACGGCGAGAGCTCCCGTGTCTTGCGGATGCAGTCGACGAAATGCTGGCTGCCACCGTCGCGCAAGTCATCGCGGTCCACGCTGGTGATGACGACGTACTTCAGTTGCAGGCGGGCGATGGTGCGCGCCAAGTTGTCTGGCTCGTTCACGTCCAAGGGGTCAGGGCGTCCATGGCCGACATCGCAAAAGGGGCAGCGCCGCGTGCACTTGTCGCCCATGATCATGAAGGTCGCCGTACCCTTGCCGAAGCATTCGCCGATGTTGGGGCAGGAGGCCTCCTCGCAGACCGTGTTGAGCTTGTTCTCCCGCAGGATCTGCTTGATCTCGTAGAAGCGCGTCGAGGGGGAGCCGGCCTTGACGCGTATCCACTCGGGCTTTTTCAGCACCTCTGCACGCTCGACCTTGACCGGAATGCGCGAGAGCTTGGCCGCAGCCTTTTGCTTGGCCGAAGGGTTGTAGCTGTCCAAGCCTTGGGCTTCGCGGACGATCGGAGTGGAGCTCATGGTGTGTGCTTTCAGGCGGGGAGCAGCGCCTCGAGCTTGCGGCCCAGCACCACCGCCGCCTCGTTCCAGGTGGTCGACACGCCAATTGTAGAAAGGTCGACCGTTTCCAGCCCCGCATAGCCGCAGGGGTTGATACGGGAGAAGGGCTCAAGGTCCATGTTCACGTTGAGCGCCACACCGTGGTAAGTCCGATGCCGGCTGACCTTGATGCCCAGTGCCGCGATCTTGGCCAAGCCGGCAAATGGATCCTGGCCTGGCGCCGTCTCGGGCAGACGCTGGTGGCTGCCAGGGTCCTGTGGGCGCACATAAATGCCCGGTGCGCCGCGCACCCGCAGGCCGGTCACGCCGAAATCGGCCAGGGTCCGTATCACCGCCTCCTCCAGCCGGTGCACATATTCCTTCACGAAGTAGCCGGCGCGTTGCAGGTCCAGCAGCGGGTAGGCCACCACCTGTCCAGGCCCGTGGTAGGTCACCTGGCCGCCGCGGTTGGTGGCTACCACCGGGATGTTGCCAGGCGCCAGCAGGTGGCTGGCCTGCCCCGCCAGCCCCAGGGTGAACACTGGCGGATGCTCGCAGAGCCAGAGCTGGTCAGGGGTGTCGGGGCTGCGCGCAGTGGTGAAGTCCTGCATGGCCTGATAGGTCGGCAGGTAGTCGAGCTGACCGTGGACCAGCACCTGCATCCCCGGCAGCGATGGCCCTTGCATCGCGCTCAGAGGACCACCTTGACCATCGGGTGGCCGCTGAGCGCCCGGTACAAGTCGTCGAGCTGATGCCGGCTGGTTGCCATGATCGTGAGCGTGATGCCCCGGTACTTGCCCGTACTGCTGTCACGCAGTTCCACGCTGGCCGGATTGAAGGCGGGGTCAAAGCGCAGGACGATGGCGGTGATCGCCTCGACAAACCCGTCGGCTCTGTGTCCCATCACCTTGATGGGGAATTGGCAGGGGTAGTCGATCAACGAGTCGGCGTTCGACGCGCGAGACGCTGGGGTAGCGGAAGAATCGGGGCGGCTCATGTGGACGTGCTGGCGTGCTGGCGGCGCATCATCGCGCCGAGTCGATTGTGGCCGCTACGCGCGAGAGCGGCCCGTCGGCAAAATGAATACCTTTGGCGTGCATGCGTGCGCGCTCCCATCCCCCAGCCCATGTCGGGATATCCACAAACGCGTCAGCGACCGGGTTTCCCCTCATATAATCGATGAGTTTGCTGAAATGTAGGTCAGCGTTTGTGGATGTCTCGGCAAGGGCAGTATCGAATGACACATCAAGCCCCTTCCCACCAGACGCCGCAGGACGAGCCGCCCTTCAAGCCGCTCAGTGCCGAGGAGGCGCAACGCTTGCGCGATAAGCACCCCTCGGTGTCCCCTTGGCGTGTTGTCGTGTGGCAGGTGGCAGTGGGGCTGTTTGTGGCCTTGGTTGCCTGGGCTGTGACGGGTCGGCAGAGCGTCGGTTGGTCCGCCGGTTACGGCGCGCTGGTGGTGGTGGTGCCCGCCGTGATTTTTGCGAGGGGTCTCACCGGGCGGTTTTCCTCGCTCAACGCAGGGACGGCAACTGTCGGCTTCATGGCCTGGGAGATGGTCAAGATAGCGGTCTCCATTGCCCTGTTGGCAGTGGCGCCGAAGTGGGTGTCTGCGCTGAGCTGGCCGGCTTTGCTGGTCGGAATGGTGCTGACGATGAAGGTGTACTGGGTGGCGTTGGCTTTCAAGCCGGCGCCGCGTCAAACGGTTGAATGGGCCGACCCGGATGCGGGTCGCTGAACAGAGAGTCAAGTAAGACAAGATGGCTGCTGAACACGGACCTACCGCAGGTGAATACATCGTTCACCACCTGACCCACCTTCAGAACCACAAGCCGACGGCGGTGGTTGACTTCACCGTCTTCAACTTTGACTCTATCTTCTGGTCCATCACCCTCGGTGTGGTGGGCTGCTGGTTGCTCTGGCTGGCCGCTCGCAAGGCGACCTCTGGCGTTCCCGGCCGATTCCAGGCGGCTGTCGAGGTCTTGGTCGACATGGTCGACTCGCAGGCCAAGGGCATCGTCCATAACGCGGAAAGCCGCAAGCTGGTCTCGCCCCTCGCACTGACCGTTTTTGTGTGGATCTTCCTGCTCAATGCCATGGACCTGCTCCCGGTCGATCTGCTCCCGCTGATCTTCGAGAAGATTTACGGTGCAGCCGGTCACGACCCCCATCACGCCTACATGCGTGTGGTGCCCACCGCCGACCTGTCGGTGACGATGGGGCTGTCGCTGGCCGTGCTTCTGGTTTGCCTGTTCTACAACGTGAAGATCAAGGGTTTCGGCGGCTGGATGCACGAACTGTTTACCGCGCCGTTCGGTAGCCACCCCGCGCTGTGGCCGTTCAACTTCCTGATGCAGATCATTGAGTTTGTCGCCAAGACCGTGTCGCACGGCATGCGACTGTTCGGCAACATGTACGCGGGCGAGCTGATTTTCTTGCTGATAGCCCTCATGGGTGGTGCCTGGTCGCTCTCGGCCACGGGCGTCGCACTGGCGGTCGGCCACATCATTGCTGGCTCGGCCTGGGCGATCTTCCACATTCTGATCATCACGCTGCAGGCCTTCGTGTTCATGATGTTGACCCTCGTCTATATCGGCCAAGCCCACGACGCGCATTGACGCATCTCCTCCCAGTTTCCCTTTCGTTTTTTTCTAACCAAGTCCCTTAGGAGCAATCATGGAAGTTATCAGCTTTGTCGCACTGGCCGCCGGCCTGATCATCGGTCTGGGTGCCGTCGGTGCCTGTATCGGTATCGGCATCATGGGCAGCAAGTACCTGGAAGCTGCTGCCCGCCAGCCCGAACTGATGAACGAACTGCAGACGAAGATGTTCCTGCTGGCCGGACTGATCGACGCCGCGTTCATTATCGGTACCGGTATCGCCCTGTGGTTCGCTACGGCTAACCCCTTCCTGGCCCAGATCGCCAACCTGCCGAAGTAATCCTGAGCCTTGCGCCCGTTACTCCACGTCACTGCCCGAGTGTCTAACAGACACCCCGGGCTGAAGGATGAAAAGTGAGCATCACCGGTACCCTCATCGTTCAGATGATCGTGTTCCTGATTTTGGTCGGGTTCACGATGAAATTCGTCTGGCCTCCGATCACCGCCGCCCTCGACGAGCGCGCCAAGAAGATCGCTGAAGGTCTTGCGGCCGCCGACAAGGCCAAGTCCGAGCTGAGCGCTGCCAATCAGCGCGTCGAAGCCGAGCTGTCCAAGTCGCGGACCGAGACCGCCGCACGCCTGGCTGATGCCGAGCGTCGTGCTCAGGCGATCATCGAGGAGGCCAAAGGCCGCGCCTCGGAAGAAGCCGCCAAGATCGTCGCCGCTGCGCGTGCTGAAGCCGAGCAACAGGTCGTCAAGGCCCGCGAAGCCCTGCGCGAGCAGGTGGCGGTTCTGGCCGTCAAGGGCGCCGAGCAGATCCTGCGCAAGGAAGTCAACGCCGGCGTTCACGCCGAGCTCCTGCGCGACCTGCAGGCCCAGCTGTAAAAGGCGCGCACATGGCCGAACTCGCCACCATCGCCCGTCCCTACGCGGAAGCTCTCTTCCAGGCGAGCCGGGCAGACCTGTCCGCCGCCTCCCAGTGGCTCGATGCACTGGGTGCCGTCGGTGCGGACGCGCAACTGCTTCAGTTTGCCGCCAATCCCAAGGTGTCCGACGCGCAGGTGTATGGCCTGGTCTCCCAGGTCGCCGGCGTGTCGCTGCCGGTGGCCGGCCAGAACTTCCTGCGTACCGTGGTCGAAAACGACCGCTTGTCGGCCCTCCCTGAAATCGCCTCCCAGTTTCGCGCACTCATGAACGCGCAAACCGGGACCAGCGACGCGGTGGTCTTCAGCGCCTTCCCCATTTCCGCCGACGACCTGAACACGGTGTCCGCTGCGCTCGAAAAGCGCTTCGGCCGCAAGCTCACCGTCGCCGTCCGGGAAGACACCTCCCTCATTGGCGGCATTCGCGTGGTGGTTGGCGATGAGGTGCTCGACACCTCCGTCAAGGCCCGTCTCGAGCAGATGAAGGTCGCGCTCACTGCCTAACTACGGCCTCGTGCCGCGCAGCAAACACAAGGAAAGGAAAGAGTCATGCAACTCAATCCCGCAGAGATTTCTGAACTGATCAAGAGCCGCATCGAAGGGCTGGCCGGCACTGCCGACATCCGTAACCAGGGCACCGTGGTCTCCGTGGCCGACGGTATCACCCGCGTTCACGGCCTGTCCGACGTGATGGCCGGTGAGATGCTGGAGTTCCCCGCCAACGCCAAGGGCGAGCCCACCTTCGGTCTGGCCCTGAACCTCGAGCGCGACTCTGTCGGCGCGGTGATTCTGGGCGAGTACGAGCACATCTCCGAAGGCGACACCGTCAAGTGCACGGGCCGCATTCTTGAAGTGCCTGTCGGCCCCGAGCTGATTGGCCGCGTAGTGAACGCCCTGGGCCAGCCGATCGACGGCAAAGGCCCGATCAACGCCAAGATGACCGACGTGATTGAGAAGGTCGCCCCGGGCGTGATCGCGCGTAAATCGGTGGACCAGCCGGTGCAAACCGGCCTCAAGTCGATCGACTCCATGGTGCCGATCGGTCGAGGCCAGCGCGAGCTGATCATCGGCGACCGCCAGACCGGCAAGACCGCCGTGGCGATCGACGCGATCATCAACCAGAAGGGTCAGAACCTGACCTGCATCTACGTCGCCATCGGCCAGAAGGCGTCGTCGATCAAGAACGTGGTGCGCTCCCTGGAGCAGGCCGGTGCGATGGACTACACCATCGTCGTCGCCGCCTCGGCCTCCGAGTCTGCCGCCATGCAGTACGTGTCGGCCTACTCTGGCTGCACCATGGGCGAGTACTTCCGCGACCGCGGCCAAGACGCCCTGATCATTTATGACGACCTGTCCAAGCAGGCTGTGGCTTACCGCCAAGTCTCCCTGCTGCTGCGCCGTCCCCCGGGCCGCGAAGCCTATCCCGGCGACGTGTTCTATCTCCACAGCCGCCTGCTCGAGCGCGCCGCCCGAGTGAATGCCGACTACGTCGAAGCCTTCACCAAAGGCGAAGTCAAGGGCAAGACCGGTTCGCTGACCGCCCTGCCGATCATTGAGACGCAGGCCGGCGACGTGTCTGCCTTCGTGCCGACCAACGTGATCTCGATCACCGACGGCCAGATCTTCCTGGAAACCAGCCTGTTCAACGCCGGTGTTCGCCCCGCCATCAACGCTGGCATCTCGGTGTCGCGCGTCGGTGGCGCTGCCCAGACCAAGCTGATCAAGTCGCTCTCCGGCGGTATTCGTACCGACCTGGCGCAGTACCGCGAGCTCGCGGCCTTCGCCCAGTTCGCCTCCGACTTGGACGAAGCCACCCGCAAGCAGCTTGACCGCGGCGCCCGTGTGACGGAGCTACTCAAGCAGGCTCAGTACCAGCCGCTGTCGATCAGCCTGATGGCTGCCTCGCTGTTTGCCGTGAACAAGGGCTACTTCGACGACCTCGAAGTCAAGCGCGTCCTGGCCTTCGAAGGCGGGCTGCACAGCTACCTCAAGGACAAGCATGCTGCCCTGCTGGCCAAGCTCGAGAACGACAAGGCCATGGACAAGGATGCCGAGGCTGAGTTGACCGCGGGCATCCAGGCGTTCAAGAAGACCTTCGCCTAAGCCGGACGGGACGCAACATGGCTGCTGGAAAAGAGATTCGCGGCAAGATCAAATCGGTGGAAAACACCAAGAAGATCACCAAGGCCATGGAAATGGTTGCCGCCTCCAAGATGCGCAAGGCGCAGGACCGCATGCGTGCGGCCCGGCCCTACGCTGAAAAGGTGCGCACCATCGCCGCCAACCTGGGCAAGGCCAACCCCGAGTACACGCACCCCTTCATGCAGGTGCACGAGTCCAAGTCGGTCGGCTTCATCGTCATCACCACCGACAAAGGCCTGTGCGGCGGCATGAACACCAACGTGCTGCGTGCGGTGACCAACAAGCTGCGCGAGCTGGGGTCTGCCGGTCACGGTGCCGAGGCGGTGGCCATCGGCAACAAGGGTTTGGGTTTTCTCAATCGCATGGGCGCCAAGGTGGTGTCGCACGCAACCCAACTGGGCGATACACCGCATCTCGAGCGCCTCATCGGCCCTGTCAAGGTGTTGCTGGACAAGTACGCTGCAGGCGAGCTCAAGGCCGTTCACCTCTGCTACACCAGGTTCATCAACACGATGAAGCAGGAGCCGGTGATCGAGCAGTTGCTGCCCCTGTCCTCCGAGGCGATGCAAGCCCAGTCCACCGGACCTGGCTGGGACTACATCTATGAGCCCGATGCCCAGACCGTGATCGACGAACTGCTGTTGCGGTACGTCGAGGCGCTGGTTTACCAGGCCGTTGCCGAGAACATGGCGTCCGAGCAATCGGCGCGCATGGTGGCAATGAAGTCCGCGACCGACAACGCCGGCAATGTGATTGCCGAACTCAAGCTGGTCTACAACAAGACGCGTCAAGCTGCGATCACGAAAGAACTTTCGGAGATCGTGGCGGGCGCCGCTGCCGTTTAAATTAGAAGGAGCAACAAATGGCTCAAGACAACTCGAAGGCGAACGCAAGCGTTCAGGGAAAGATCGTTCAATGTATCGGCGCCGTGGTCGACGTGGAGTTTCCGCGTGACCAGATGCCCAAGGTCTACGACGCCCTCAAGATGGACGGCACGGCCCTGACGCTCGAAGTCCAGCAGCAGCTGGGTGACGGCATCGTGCGCACCATTGCGCTGGGGTCGTCGGACGGCCTGCGCCGCGGCAATATGGTCTACAACACCGAAAAGCCGATCACGGTGCCGGTGGGCATGGCCACCCTGGGCCGCATCATGGACGTGCTGGGCAACCCGATTGACGAGCGTGGCCCTGTGGACGGCACCCTCTCGGCGTCCATCCACCGCAAAGCCCCCGCCTATGACGAGCTGTCTCCCTCGCAAGAACTGCTCGAGACCGGCATCAAGGTGATTGACCTGGTCTGCCCCTTCGCCAAAGGCGGCAAGGTGGGCCTGTTCGGCGGCGCCGGCGTGGGCAAGACCGTGAACATGATGGAGCTCATCAACAACATCGCCAAAGCCCACTCCGGTCTGTCGGTGTTTGCGGGTGTGGGCGAGCGTACCCGTGAGGGCAACGACTTCTATCACGAGATGGCCGACTCCGGCGTCGTGAAGCTCGACAACCTGGCCGAATCCAAAGTGGCCATGGTCTACGGCCAGATGAACGAGCCTCCGGGCAACCGTCTGCGCGTCGCCTTGACCGGCCTCACCATCGCCGAGTCCTTCCGTGACGAAGGCCGCGACGTGCTGTTCTTCGTGGACAACATCTACCGCTACACCTTGGCCGGTACCGAAGTGTCCGCACTGCTGGGCCGTATGCCTTCCGCCGTGGGCTACCAGCCGACGCTGGCCGAGGAAATGGGCCGCCTGCAAGAGCGCATCACCTCCACCAAGGTCGGTTCGATCACTTCGATCCAGGCCGTGTACGTGCCCGCGGACGACTTGACCGACCCGTCGCCTGCCACCACCTTCGCCCACCTGGACTCCACCGTGGTGCTGTCGCGTGACATCGCTGCCTTGGGTATCTACCCGGCCGTGGACCCGCTCGACTCCACCAGCCGCCAGCTCGACCCGCTGGTCGTTGGTGAAGAGCACTACAGCGTGGCCCGCGCGGTGCAGGGCACCCTGCAGCGCTACAAGGAACTGCGCGACATCATCGCGATTCTGGGCATGGACGAACTGGCGCCCGAGGACAAGCTGGCCGTGGCCCGCGCTCGCAAGATCCAGCGTTTCCTGTCCCAGCCCTTCCATGTGGCCGAAGTGTTCACCGGCTCGCCGGGCAAGTACGTGCCCCTGGCTGAGACGATTCGTGGCTTCAAGATGATCAGCAGCGGCGAGTGCGACCACCTGCCCGAGCAGGCCTTCTACATGGTCGGCACCATTGACGAGGCCTTCGAGAAGGCCAAGAAGATGGCGGCCTAAGCCATGGTCGACAGCACCCGCACCATGCGCGTGGACGTGGTCAGCGCCGAGGAGAGCATCTTCTCCGGTGAGGCCCGTTTCGTCGCGCTGCCCGGCGAGGCCGGTGAGCTGGGCATCTACCCACGGCACACGCCGCTGATCACGCGTATCCGCCCGGGCTCTGTGCGCATCGAAACCGCTGACGGTGGCGAGGAATTCGTCTTCGTC
>NZ_JARXAB010000027.1 GCF_029866045.1 Ramlibacter sp. | reverse complement strand
GACTGCGGCGAGGTGGCCGAAGACGGCTTCCTGGCAATTCGAGACCGGATCAAGGACATCATCATCACCTCGGGCGGCAAGAACATCACACCTAGCCACATCGAGAACCTGCTGAAGTTCAGCCCCTACATCACCGATGCGGTGGTGATTGGCGACGGGCGCAAGTTCCTTTCCTGCCTGGTGATGATCGATCAGGAGCATGTGGCCCGTCACGCCCAGGAGCAGCAGGTGCCCTACACCGACTTCGCGAGCCTGACCCGAGCGCCTGCCATCGTGGATCTGGTGCGCGCGGAAATCGAACGGATCAACGGACAACTTGCCCGCGTCGAGCAGATCAAAGAGTTCCGCATCATCGCCGAGCTGCTCACCGCCGAGGACGAGGAGCTCACGCCGACCATGAAACTCAAACGCAAGGTGATCGCGCGCAAGTACGCGAGCCTGATCGATACCATGTATCCCACTGAGCCGGCCGCTCAGTAGCGATGGAAGCGACCTCGACGGCCAAACCGACTACCCATGACTGAAGGAGACGACCCCATGAAATTCCAACGACGCACCCTTCTGGCCGGTGCCGCCCTGGCGGCAGGCCTGGGCGCCAGCGGCCTCGCCCAGGCTCAGAGCCAGGGCGTGACCGACACCGAGATCGTGCTGGGCACCCACTTGGACCTCTCCGGTCCAGTGGCTGCGGGCATGCCCTCCCTGCGCAACGCGATGCAGCTGCGCATCGACGAGGTCAATGCCGCCGGCGGCATCAATGGCCGCCGGATCCGGCTGATCGTCGAGGACAACGCCGGCCAGCCCCAGCAGGCGGTGCGCGCGGTGCAAAAGCTCACCAAGAGCGACAACGTGTTCGCGATCATCAATCCCTTCGGGTCGGGGGCCAACCTGGCCACCCTCAAAATGGTGATCGACGCCAACGTGATCCTGTTCGCGCCCTGGGCGGCTTCGAACATCATCCAGAGGACGGCCAATGGCAGCCCGCTGGTCTTTACCACTGTGCAGAACTACGACAGCACCACCGCCACCGGCGTGTCCTGGGCGGCCAAGAACTGGAAGCCCCAGCGCGTGGGCGTGATCTACCAAGAGGGCCCGTTCGGTGACATGGTCAAGGCTGGCGTCGCCCAGGCCCAAAAGGAGGCCGGCGGCTTTACCGTCGCGGCCGAGGCGGCCTGGAAGGCTGGCGACATCGACTTCTCTTCCCAGGTGGCCCGGATGCGGGCGGCCAACGTCGACTTGATCGTGGCTGGCACCATCACCCGCGAGACGGTGGCGGTGATGGCCGAGACCAAGAAGCTGGGCTGGAACGTCAAGGTCCTGACCGCACTGCCGGGTCGCAGCACCATCGTGATCGGGGTGGGCAAGGACGCTGTCGATGGCCTCTACGGCATCGGCGGCTGGCGCCTCCACGACGCAAGCTCCAGGGAGGCCGACGCGATGAAGTTCATGACGGCCTTCAAGCAGAAGTTCAATATGGACGCCGACGAGAACGCGGGCAATTCCTACTCTTACACCAGCTGGTTCCTCAGCGCGTTGCAGTCGGTCGGCCGCAACCTGACCACTGACGCCGCGGTCAAGGCCCTGCAGGCGAGCAGTCACCAGGACTTCACCACCTACTCGCGTCAGAGCTTCAAGGCCAACCACGTCAACCCGGAGCTCGTCTCGATCGACCAGGTCAAGGGTGGCAAGTGGACCAAGGTCTCCGACCCCATGAGCGGCATCATCAAATAAGCCGCAGGGCGCCGGCCTCCCGTCGGCGTCTTTTTCCCATGACAAAGGGGCAGCCTCGGCTGCCCCTTTGTCATGTCTTCGCCCACTTGGCTCAGGGCGGCGGGAGCATTCCGTCGCGGACGAAGCGCCGGTCGGCCCAGCAACTGTGGGTGCCGCTGCTGATTTTGTGCGGCAGCGCAATGCGCACCACCGGGCCCGCCTCAAAGCGCTTGCAGTCGATCAGCACACACTCCGAGGTTTGTGTGTTCTCGTCGATGATGAAGCTGACCAGGTAGCCGTCGTCCTCGTCCTTCGCGTCGATGCGGGGTACGAAGGGCGCCTCGCTGGCGTAGCGGCCCTCGGCCAGTTGCAGCGACCAGGACTGCCCGGACACCAGGTCGTGCTTGACGAAACCGTCGAACAGGAACCAGCCCGGCGTTGCCACCGCCGAGTACGCGTAGCGATAAGGCAGCCCCGCATAGCGCTGGTTGTACATGCCGAACTCCAGGACCCGCTCGTCGAGGTGCTGCTCGGTGGTGGTTCCGGTTTTGAGGTTGAATCGCCACCGGTGCAGCTTCGGCCGCGTCATGTGCTGGTCCAGAAAGCCCATGAGGTGGGCGAAGCCGCGCGGTGCATCGCGCATTGGCCCCGGCTCGGGGTTCTCCTGGAAATAGCCGTCCATCACCACCTCGTCGCCCTCCTCGTAGGCATTGAGAAAGTGGAGGATGTAGGTCGGCGCGGCCTCAAACCAGCGGATGTCCTGCCCGTTGCCGCGGCGCGGGATGATGCCAAAGCGCGAGGCCCGGTCATGCATCCGGGTGGCGTGGAAGCCCCCCTTGAGTGCCTCCAGGTCCCAATGCAGCGGCAAGTCGTTGAGGATGGCGTAGTTGCGGGTGAAGGCCATGTCGTGCGGCAGCCGGGGGCCGGGCACGGGCACCGGAACATAGTGCACGAGCTTGCCGTGCTGGTCGACCACGCCGTAGTGCATGTAGGGCGCATGCTTGGAATAGTTGAAGAACAGCATCTCGCCGGTCGACTCGTCCACCTTGGTGTGCGCCGACACGCCGTCGATTGGCGCCCAGCCGGCCAGACCCTGGTTCTCCAAGGTGTCGGGGTCGAGCAGGTAAGCCTCACCGCACTGGTAGAAGGTGGAGACCACCTTGCCGGCGTGCACCACCACGTCGGTGGAGGACGAATCCTTGAGCCCCTCGTGAGCGCCCCAGCCCGGGCGCAGCGACGCGCCCGGCGGCGCCATCAGGCCGCCCCAAAGCGAGCGCCCGGCCTCCTGCTCGGCCTCAAAGCCACGGGTGCGCACAAAGCGATTGCGGTAGTCGGCCTGCCCGTTGCGAAAGCTGATCAGGTGCAGCATGCCGTCGCCGTCGAAGGGGTGGTAGCGCCCGATCGGGTCGTGCACCGGAATCTCGGTGTTGCGCACATAGATCCCGTCGATGTCCGTCGGGATTTTTCCCTCGATCACTGCCAGCCGGCTGGCATTTACCTCGCCGTACATCGGGGTCCAGGCCCCCTTCATATAGGGGTGCTCGAGGTCACTCAAGGTGGTAACGATCGGGGGCAACTGCTCGACTTGCATCGGTTCTCCTCGTGGCAGGCGGACTTGCATTTGAAGCGGGAGCGGCAACCCAATCTTGCGCTTGCCCCAGACGCGTCCTGAGAATCTTAACTTGTCAGTTTGATTATGCAAGCCAACCCGACCTCCCCCGATCAACGGTAGCCGCGTACCGCTGCTTGGGCGCTCGTTTCGGCGCAGTCGATCGCCACCTTGGCTGCATGGCTGTCGATAGACGCTAACATGACAAACAGCGGCGACGAGTAGTCTCATGGCGCCGCGTTCATGGAAGGGTCCGGTGTGATCGTGGCAGGTTCAGACAACAGCACAGAAGGTCATGATGCAGTGGGCGCGCCACCTGAGGCAGGCACCCCATGAACCTTGTGATCAACGCCGTCGGTTTTCAGGTGGCCTGGTGGGCGCTGGTCGCCGGCGTCGCGCCTGGCTATGAGGGCGCGGCGCTTGCGCTTTCTGCCCTGCTTGCGGCGGCTCACCTGCGCTATTTCAGTCCGCGCCCAAAGAGGGAGTTGGGGCTTGCCCTAGCGGCCTGGCTCCTCGGGCTTGGCTTTGACTCCTTCCTGCAAGCGGGCGGGTTCATCACCTTTCAAGGCGCCTCGCTCGGCCCACTCAGCCCGTTCTGGCTCTGGGCCCTGTGGGCGCTGTTCGGATTGACCCTCGACGCGTCGATGTCCTTTTTGCAGCGCCGCCACTGGTCCCTCTCGGCGGTGCTGGGCGGTATCTTCGGACCGTTGAGTTACCTGGCCGGTGCCAAGCTGGGAGCGGCGACCTTGGTGGCCACCCCGCTGAATTTCGCGGCGCTGGCACTGGCCTGGGCGATTGCCATGCCCCTTCTGGTCTGGCTGGCTCGAAGCACAGACCGCGTGGCCAACCCGGCAGGCTAAGAAGCGGCCGCCGGGTGTCCCCTCTCGCAGGGCGGGCGTCTACTTGAAACCGTAGACGGCCATCGTCGTCTCACCGGCGCGCAGACGATTCAGGATTGCGGCCTCTTCCGCCTCCCGGCGCTCGCTTGCGGTCACCACGTCGGCAGCACGGGCCTGCGGCACGACCACCACCCCATCGCGGTCGCCCACGATCAGGTCGCCAGCGTGCACGGTAATTTCCCCCACCAGGATCGGATGGCCGATCCAGCCGGTGGCGCCATAGTCCTTGCCCGTTCCGCGAATGCACAAGCCGCGGGAAAACACCGGGAAACCCATCTCTGCGAGCAGCACCCCGTCGCGCACGCCGCCGTCAATCACCAGGCCGCCGAGGCCGCGCACCTGGGCCATCGTGCCCATGATTTCGCCCCAGTAGCCATGCTCGTAAGCGCCCTGGGCGAACACCACCATCACATCGCCCGGCCGCGCGATTTCCAGGGCACGGTGCAGCCAGAGGTTGTCACCGGGCGGGCTGTGCACCGTGAGCGCGCTGCCCGCGCAGCGCATGCCCGGGTCCACCGGTTTGATGGCGGAGGGCAGCGCGCCGATCTTGCCGCCGGCTTCGTGCAAGGTGGCGGTCGGCAGCTTCGCAGCCGCCGCGACCACATCGGCCGGCAGGCGGGCGAAGTCGGCCCGGGTGGTCAATGCGGGGTCCACACGGTCTGGCTTCATGCGCCCTCCCGGGTCTGGAGTTGGTGGTACTTCATCTGTTTGCGGGCCTCGTCCAAACGCATGCCGCCGCGGACCGCCTGGCGAATGCGCTCTTCGGCCTCCTCGATGGACTCCGCCACCCTGAGCACTTCTTCCTCGTGCTCCTTGGGGATCACGATCACTCCGTCGGCATCGCCCTTGAGGATGTCGCCGGGGGCCACGCGCGCGTCACCGATGTTGACCGGCACGCCGGTGGCCTCGACCTGCACCCGGTCCTTGCCGGTGCGCATCCAGTGATCCTTGCTGAAGACCGGGTAGCCCAGGCTCGTGCACAAATGGGTGTCGCGGCAAATGCCGTCGATGACGGTGCCGGCGATGCCGCGGCGGTGGGCAATCTCGGTGAGGATGTCGCCCCAGACGGTGGCGTTTTCGCGACCACCGTTATCCAGCACGATCACGCTGCCCGGGGGCACATCGTCGATGTAATCCCCCACGGTGCCCGAAGGCTTGCCCGACGGGCCATAGAGCAGCGTCCAGGCCCGGCCGGCCATGCGAAAGCCGCCATCGCGCGGCTTGATCTTGTAGCACTGGCCGGCAATGCCCAATTTGTCCAGCGCGTCGCTGAGCGTGGCGGTGTCGAGCTTGGCCGCACGGGCGACGTTGGCGTCCTGAGGGGTCGTCATTTCAGTGGTTCTCCAGCATGTGTTCGTAGTTGCCGCCCATGACCTGGCCGATGGGCGTGCCGGCCAGGATGGCCTTGGCCATGGCGGCCTCGCGGGCGACGATCATCTCGGCGGCCTCGAGCACGCGCTCGATGTCGGCCGCAGCGATGACGATGACCGCACTGCGGTCGGCCAGCAGGTAGTCGCCGGGGTGGACCGTTACTTCGCCGCCGGCATTCGGGCCCGCGCCCAGCGTCACCGGCACCTGGGTGCCCAGCTCCACCACCCGGCCCCGTGCGGTGCGCGATGTGAGGCTGCGGCTCCAGACCGGAAAGCTGTAGGCGATGGCCTCGTCCACATCGCGCAGCGGACCGTCGGCCACCACGCCCGCCACACCGCGCATCTTGGCGCCGAGGGTCAACAGGCCGCCCCAGCAGCCGGCCTCCACGCCGCTGCGCTGCTCGACGACGATGATGTCGTCCGCGCCTGCTTGCTCAATTGCGGTGCAGCCCAGGTGCTTGGGCGGGCCGGGCGGTGGCTGACCGGGCCCCACCTTCATGGTGACGGCGCGGCCGGCGACGCGGCCCTCGCCGCTGCGCTGCGCGATGCCGGTGACGGCGCCGGGCAGGCCCAGTTTGTCCAGGGCGTCGGAGACAGCGCAGGCGTCGAGCCGGCGCAGGCGCTTCACATGGGGATCACTCATGGTCGTACTACTTTCATTCGATCGCTCAGACGGCTATTGGGCTTACCTATCAATCCAGGGTCTTCCAGGCGGCAAAGGCAAGGCCGGTGCCGGTCAGGGCGTCACTCCGGTAGCCGGGGATGTACGCCAGCCACTCCATGTCCAGGTCCCGCACCATCTCCCCGACCACCAGCCAGTTGCGAATTTCGGAGCTACCCGCCTGCAACTGCTTGGGGTCCAAGGATGCCAGAGTCTTGCTGTCCTTCTCCCGGATGGCGCGGATGACACGCTGGTCCAGGTCTTCGTCAACGACGAAGTGGCTGAGGCCACCCGACGCGATCACCCCCACTCGCAGGTCTTCGGGCCACTGCGCCACCAGCTCGCGCAGGGCCCGGCCCAATGCCACGCAGCGGCGCGGCGTGGGCTGGTTGGGTGGGTCGAAGGTGTTCAGAATGATCGGGATCACTGGCAACTCGTGCCCCTGGAGCAGGCGGCGGTGGACGAACTGGAAGGCATGGCCCTCGAACTGGCCGCGCTCGAGGCCGTCCATGGCGGTGATGTCGAAGTCGCGGTCGCACAGTTGCCGGATCAGCCATTCGGCCAGATCGGCTTTGACCGGGTACTCCCGGTCCACCTCGGGCTCGTGGCGCCACATCCGAGCGGACTTCACCCAGTTGTCGTTGGGCGCAGCCGGCTCACGGGCGGTGTTGCGGATGGTCGGCCCGTAAAAGATGGCGATCGGCGGGTTGTTGCTGGTGCGAAACAGTTCGGTCTGGTCGTCCCCGACGATCAGCAGCACGTCCAGCCGTGCCTCGCGAACGCGCCGACCGACTTCGTCCATCGCGTCCTGGGCCGCGTCATAGCGCTCGCCCATTTTCTCTGGTGAGGCCATGTCGGCGGCGCCCTCGGGTGCCGCCGCCAGCAACGCGGCGTAGTCGGTCTTGTTGCCGGCCTTGTCAAAGTAGTGGGGGTTCTTGGTGTCGATCTCCCGGAACCGGTGCTGCCAGTCCTCGCGCTGCGAGACCAGCATGATGCTGTGGGAGCTGCCGAAGGCGGCGACGAGTCGGGCCATGGTGTTCCTTGTGTATCAGACGATGTGGCCGGCGCGCAGCGCCTCGATGCGATCAGGCGTGTAGCCCAGCGTGGCCAAAATGGCGTCGGTCTGGTCGCCCTGATTGGGCGCGGGGTTCATGGGCCCCTGCTCGCGCGGGTGGGCCGAGAACTGCATCGGCAGGCCCACTACCTGGATGTCCCCCATCTCAGGGTGCGCCATGTGGCGAGCGATGCCCAGGTGACGGACCTGCTCGTTGGCGAACACCTGGTCGATGGTGTGAATAGGGCCGCAAGGCACGCCGGCGTCCAGCAGGATACGGGTCCAGTCCGCCGTCGGACGGGTGCGGAAGATGGCGCCCACCGACTCGTTGACGCGGGCCCGGTTGGCGACGCGCTCCGGGTCAGAGCCAAAGCCGGGCTCGTCCACGAGTTGCGGCGCGCCGATCGCCGCGCACAGACGTTTCCACATGGTCTGCCCGATAGCGGCAACGTTGATATAGCCGTCCGCCGTGGCGAAGACGCCGGTGGGCACTGTGAGTGGATGTTCGTTCCCGGTGGACTCGGGCACTTTGCCGTCGATCAGCCACTGGGCGGCCTGGAAGTCCAGCATCGCGATCTGGGCTTCCAGCAGGGAGGTGTGAACCCATTGCCCCTCGCCGGTGGTGCTGCGCTCCAAGAGCGCCGCCATGACCGCCTGGGCGCAGAAGTGGCCGGCGCACAGGTCAGCCAGCGGAATGCCGGCGCGCATGGGACCATCGCCAGGCTTGCCTGTCACGCTCATGAGGCCACCCATGCCCTGGGCGATCGAGTCGAAGCCAGGCCAGTTGGCATACGGCCCGTCCTGGCCGAAGCCGGAGATGCTGGCGTAAACCAGCCGCGGGTTGATCTTGCGCAGGGACTCGTAGTCGATGCCCAGGCGAAACTTCACGTCCGGCCGGTAGTTCTCGATGAAGACATCCGCCTGTTTGACCAGCGCCTGGAGAATTTCCAGCCCCTCGGGCGCCTTCATGTTGAGGGTGAGGCTTTCCTTGTTCCGGTGCAGGTTTTCGTAGTCGGCCCGGTTGTGGTCACGGCCGCCGATCATGTCGTCGCCACCCGGGGCGCCAGGGGGAATCTCGAGCTTGATGATGCGCGCACCCAAGTCGGCGAAGGTGCGTACCGCCGTCGGACCAGCACGCACCCGTGAAGCATCCAATACGGTGAACTTCGCGAGCGGGCCTTTACGAGGTGCGGTCTCGGCAGTGTGGGCGGCCGCCTGGGGCCCGGCCTGTGTGCGCGTCATGCACCCGCTCCTTGTTCGAGGGTGAAAACGGGCACGGCTGCCCCTCCCTCCGTCGGTTCGAACTTGACTCTGACCCGGTCACCGATGCGGGCCTTCGCGGGGTCGCAGTCGACCAGGTTGGTCATGAGGGTCACGCCCTCGTCCAGCGTGACATAGGCCAGGGTGTAGGCGTCTTCGCCCTGCCCCATGGTGCTGAAGGTGTAGAGCGTTCCGCCGCCGCTGGCCTTGACCCACTCGGTCGCCAGGCTCAGGCAAAACGGACAAACGTCACGTGGGTAGTGATGGGCCTCGCCACAGTCGGTGCAGCGCTTGACCAGGAGCTGGCCAGCGCTGGCCGCATCCCAATAGGGCTTGGCTTCGGGCATGACCCGGGGGGCGGGAATCTTGCGCATCTCAGAGCCTTTCCATGATGAGGGTGGCGGCGGTGTGGCGCGAGGCCAGCGCACCGCCGATGCCGTTGGCCAGGGCCCAGGTGCAACCGGGCACCTGCACTGCCGGGTGGGCCTCGCCACGCAGCTGGCGCACCGCCTCGATGACCTTGGTCATGCCACCGCGGTTGGCCGGGTGGTTGCTGCACAGGCCGCCGCCGTCGGTGTTGAACGGGAGCTTGCCCACGCCGGAGATCAGGTTGCCGTCGGCGACGAAACGGCCGCCCTCCCCCTTGGCACAAAAGCCCAGGTCCTCCAGCTGCATCAGTACGGTGATCGTGAAGCTGTCGTAGAGGCTGGCGTACTGGATGTCGGCCGCCGTGACACCGGCCTCGGCAAAGGCCTGGGGTCCGGACAGCGCTGCGGCCGACCAGGTGAGGTCGATCTGGCCGCCCATGGCGTGCTTGGGCGCTTCACCGGTGCCGCGCACCATGACCACCGGACGTTTGAGCGTCCGGGCGATCTCCGGGCGGGTGACGATGAGCGCCCCACCGCCGTCGCTCATCACGCAGCAATCCAGCCGGTGCAGCGGGTCGCTCACCATGGGCGAGTTGACCACGTCCTCCACCGTGACCACCTTGCGCAGCATGGCATGCGGGTTGTGCTGGGCATGGTGCGAGGCGGCTACCTTGATCCAGGCCAGCTGCTCCGAGGTGGTGCCGAACTCGTGCATGTGCCGCTTGGCCACGACGGCGTACAGGTTCTGCGTGGCCGGGCCGTAGGGCAGCTCGAAGGGCAGATCGGGGGCGTCCGGGTCGGGGGCCTTCAGCGCGGTGCGCGGGGGGAGCTTACGGCCAGCGGCCACAGCGGCTTCGGCGCTGGCCTTGGCCTCGGCCATGGCGGCGCGCGGCCTGCCGGCCAGGGTGATGAGGGCAATGTTGCAACGGCCGGCGGCAATGGCCTCGGCCGCATGCGCCACATGCAAGATGGGGGCGGAGCCGCCGCACTCGGTGGAATCAACATGGCGCAGCTTCAGGCCCAGGTACTCGGCCATGCTGGTCGCGCCCAGGCCGGGCGCGTCCCCGGCGCAGAAGTAGCCGTCGATGTCGTCCTTGGTCAGGCCCGCATCGGCCAGTGCGCCGCGGGCGACGTCGGCGTGCAGACGCATGACCGACAGGCCCTCGGCCAGCCGGGTGGGGTGTTCGTAGGCGCCGACGATGCAGGCCTTGCCGTTGAGACTCATGGGTATCAGGTCCTCACAATTGAAATAGTGCTCAGTCCAGGCACATGGCCACGGACTTGACCTCGGTATAGGCCTCGACACCCTCGCGGCCGTTCTCGCGGCCCCAGCCCGATTGCTTGTAGCCGCCAAAGGGCATCGCAAAGTCCAGGGCCACCGGCGCATTGACCCGCACATTGCCGGCACGCAGCCCGCGCGCCATGCGGTGAGCCGTTTGAAGGTCCCGCGTCCAGATGCTGGCCGACAGGCCGTAGTCGGTGTCGTTGCCGCGAGCGGCCAGTTGTTCCAGGCTGTCGTCGTCGAAGACCTGGGTGCACAGCACCGGCCCGAAGATTTCCTCCCGCACTGGGCGCATCGATGGCGTGGTGTCCACCAGCACCGTCGGCTGCATAAAGAAACCCTCCCCCGCCGCCGCTTGACCGCCGGCCACCACGCGTGCGCCTTCGGCCAGGCCCGAGGCCACATAGGACAGCACGCGCTGGCGCTGCCGCTCGGAAATGAGCGGACCCATTTCCATTCCGGCCACCAGGCCCGGGCCCACCTTGAGTCGGCTGGCCGCTTCGGCAATGCCTGCGATCACCTGGTCGGCCACCCGCTTGTGCACGAAGAGGCGCGAGCCCGCAGCGCAGACCTGGCCGCTGTTGGCAAAGATGCCGCGTGCTGCCGACGGGATGGCGCGCGCCAGATCGGCGTCGGGAAAAATGAAGACGGGGGACTTGCCGCCCAGCTCCAGGGATACCCGCTTGAGGTTGCCTGCCGCGGCGGTCAGCAGCGATTTGCCCACCGCCGTCGAACCGGTGAAGGACACTTTGTCCACGCCCGGGTGCTCCACCAGTGCCTGGCCCGCCACTGGACCCAGGCCCGTGACGATGTTCACCACCCCGGGCGGAAATCCGGCTTCCAGCACCAGTTCGCCCAGGCGCAAGGCGGTCAAGGGCGTGAGCTCCGCTGGCTTGAGGACAGCGGTACACCCGGCGGCCAGTGCGGGTGCGAGCTTGCTCACGGCCATCGGCAGGGGCACGTTCCAGGGCACGATCAGGCCGACCACGCCCACCGGCTCGCGCAGGGTGTAGGTGTGCCACTCGCCCGGCAGGGAGACCTGCCGCGTTTCCCCATTGAGCTTGGTCGCCCAGCCGGCGTTGTAGCGAAGGCATTCGATGGCGGCGGCCACCTCGAACTGGCGCGCCACCATCAGCGGCTTGCCGGTATTGAGCACCTCCAGCAGGGCCAGTTCGTCTGCGTGGCGCTCGACCAGATCGGCCAGGCGATGCAGCAGTCGGCTGCGTTCGGCCGGCCGGACGCGAGGCCAGGGGCCGGATTCGAAGGCCCGGCGCGCCGCCTGCACCGCGAGGTCGACCTCATGGGCGCCTCCCAGGGATTCGGTGGCGATGTCTGCGCCGGTCGAGGGGTCGACGACCGACAGCGTTTGGCCGTCGCGGGCCTGGATCCATTGGCCATCGACCAGCATGCGAAGCGGTGCCGACAGGATGGCTGGGGGCGTGAAGGGGGCTGGGGTCATTTCGGTGTTGGCTTGATCAGGTCGCTCTATCAGGTCGCGTTATCAGGTTGCTATGTCAGACCGATGCGTCGGCCGCCTGAAGAATCAGGTCCGAGGCCTTCTCGGCAATCATGACCGTGGCCGCATTGGTGTTGGCGCCAGGAATGGTGGGCATCACCGATGCGTCGACCACTCGCAGGCCAGCGATGCCCCGCACCCGAAGGATCGGGTCGACCACCGCGTCCGGGCCCACGCCCATGGCACAGGTGCCCACTGGGTGATGGGTAATGCCGCCGAGCGCGTGGATGGCGGCGTCGATCTGCGCATCACTTTGCACATCGCCGCCGGGAATGGTTTCCGATTCAATGAGCGATGCCTGTGGTTCGGTGGCATAGATGCGCCGCGCGGCGCGCAAGCCCGCACGCAGGCTCTCCACATCACGGGGGTCGGAAAAGAGATTGAGGGCGATCTTCGGCGGCGCCTTCGGATCGCCAGAGCGCAGGCTCAACCGGCCACGGCTCTTTTGCCGCAGCAGGCACACGGTGATGTAGAAGCTGTGGTCCTTGGGTTTGACCAGCCCCGGAAACCACAGGCCGGCGTCAAAACGCACCGGGTTGCATAAAAGCTGGATATCCGGCCGCTCCAGCTCGGGCCGGGTCTTGAGCAGGATGGTGGCACTGCAGATCTGGTCGGCGAACGGACCCTTGCCCAGAAAGGCCCAGCGCAATACCGCGCCCACGGCGCGGTCGAACCGCAGTTGGCGAATGAAGGTGATCGCCTGGTGCGCCCGGTACATGAGCATCATGCGCGGGTGCTCGATCAGGTTGCCTCCCACACCCGGAAGGTCGGCCGCCACTGGGATGCCCAGGGACTGCAAATGGTCCGCCGGCCCGATGCCCGAGAGCATCAGCAGCTTCGGCGAGTTGTAGGTGCCGGCGCTGAGGATCACCTCACGCCGAGCTCGGGCCTCCAGGGCCTGCCCGCCGCGTGTGAAGGCCACGCCCACCGCACGACCGCCTTCGAGCAAGATCCGGCGGGTTTCGGCCCGGGTCAGCACGGTGAGGTTGGCGCGGCCCTGCGCAGGGCGCAGATAAGCCGTGGCGCTGCTGCTGCGGCGGCCGCGGCGGTCAATCGCCACATCACCGCGGGCCACGCCCTCCTGCTGGTCGCCGTCGTAGTCTGGCGTGGCGGGGTAGCCCGCCGCCAGCGCCGCGTCTCGCAAGGGCTGCTCCAGCAATTCCCGCGTGTCAATCGCCTTCACCTGCAGCGGGCCCTCGGCCCCGTGGTGGCGGCTGGCTCCGCGCCAGTTGCTCTCGCTGCGCCGGAAATACGGCAGCACGTCCTCGTAGCCCCAGCCTTCACAGCCAAGGTCACGCCACTCGTCGAAGTCGGCCCGGTGGCCGCGAATATGGAACATGCCGTTGATCGAGGACGACCCGCCCAGCAGGCGGCCGCGCGGGATCGGCAGGCGTCGCCCGCCCAGATGCGGCTCGGGCTCGCTCTCGTAGCCCCAGGTCAAAGACCGACGCGCCGACGCCTTGAGAAAGCCCACCGGCATGCGGACCAGGGGGTGGCTGTCGCCGCCCCCCGCCTCCAGCAGCAGCACCTGGTGGCGGCCATCGGCACTGAGCCGATTGGCCAGCACGCAGCCCGCCGAGCCGGCCCCCACCACGATGTAGTCGTACTCCATCCGGGCTTTCGGGTTCGCGCGTCAGATGCTGGGCTTGAAGCCAGAGGCCTTGATGATCGGGCCCCAGTGGTCCAACTCGTACTTGAGTTGCTTGTCCACTTCGGCGCCGTTGCGGAATTCGGCCACCTGCAGCAGCTTGGTCAGAAGCATTTCCTTCACGTCGGGCATCTCCAGCACCGACTTGATCGCGGTTTGCATGCGCTCAAGTTCAGCCTTGGGCAGGTTCGCCGGACCCCACAGCCCCATCCAGCCATTACCGCCGCCGGTGTCAAAGCCCTGCTCCACCATCGTCGGTACCTCCGGCACCAGAGCCGATCGCTTGGGTGCAAACACACCGACGAAATTGAGCTTGCCGGCGCGCACATGCTGGATGGCGTCACCCGCGACCATCACGCCAGTCTTGACCTGTCCGCCGAGCAGGTCGACCACCAGCGGTCCGTTGCCGCGATAAGGCACGACCTGCAGGTCGACGCCAGCGATCTTGCCTAACTGCAGCCCGTTGAAGTGGGTGTCGCCGCCTGCGCCCGCCGTGCCAAAAGTGCGCCTGTCGGCATTGGCCTTGGCCCAGGCGATGTAGCTCTTCGCGTCCTTGACCCCTGTTTCTGCATTGACCACCATGGCCATGGGGTAGGAACTCAGCTGCGCCACCGAGGTGAAGTCGGCGTTCATGTCGTAGCCCAGATCCTTGACCGTGAACGTCAGGTGCTGAAAAACGAAGACCGCATTGGGCGCAATCATGTAGGTGCCACTCGTCGGCGCAGCGGCCTTGACCGCCTGCGCCGCCAGGCGCCCGCCTACGCCGGGACGGCTGTCGACAATGACTTGCTGGCCGAGCTTGTCACGCAGCTTCTCCGCCATGATCCGCGCGATGCTGTCGGCAGCACCACCAGGCGGGAAGCCGATGATGATCCTGATCGGTGGCTTGTCCTGCGCATGGGCCGAGGTGGCCAACGCGAGTCCGAGGACGGCGCCGGTGAGCAGTTTGCTCAGGAAGGTCTTGCGATTCACCATGGTTGTCTCCTTTGTGGTGGGGTTGGGCCGGTGGAAAAATGAAGGAAAAGGATCGATGAACGTATTGGCTTTCAGGCGGTGGCCAAGCGCTGCCGCTGCCAGGCCGCATCGCCATACAGCTGGTCGATGACCATCAGGCGCTTGGCGTAATGGCCGACGCGGCATTCGTCGGTCATGCCCATCGCGCCATGCATCTGGATAGCCGCCAGCCCCTGGGCGCGGCCCTGCTGACCAGCCAGCATCTTGGCGGCGGAGACCAGGCGGCGGCGCTGCACTGGGTCACCCGCCTCCACCGCCATCGCGGCGGCGCAGGCCATAGACTTGAGTTGTTCCAGCGCGATCAGCATGTCCGCGACACGGTGCTGAAGCACCTGAAACTTCGCCAGCGGCGCGCCGAACTGCTTGCGGGTGCGCAGGTGGTCAGCGGTTTGCGTGAGCAGGGCCTCCACGGCGCCGGCCGCTTCGGCGCACAAGGCCGCAGCGCCGGCATCAAGCGCGGCTTCGACCGCGTCGGCGGCTTGGCCGGCATCGCCGATCAAGCGGTCCATGCCCAGGGCCACGGCCTGAAGCGTCACATGGGCCGCGCGGCGGCCGTCCAGGGTGTCGAAGCCCTGCACCGTCACGCCCGGCGTATGGGCCTCGACCGCGAACACACTGAGGCCCGCACGCTCACCGGCGACGCCGCCGCTGCGAGCCAGTACCAGCAGGAGGCCGGCGCTGTCGCCGTGCAGCACCAAGGTCTTGCGGCCCTCCAGCACCCAGCCCTCGCCTGCGCGGCGCGCCTGGCAGACGGTCTGCGTCCAGTCGTGGCGAGCGCCCTCCTCGTTCACCGCCAGCGCCGCTTGGAGCTCGCCGCTGGCCAGGGCCGGCAGCCACTGATTGCGCTGCGCAGGGCTGCCGCAGCCAGCGATCAGCCCGCCCGCCACCACGGTGCTGGCCACGAAGGCGTCACCGGCGAGCGCGCGGCCCATTTCCTGGGCCGCCACCATCACCTCCACCGCGCCCAGGCCGCTGCCGCCCTGTTCGACTGGCAAAGGCAGGCCCAGCAGGCCCAGGCCGGCCATGGCGGTCCAGCGCTGGGCGCTGGCCTCGGGGGATGCAGGGTTGCCGCGTTGCTCGGCGGGGAATTCACCTTCGCAAAAGCGTTGCACCGCATCGCGCAGCGCCAGGTGGTCGTCGTTCAGAGAGAAGTCCATGGTGTCAGAAGGCTTCCAGCGCGGCGCGGGCAATGAGGTTGCGCTGAACCTCGTTGGTGCCGCCATAGATGGTCAACTTGCGGGCGTCCAGGCTGTTGGCCGCGAGCGCAGTCATCTCGGGGTCGGCGGCAGATTCGGCCAGGTGCTCCAGCCGCTGCGCCGAGACGGAAAAAGGCACGCCTTCGGGGCCGGCGATGTCCACCAAGGCTTCGAAGATGGCCTGGCGCAGTTCGGTGCCGCGCACCTTGAGCATGGACGCTTCCACCCCCGGCACTTTGCTTTGCTGGTGCGGGCTCAAAAGGCGCAGTGCGGTGAACTCCAGCGCCATTAGCTCGGCCTCGAACTGGGCCAGCCGCGCCTGCATCACCGGATCACTGCCCAAGCCCTGCTGCGCCGCCAACTTGCGGGCCCGGGCCAATTGCTGCTTGCACGAGCCAATCCCGGCAATGCCGGTGCGCTCATGCCCCAGCAGGTATTTTCCGTAGGACCAGCCCTTGTGCAGCTCGCCCACCAGGTTTTCCACCGGCACCCGCACGTTGTCCAGGAAGCACTCATTGAGGTCTTCGCCACCTTCGAGCATGCGGATCGGGCGCACTGTGAGGCCGGGCGACTTCATGTCGATCAGCAGGAACGAGATACCTTCCTGCGGTTTGCTGGCGTCGGGGTCGGTGCGCACCAGCGCAAACATCATCGAGCACCACTGCGCGTACGAGGTCCACACCTTGTGGCCGTTGACCACGAAGTGCTTGCCATCGGGTTCGAGCACGGCGGTCGTGCGCACCTGGGCCAGGTCGGAGCCTGCCCCCGGCTCGGAAAAGCCCTGGGCCCACCAGGTGTTGCTTTGGCGAATGTCGGGGAGGTACTTGCGCTTTTGTTCCTCCGTGCCGAAAGCAAGCAGCACCGGGCCGAGCATCTGAATGCCGCTGGCGATCAGGCGCGGCGCCCCGCCCAGCAGCGTTTCTTCATCAAAGATGTAGCGCTGCACATGGTTCCAGCCCGGGCCGCCATGTTCGACCGGCCAACCCGGCGTGAGCCAGCCGCGTGACTCGAGGATGCGAAACCAGGTCACATAGTCGGCATGCTCCAGCCGCAGACCGAGTTCGACCTTGCGCCGAATGTCTGCCGGCAGCCGATCGCGCACGAAGGCACGCACCTCCTGGCGAAAGGCTTCATCCTGGGAAGAGAACTTGAGCTCCATCTCTGGCTGTCTTTCAGGCGTCCCGGGCCACCACCAGCGCATCGAGCGCCAGCACCGGGACCGGGCTGCCGGCGGCATAGGCCACCAGCGGGTTGATGTCGATTTCCATGAGACGCGGGTCGGCCTGCATCCGCGCGCCGATGCGTGCCACCACCGCGGCGATCGCGGCCAGGTCCACGCCGGCCGCACCGCGCACGCCGGCCAGCACGGCGGCGGCCTTGAGGCGGCCAAGCTCGACCACGATGTCGGCCTCGGCCATGTCCACCGGAATGAGGCGCACGTCGTGCAAGGCCTCGATCCAGATGCCGCCCAGGCCAACCAGCACCACTGGGCCCCAGTCGGCATCTCGCTTGGCGCCGACCACCAGTTCGAGTCCGCGTGCCCCCATGGCCTCAACCAGGGCGCCGTCCAGCGCCAGCCCCGGGCGGTGGTGGGCGACGCTGGCGTGCAGCTGCTCCCAGCCGGCGCGAAGCGCGGCTTCGTCGGCCAGGCCGACCAGCACACCCCCCACATCACTCTTGTGCGGCAGCTCGCTGGCCTGAGCCTTGAGCACCACGGGAAAGCCAATCTCGCGGGCCACCTCCACCGCCTCGTCGGCGCTCTGGGCCAGCCGCCCCGGCGGCGCGGCCAGGCCGGCCTGACGCAGCCAGTCCTTGCCCTGGTACTCGGCGAAGATGCCGTTGGCGGGCACAGGCCCCGGCAGCGCAAGTGCCTCCCGGGCCACCGGTCGGGCGCGTCCAGCGCGGGCCAGCGCTTCGCCGTAGGCCGCCACGCGCTGAAGCGCGCGCAGCGCCCGGTCAGCGGAGCGGAACAAGGGTACGCCACTGGCTTCGATCGCCTCGGTGAAAAAGGGCTCGATGGGGCTGCCGTCCCCAGTCAGCACCAGCACCGCCGGCTTGTTGGCATGGGCGAAGGCCGGCACGATGTGTTCGGCCTTGTCCTTCTGCGCCACGACGGGGCCGACCGGAATGGCCAGCACCAGGCTGCCAATACCCGGGTCCTCGAGCATGGTGAGCATCAATTCGCCCACGATGCCGGGGTTGCGCACGCTGATGGTGGTGTAGTCCAGCGGGTTTTCCGCCACCGCGTAATCGGGCAGCAGCGCGCGAAGCTTGGCGGTGACCGCGGTGCCTAGCGCCGGCAGGTCCAGGCCCAGGTCGTCGGCGAAATCGAGCGCGAGGTTCTTCATCGCACCCGAGCCCGTCATGAAGGCGGTACCGCCCGCTGGCGGCTGCGGAAAGCGCAGCAAGACGGCGGTGGTGTCCAGCAGCTCGTCGAGCGATTCGACCAGCACCACCGCTTCGCGTCGCAGCAGCGTGGCGGCGGTGGCATGGTCGCCGGCCAGGGCGCCGGTGTGAGACTGCGCGGCCTCACGGGCGCGGGCGCTGCGCCCGGGCATGAGCAGCACCACCGGCTTGCCGGCGGCGCGGGCGCGTGCGGCCAGTTGCTGAAACAGCGCCGGGTGGCGAATCTGCTCCGCGTAGACGGTCAGCACACGAATTTGCGGGTCGTCCAGGTAGGCGGCCATCACGTCCTCGACGCAAATATCCACCTCGTTGCCGGTCGAAAAGACCACGGCCACCGGCACCCCGCGCGACACCAGCGAGTCGCGCAGGTTGGCGGCCATGAAGCCGCTCTGGGCCACGATGCCCACGCCCGGCCGCTGCTCGCGTGGGCGCGCGGCCAGTGGTTCGAAGGTCAGGGGAATGCCGGCGGCGAGATGGGTGAAGCCCATGCAGTTCGGGCCGATGAGGTGAATGCCGCAGGCGGCGGCCACCTCGGCCAGTTCACGCTGGCGGGCTTGGCCCGCCTCACCCGCCTCGGCATACCCCGAGGCAAACAGCAAGGCCGAGTGGCAGCGCCGGGCGGCCAGCGATCGCAGCGCGTCGATCACGCCCGCTTCGGGAATGGCCAGCACGGCCAGGTCCAGGTCCTGGGGCAGTTCGTCCACCGTCTTCACGCACGGACGGCCATTGATCTCGGTGCTGCTGCGGCTGACCAGGTGCAAGGCACCGTCGTAGCCAAAGCGTTCGAGGTTGCCCTGCACGAAGCCGCCAAAGGCGCGCGGGTCGGCAGACGCGCCCACGATGGCGACGGAATGAGGCCGCAGGATGCGGCCGAGGGGCAGAGGCGGTCGCTGGAGGGCCGGGGCGGAAGCGGACATGCAGGACTACCTTTCGCGTCGGACGTTCGTTTTTGTTTCCGGCAATTCTGGCATACAAAAGGGGCTAAATAAAACACCAGATCTCACTATTTGGCGCTTTGTCGGGTTATCCCTGAGCGTTAATGCCTGTGAAATAAGGGTTTACGCGAATCGGTGGCGGCTCCGGAAATTAAGATTGCATACCACAGGTAACTCAATGTATATTTGCCGCGATGGAATCCACCGCCACCCTTTCCGCGCCCGAAACCGATGCCGAGGCGCTCCTCGGCATCGAGGACGGTCGCCCGCGCGGCGGCCGCGCCAACGAAATCCGGGCCGCCCTCCAGGAGGAGATCGAGGCGGGCAAGCTGCCGCCGGGCTGCCCGCTCGACGAGCGGCAGCTCGCTGTCCGCTTCCAGGTCTCACGTACCCCGGTGCGCGAGGCGCTGCAACAGCTGGCCGCTCGCAACCTGGTGCGCATTGCGCCGCGCCAGGGTGTGACCGTCTCCCGCCTGTCCATCAGCCAGCTGCGCGCCATCATGGAAGGCATTGGTGAGCTAGAAGCCACCTGCGCCAAGATGGCCGCGCGCCGGGTCGACGACGACCTGCGCCGCGCCATCGACGAGGCGCTGCAAGGCTGCCAGGACGCCGCCGTGGAAGGCGGCACCGAGGAATACGCCCAGGCCAACGCCCGCTTCCATGACGTCATCTACCGCGGCTGCCGAAACCCCTACCTCGCCGACCTGATTCGCAACGCGCGCCGGCAGATCCACCGCTATCGCCTGCGTGACTTTGTCACCAAGGCCCAGATCAATCAGTCGCTGCAGGACCACCGTAAGGTCGCCCGTGCCATTCAGGACGGCGACGAGGCCGCCGCTGCGCGGGAAATGCTGCTGCATGTGCCCTCGGGCTCCACCGGCTTTTCTGAGTTTCTGGCCAGCATCCCCATGCATTTGTTCGAGGCCGAGCCCGACAGCCGGCCCCTGCCCTGATGGCCTGACCCCATGACCACACGCCCTCCCCGCTCCATCCATGTCGCCGGCGGCTCGCACAAAGCGCCCATTCCCGCGGCTGCCCGCGTTGGCCCACTGCTCGCCACCTCTGCCGTCAACGGCAAGGACCCCGTCACCGGAGCCTTGCCGGCTGATGCGGCCAGCCAAGCCGCGAACGCCTTCATCAATTTGCAGGCCGTGCTCGCCGGCGGCGGCGCCAGCTTGGCCGACGTCGTCAAGCTGGCCGTGACCATTGGCGACGAGTCGGTGCGCGAGGCCGTCAACCCACACTGGCTGGCCCTGTTCCCGGACCCGGCCGATCGCCCCGCCCGCCACATCACCGTGCAGGCCTTGCAGCACGGCATGTGGCTGCAGATTGAAGCTTTGGCCTACGTGCAGGGCTGAGCCCATCGGCTTTCCCGCTCGCCCCCCTTTTACATTCGACCGCCCCACGACCCAACAAGAGAGACAACGGTTCATGATCATCGACTCCCACGCCCACATCGTCATGCCGCCCGAGAGCTTCCGCTTCATGGCGGAACTGGTCGGCGGACGCGCCAACCCGCACACCCTGCCCAAGATCCCCGAGGCCGCGGTGCGCAAGGTGGCCGAGGAGCTGGTCAAGAGCATGGACGAGGTCGGCACCGACATTCAATTCATCTCCCCGCGTCCTTACCTGCAGATGCATTCGGTCAAGCCCGGCAAGGTGACCGAGCTCTGGTCCCGGCACTGCAATGACCTGATCGCCCGGTTTGTCGAGATGTTCCCCGACCGCTTCCGCGGCGTCGCCGGCCTGCCCCAGTACATGGACGAGGCGCTGGAGGAGCGTGCCATTCCCGAGTTGCGTCGCTGCGTCGAGCAACTGGGGTTTGTGGGCTGCCTGATCAACCCGGACCCGACCGAAGGCCAGGGCGACCCGCCCGGTCTGGGCGACCCCTTCTGGCATCCCCTGTACCAGGCGATGACCGAACTGGACGTGCCAGGCCTCATTCATTCGGCCGGCAGCTGCAGCGCCCGCGAGTCCTACACGCTCAAGTTCATCAACGAAGAGAGCATCGCGGTCATCTCGCTGCTGGGCGCCAAGACCTTTGACACCTTCCCCGACCTCAAGATCGTCGTCGCCCATGCGGGCGGCGCGATTCCCTACCAGATGGGACGCTTTCGCTCCTGGACCGTGCGCAAGGGTGACAAGGAGACCTTTGACGAACAGCTGCGCAAGCTCTACTTCGACACTTGCAACTACAGCAAGGAGGCGATCGAGCTCCTGTGCAAGGTGGCTGGCACCGACAACGTGCTGTTCGGAACCGAAAAACCTGGCACGGGTAGCGCCCGCGACCCGATCAGCGGCCGCGACTACGACGACATGAAGCCGGTGATCGAGAGCATCGACTGGTTGACCGAGGCGCAAAAGCGCGACATCTTCGAGTGCAACTGCCAGCGGCTCTACACCCGCGCCTTCAAGAACTACGCGGGTTGAACGGGAGCGCGCCATGCCCTTGACGAAGGAAGAAAACGAGCTGCTGACACGCGTCGAAAATGGCGCGCCCATGGGCGAGATGATCCGCCAGCATTACTGGCTGCCTGCCGTACCCAGTATCAAGCTCGAAGCCGACGGCGCGCCGGTGCGGATCCGCCTGCTTGGCACCAACTACATCGCCTTTCGTACGACCGACGGCACCGCTGCCGTGCTCGACGAGCAGTGCGCCCACCGCAAGGCCTCGCTGGCCCTGGGTCGAAACGAGCACAACGGCATCCGCTGCATCTACCACGGATGGAAGTTCAACGCCCGGGGCGAGTTGATCGAGGCCCCCAACCACACCGGCGACCAAGACGCCTTTTGCAAGCATGTGCGCGTCAACCGCTACAGCGTGGCGGACCGCGGCGGCATCGTCTGGGTCTGGCTGGGTAAAGGCGAGACCCCGCCTCCCTTCCCCGACCTGCCCTTCATGGACCTGCCGGCGAGCCAGCGCTCTGTCACCAGCGCCGAGGTGCCCACCAACTGGGTGCAGGCGGTGGAGGCCTCGATGGACTCCTCCCACGTGGGCGTGCTGCACGAATCCACCACCCAGATCACTGCGGGAGGCGGCAACGAGCGCCTGCTCATGACCAAGGCCCTGGCGCCCAAGATGGAATTCGAGGACCAGCCCTATGGCTACCGCTACGCCGCCTTGCGCCAGCTGCCCGACGACAAGGTCTACGCCCGCATCAATAACTTTGTGATGCCTTGGTACGGCATCATCTGCCCGCCCGACGCCACCAGCCCCACCACGGTGTTCTTCTCGGTGCCGATCGACGACCTGACCCACCGCGGCTGGTTCGTGCAGTACAACACCCATCGCCCCCTGGGCATGACCGTGATGTCGGCCACGCCCGACGTGTGGAATTTCCCGCCACTGCCGCCGGGCGAGGCCAAGGACAACTGGGGCCAGAACCGCGACCTGATGAAGCGTGGCCACCAGACGGGCTTTCCGCAGCACCTGGGTACCGAGGACTTCGCCATGTTCATCAGCCAGGGCCCGATCTACGACCGCACCACTGAGCAACTCTGCTCTGCGGACGGTGCGGTGATCCGGGTGCGCCAGCTCCTGATGCGTGCGGCCCGCGAGCACATGGAGGGCAAGGCGCCCACCTTGGCCCACCATCCCGACCTCAACTATCGAACCATCCGCTCGGTCGGTGGCGTGATGCCCGCCGGCACCGATTGGCGCACCCTGGCCGATGCACCGGCTGTCGCACCAGCGCGCGCCGCCACGTCCTGACGCCCCCGCCCCCCAACCCCTGAGACAAGCCGCGCGCAGAGGCGGCCCCCCTTGGACGAAAGACACAGGAGACAGACATGACCCTCAATCGTCGCAACCTTCTCGCCAGCGCCGGTGCCACGGGCGCAGCCCTGGCCATGGGCTTGCCTCGCATCGCCCGCGCGCAAAAGCCCCCGATCAAGGTGCTGGTGGGATTTCCCACCGGCGGTGCCACTGACGCGATCGCGCGCTTGATCACCGACCGCCTGCCGGCCATCCTGGGCCAGCCGGTGATCGTGACCAACCCGGTTGGCGTGGGCGGGCGCATTGCGGCTGATGCACTCCTGGCGGCGCCAGCCGACGGCCTGTCCTTCATGGTGGCACCCAATGCCACTCCCACCTTCCAGATGCTGGTGTTTCGCGACCAGCTCAAATGGAACATCACCAAGGACTTCGCACCCGTCGCCAGCTTCGCCTCCTACCCCCTGGGCATGGGCGTGGCCCTGAACACCGGCGCCAGCAACGCCCGTGAATTTGTCGAGTGGTGCCGCAAGAACCCGAGCAAGGCCAGCTTTGGCACCCCGGGCGCTGGCGGTCAGAACCACTTCCTGGGCGTGCAACTGGCCAAGACCATCGGCGTGGACCTGCAACTGGCTCCGTACAAGGGCTCGCCCCCGATGGTGACCGATCTGGTCGGCGGCCACCTGCCCTCGGCCATCAGCCTGCTGGACGGCATGATGACCCACCACCGGGCCGGCAAGATCAAGGTAATTGGCGTGTTCACCAAGGAGCGCTCGCCACTCATGCCCGACATCCCGACATTCGCCGAACAGGGTATCAACGTCACCTCCGGTGAGGGCTGGACCGGCATGTGGGCCAAGGCGGGCACGCCCGCTGGCGACGTCACCCGCATGCAAAACGCGATCCGCGACATCTTGCAGATGGCGGATGTCAAGCAGGTCATGACCGAACGCCTGTGGGCCCAGCCCCTGTTCCGCAATGCCGCGGAGCTTGACGTGATGCAACGCGCCGAGCTCGCCCACTGGGACCCGATCATCAAGGCCTCCGGCTTCAAGGGCGAATAAGCTCGTCACTTTTGAGACCACAGACGGCCCACCCGTGCTCACCCCTGAAAAGAACGAGGCCCTGACCCGGGTCGGTCCGGGTACGCCGATGGGCGAGGTGCTGCGGCGGCACTGGCACCCGATCGCCGGCATCGACGAACTCGCGCGCAATCCGGTCAAGCCGGTGCGCCTGCTCGGCGAAGACCTGGTGCTTTACCGCGATCTGGGTGGCCACTACGGCCTGGTGGATCGCTTCTGCGCCCACCGGCGTGCCGACCTCTCCTACGGTTTCGTGGAGGAGCGCGGACTTCGCTGCAATTACCACGGCTGGCAATATGACCACCAAGGTGGGTGCATCGCCCAGCCTTATGAAGACCAGGTCGACCCGGCAGGCAAACTCCGCCAGCGCACCCGTCTCAAGGCCTACCCGGTACGCCCCATGGCGGGTCTGCTCTGGGCCTACCTCGGGCCGCAGCCCGCACCGGAGCTACCCGACTGGGAGCCCTTTCACTGGGAGAACGGCTTCGTTCAGTCGGTGTTCGCGGAGGTGCCCTGCAACTGGCTGCAGGCGCAGGAGAATTCGATCGACCCGGTTCACTTCGAGTGGATGCACGCCAACTGGAGCCGGCGCCTGCGCGGGCACATGGGCAGCTATGCGCCGACCCACCTCCAGCTGGCCTTCGAAGAGTTCGAGCACGGCTTCATTTACAAGCGCATCACCGAGGACAGCGGCGAGAACAACCCGCTGTGGACCATCGGCCGGGTCTGCCTCTGGCCCAACGGCTTCTTTCTGGGCGACCATTTCGAGTGGCGCGTCCCTGTGGACGACGAGAACACCTTGAGCGTGACTTGGTCCTTCCTGCGCGTGCCGCGCGAGGCTGAGCCCTTTGCGCAGACGAGCATTCCAACCTGGCACGCCCCGATTCGCGGCGAAGATGGCCGATGGATCACCAGCCATATCCTCAACCAAGACATCGTCGCCTGGGTCGGTCAGGGCCGTATTGCCGACCGCACGCGCGAAAACCTGGGTGCCAGCGACCGTGGCATTGCGATGCTGCGCAGGCAGTTGTTTGAGGACATCGAGGCGGTGCAGGCCGGTCGTGACCCCAAGGGGGTCCTACGCAACCCCGACGCCAACCAGCGGGTCTTCCTGCCCTCCGACTCGCGCGACTTTTTCATGAAGGGTCTACCCTTGGTCGACTACCGGCGGCACCCCAAATGGGCCCGGCTCCTGCGGCATTTCATCTTCCACGCCGGGCAGCCCGAATGGGTGCAGCAAGCCCACCAAGCGGCCACCGGCGTGGCCATCGAGCCGATGGACAAGCTCGATCTTTGATTTCCCCAACCCCCCCACCCATGCGCGAAGACAATCTGATTACCTACGCCCTTGAAGGCAATGTCGCCTTCATTGGCCTGAACCGCCCTGACAAGCGCAACGCCATCAACGATCCGCTCGTCGACGCCCTGCGCGCGGCGGTGCTGCGGGCCCATGATGAGGCCGACGTGGCGGTGCTGCATGGGCACGGCACCAATTTTTGCTCTGGGCTCGACCTGGCGGAGGCCCTCGCCCGCGCCACGGGTCAGATCAAGCCCCCGCGCAAGCGTCGTCGCCACAACTGGCATGAGGTGTTTGACCTGATCGCCCGCGGTCCGATTCCCTTCGTCGCCGCGCTGCACGGCGCGGTGGTGGGCGGTGGCCTCGAATTGGCCACGGCTGCGCATGTGAGGGTCTGCGACGAAACAGCGCTGTTCGGCCTGCCTGAGGGCCAACGCGGCATCTTCGTTGGTGGCGGCGGCACAGTCCGCATCCAGCGCGTGGTGGGAACCACCGTGATGATGGACATGATGCTCACCGGCCGACTGCTCACCCCGGCCGAGGGCCTGCAAGAACATGTCGTGCGCTACGTGGTGCCCGCCGGCCAGGCCCTGGCCAAGGCCACCGAGCTGGCTCAGCGTATCGCCAAGAACAGTGTCGAGACCAATTGGATGATCATCAACGTCCTCCCGCGCATCCAGGACATGTCGCACGACGATGGCCTGTTTGTCGAACAGCTCAATTCCAACCGTGCTCGTCCGCCCGAAGCCGAAGCCCGCCTGCGTGAATTCGTCGACGGCAAGGCCAAACGGCTGCAGGAAAACCAGGGTTGAACCGCAGCATGAGCGACTTCAACTTCTTCCAGGTCAGCGACGAAGATCGCGCCCGCGCCGCCGCCCATGCCAAGCGCTGCGCCGCCGCAGCCACCCGCGTCCCGGACATCCCTGCGGAAACAGCGCTTCGGCCCCTGCGCCAGGTGGCTGTCATCGGCGCTGGCACCATGGGCGGGGGCATCGCCATGGCCCTGGCCAATATCGGCGTTCCGGTCACGCTGATCGACGCCAGCGCACAGGGACTGGACAAGGGCCTGGCCAAGATCCGGGACAACTACGCCACCAGTGTGAAGCGCGGCAAGTTGGACGCGGCCACCATGACCGAGCGCCTGGCCCTCATCACCGGTTCGCTGGAGATGGCCGCCGTGGCCCCTGCCGACCTGGTGATCGAAGCCGTCTTCGAAGACCTGGGCCTCAAGCAAGACATCTTCCGGCAGCTTGACACCCTCGCCCGCCCCGGCGCCATCTTGGCGACCAACACCTCGGGGCTGGACATCGACCAGATCGCTGCGGTCACGAAGCGGCCCCAGGACGTCGTGGGCGCGCATTTTTTCAGCCCCGCGCACGTGATGAAGCTGCTCGAGGTGGTGAGGGCCGCGAAAACTGCGCCTGACGTCATTGCCACCCTGATGGACCTGGGCCGGCGAATGGGCAAGACCTCGGTGCTGGCCCGCATCTACCCGGGCTTCATCGGCAACGCCCTTTTCCGGCAATACAACCGCGAGGCGCACTTCTTGGTGGAAGACGGCGCCCTGCCACACGAAGTGGACGCCGCCCTCACCCGCTTTGGCTACGCCATGGGCATCTTTGCGGTGCACGACATGGCCGGCAATGACGTGGGTTGGCAGACCCGCAAGGCCCAGATGGCCACCCGTGCCAAGGACCGGCGCTGGAACGACCTGATCCTCAAACTGTGCGACATGGGCCGCTTCGGCCAAAAAAGCGGACGGGGTTGGTACCGCTACGAGTCGGGCGACCGCACCCCTCGGCGTGACCCGGAAATTGAGCGCTTCATCGTGGAGGAGTCTGCGCGCATGGGCATCACCCGCCGGCCGATGGACGAAACCGAAATCCTCAAGCGCTGCCTGTACGGGATGGTCAACGAGGGGGCGCGATTGCTCGAGCAAGGCATCGCCCTGCGCCCTGGTGACATCGACATCACCTACCTCACCGGCTACGGCTTTCCTGCCCACCAGGGAGGGCCGATGTACTTGGCCGACCGAATCGGCCTGGCGCAAGTTCTCGCCGATATCCGTCGCTTGCACGCCGAGCACGGCGCGTGGTGGCAGCCAGCGCCCCTCTTGGAGAAGCTGGCGGCCGAGGGGCGTTGCTTTGCCGATCTGGCCGTCTCGCAGACGACTGAGCCCACCCTTTAAGCAAACAGGAAACAGCATGGACCTCGGCATCAAGGGGCGCAAGGCCCTCATTTGCGCCTCCTCCCAGGGCCTGGGTTACGCCTGCGCCTTGGCCCTGGCCGAGGAGGGCTGCGAGATCTTCATCAACGGCCGTGATGAGGGCAAATTACAGGCCGCCGTGCGGACCCTGCGAGAAGCAACTGGTGCAAGGGTCACCGGAGTCCCAGCCGACATCAACACCGAGGCGGGCCGAGCCGCGCTGCTCGCCGCATGCCCGGCGCCAGACATTCTCGTGAACAACAACGCCGGCCCACCGCCTGGGCAATTGGCCGATTGGGACCATGCCGCCTGGATGGGTGCACTAGAGAGCAACCTCCTCGCAGCGGCCCTGATCCTGCGAGCGGTGCTGCCTGGCATGCGCGAGCGCAGGTTCGGCCGGGTGGTGAACATCACCTCGGCGATGGTCAAGACGCCGCATGCCGCCATGGGCCTGTCGACAGCTGCCCGCGCGGGCCTCACCGCTCTCACCCGGGCCTTGGCGCGCGAAGCCATCGTCGACAACGTGACCCTGAACAACCTGTTGCCCGAGCGCTTTGACACGCCGCGGCAAGAGTTCATGGCCCAGCGCATGATGCGAGAGCTGGGGATCGGGCGTGAGGAAGCGCGCCAGAAGATTGCCGACACGCTACCGGCCCGGCGCCTGGGCCGGCCGGAGGAGTTTGGCCAGGCCTGCGCCTATCTGTGCAGCGCCAACGCCGGCTTCATGACCGGGCAAAACCTGCAACTCGACGGCGGGTCCTACTGGGGGCTGGTCTAAGGGGGGCCCCTGGGTATCGGGCGCGATGCGCACGCTCGGGTCGGGCTTGATCGTGTCGGCAGACGCAGGTGCACTTTGCCCGGGTGCATTTGAGTCAGGCGTATTGCTCCAGTGGGTTCGATCGATGCTGCGCGGTGTCCTGCGGGCCGCTGCAGGCAATCCTGCACGCCCTGCCAGTTTGTTCGTCTTGGTGTAGGCTGGCCTTTTTGAGCCGGCCTAACCCAAGGAGACGCCATGCCGCAGCGACTGACCGCCCAGGATTTTGACCAGGAACTTTTGGTTCTCTTTGACGCTTATGTGCATGGCACCTTGTCCCGCCGCGGCTTCCTCGACCAGGCCCAGCGCTACGCCAAGGCGGGCGTCACCGCAGCCGGCCTTCTGGCCGCTCTCAGCCCCAACTTTGCCGCCGGCCAGCAGATCAAGCCCGATGACGCGCGGGTCAAGACCGAGACGGTTTCTGTGCCCTCCCCGCAAGGCTCTGGAAGCATCAAGGGCTACCTCGCGCGGCCCGCGTCGGCCGGCACGGCCAAGTTGCCGGCAATTTTGGTGATTCACGAGAACCGCGGTCTCAACCCCCACATAGAAGACATCACCCGCCGCTTGGCGCTGGACGGCTTCATGGCCTTCGCCCCTGATGCCCTCACCCCGCTGGGCGGCTACCCCGGTGACGAAGACAAGGCCCGCGAGGCCTTCGGCCGCCTGGAGCAGCCCAAGACCCTGCAGGACTTCGTGGCCAGCGCTGCTTGGCTCAAAGCACGCGCAGACGGCACTGGCAAGATGGGGGCGGTCGGTTTTTGCTGGGGCGGTGGCATGGTCCATAACCTGGCCACCCGCCTGCCAGACCTCACCGCCGGTGTGCCGTTTTACGGCAATGTGCCAGCCGTATCAGAGGCCGCCAAGGTGAAGACGCCCCTGCTGGTGCATCTGGCGGGCATCGACGACCGCATCAACGCCCCCTGGCCGGCTTATGAAGCGGCGCTGAAGGCGGCAGGCGTGCGGGTCACCACCCACCAGTACGCGAACACCCAGCACGGCTTCAACAACGACACCACCCCGCGTTTTGATGCACCGGCGGCCAAGCTGTCGTGGGACCGGACCCTGGCCTTTTTCAAGGCCAACCTGGGTTGAGGTGAATGGGCGAAGGGCGATGGAGCGGCCTGCGTTTTCATCGTCCGACCCGATCCGGTTGCCGCAGACCTAGTCACCAGACTAGTCGACAAAATCCCGGAAGAAAAGGGGCAGCCAAGGCAGGACCCAAGGCATAGCAGACGCAATACCCACGGCTGCGATGATGAATGCCCGGGTGTCTGTCCGCTGCTCCAAAGGGGCCGTGCGGTCTGCCCGGTAGACACATAACGTGCCGGAAACGGCAAGCAGCCAAGCAGGAATAAAACCCAGGGCTGATAGCCACAGCCATCCAGCATCGCTCAAGGGCCAGAGCTTCTGCGCGATCACAGCGAAGGCATGCACAAGCCAGTGAAGGCTGCCCAGGAGGCAGATCAGGATGAATCGGGTTTGCCTGGTGAAGAGAGGCGAAGTGGGCGGCAGCTTGTCCATCATGTCGTAGGCGCTGTTGTGGAAGACACGCACCTTATCGACCCGCCAGCCCTGAAGATGGGGCAGAGCTGACGTTTGGCCTCACGGGCTCGAACCGGCTTGGCGTTTCGACGCCGCGATGGCCAAGCTGTCTTGGGACTGCCACCTGAATCCATCAACCCCAAGGCGGTTTAGGCATCTCCCGCCCGTGGGGTCCGCATGACCCCCGCTCAGGCCAGCGCCGCCGCCCCGGCCAGACAACTGACACTGGCCACCAGCGTCAGCTGCAGTCGCAGGGGCAGCCAGGCCTGCAGCTGAAGGCGCGCGTACCGAACTCGGTCGACCGCATAGCAGGCCCAGAGCAAGGCCGCGATCAACACCAGCCCCAGCGCAGGGGCCAGCAGCAATGCCACCCAGCTCACGAGGCTGGGCAGAACACCCCAACTCAATGAAGCAACTGGCGCGGGTTGCGCATCTCGCATCACCAGGCCCCAGTGGATGGCCCCCAGAAAGCTGCAGATGGTGGCGCCGTAGCCCACAAGGGCTGGCCCGGCCAGCGGCCAGGTGCCCGGCGGCGCCAGCCAAAGCGTTGCAGCCAGGCCAACAAACGGAATCAGCCCGCCAAAGCCCAGTCTGCGGGCCCAGAGCGAAGGGGCTGCCGGATCAGCCTTCATTCGTCTGCGGCACCGCTCTCCGGCGTGCCGGGGGCTGCGGGGCTGCTCGGGGCGGGGTGGCACATTTTTTCGCCGTCCCATTGCTGGCCACACCAGCAACGGCCTTCGGGGTCAATGATGCAGGTGCCGGTGCCGCAGCAGCGTGGGTCATCGTTCATTCGCAACTCCTGGGGTTCAAGTCGATGGGCCTCGCGCTGAAATTCAGTTCACTTCGCGAGCGGCCCCCTGGTGGTGAAGCTGGCATCGATGGCAAGCAGCTGCGCCTTTCATGCGCGCGGCGCCATCTTTTAGCAAAAGGTAATTATGACCATGAGTTCCCCTCTCAACGAGGTGGCCATTTCGGTGCAGACTCGTTCAGTCCAATGCCCCGCCCCCAGGGCAGCGTACGACCTGTACGATTCGCACCGAGTTCAAACGAGGCGTAGGCTCGGCAGTATGCAGGGCAACTTGTCATGCACCCACCGCCGTGTGCTGACCCGCCACCGCACTTCAACCAGGACCCTGCCCATGCATCGTCTTCTGCTTCTCTTCACACTCGTCGCCATGCCCTTGCTCAGTCACGCCATCGAAGAACCCAAGTACGAGGTCATCAGGAAAATCGACAACGTGGAGTTGCGCCAGTACGCACCCTACGTCGTTGCCGAGGTGGTGCTCGACGCCAAGGCCGAAGAGGCCGGGAACCGGGCTTTCCCGATTCTGGCCGGCTACATATTCGGCAAGAACAAGGGCGAGAAGAAGTTTGCGATGACCGCCCCTGTCACGCAATCGGCCGCGCCCGTGAAGCTGGAGATGACGGCACCGGTGACGCAGGCTGCAGTGCCCGGCGGTATGCAGGTGCAGTTCGTCTTGCCCGCCAACGTGACGCTGGAGTCCGCCCCTGAGCCGCTGGACCCGCGGGTGAAATTGCGCCTGGTGCCGGCCAGCCAGCTGGCTGCCATTCGCTACTCGGGCACATGGTCGCAGGCCAACTACGACGAGCACTTGGCCAAGTTGAAAGCGTCGCTGGCCTCTGCCGGGCTCGCCACGCAAGGCGAGCCGGTGCTGGCGCGCTACAACGGCCCCATGACACCGTGGTTTATGCGGCGCAATGAAATCTGGCTGTCGCTGCGGTGAGATCAGCGATACACATCGTCATGGTCGCCGACATGGATCAAGATGATGCCCTTCTCCGTCACGATCAATTCCAGCGTGATGCGGTAGGCCATCGTGATGGAAACACTGTGCAGACCTGAGAGCTTGCCCTTTAGTGCGTGCAATCGCAGCGAGGGGTGATGCGGATTGGCCTCTAGAAGGCTCAGCGCCTTGGTGTAGACGGCTACCGCCTCAGGGTGGCGCTTCAGAAAACGGGCGGCGCGCCGGGTGTACTGCTCGGTGAAAACGAGCTGCCAAGCCATCAGGCAGCCTTGTTGATCTTCGCAATACGCCGCATATGCTGGGCCACCGTCTCCTTGACGAATCTCCCCGCATCTAGGTCTGCCTTCGACTCAGCCAGTGCAGCCTCCAATTCGCACTCACGAAGGTAGTCATAGTGGTCCTTGCTCATGACCACATACTTGACTTCGCCACGCACGGTGACGCTGGCCTCGGGATCGGACAGCAAGGCTTGATCAATCGCTCCGACGCCCTTGGTCTTGAGGTCATTGGCTGAAATCGGCTGCATCATCACACTCCTAATCGTACGATTTGCAGTATTGTAGATCGCGGGGTGCTCTAAGGCAATGCAAATGAAGCGGCTCTGAAACTGAAGACCCAGGGCTCAGTGTGCGGGGACCAAGCGCAGCACTCCAACCACTGCCTGTGGTCTCAGTCCCCTTGTGAGATCACCAAGCCAACTCAAGCAGCTGCTCAATCTCGGCAGCATTGTCGAAACGTCTCGGATTGCCACGCAAGAACCAGTCCCCCATGGCGTGGCGGGCGATTGCCGGCAGCGTGGCCGATCGCCGTGGTGACGCCAGCACCGGTGTAGTCACCACCCTGCCTGCACAGAATGGTGGCCAGCACGAGCTCGCCCCGCACCTCCGGGTCGTCGTGGGTGGAGGGGGGGCGGCAAGATGGCGGACTAGTAGCCTAGCCGAATGCATCAACTGGCCATCGGCCAGCGGGTTGCCCGTGTGGGACATCAGCCCCTCGAAAACCGTTGCATAGGCATTGACACTGCTCTGACCACCAGCGCCCTTGGCGCTGATAGCAGCATGGCCGGCTCGATGAAGCCGGTGCTGGCGCGCTACAACGGCCCGATGACGCCGTGGTTCATGCGTCGCAACGCGATCTGGCTGGCGCTGCAATGAGCCCTGCGGTCATCCTGCAGGCGTTTTGGCGGGTGGGCCCATCCCAATTTTTGGGACCTTGGCAAGTTGGCGCCTTCAAGGCGCTGAAAGCGGGTGGCTTGTTGGTCACGTCCGACCCTTCAGCGAATCCCCTGCCCGTTCGTATCGCCAAAATTCGATGGCATCACTGTGTTTGGCGGAGAAGTTTCAGGTCGGCCTGTGTTGGGTCAGGAAGGGCCTGACATGGCCCGCGAGTTCCCCCGCTTTCTCCCAGACCATGCAAAAGCGTGCGTTCTGGATCACGTGGGCCTGTGCCAGATGCTGCAACCGCGAGGTGTACTGCTCCAGCAGCGCGGTGTAGTGGAAATGCTCTCCCATCAGCAGTAGCGTGGGGCATGGGATGGCCTCCAGGCCCGCTTTGATGTCGTAGGCATTGAGGGCGTCCAGGGCCTGCCAGCGGTCCCGACCTGTTTCGAGCTGTGCCACGTTGATGCGGTCCATCCATGACTGGTCGGGATGCATGGGCGCGTGCGTCGGGTCCTTCTCGCGCATGAACTCCAGCGTACGCGTGGTCGGAAAGCCGGACGCATCTGCAGGCCGCAGCGTGTCCTTCAGCGGGCGGTGCACTTCATGCGCCTGTTGGTTGTCCTTGTAGATCGGGCAGTTCACGAGTACGGCGGCTTGGACTGCGGCACGGTGCCGCGCGCTCATCTCGGCCGCGACGGCGGCGCCTGTAGCCTCGCCCATCGCCACATAGCGAGCAAACCCCAGCGCCTGCATCACCTCGGCGCCGCAGTCGGCGTAATCGGCGATGCTCGGTTGGAAGGGAATGTGGTCGGACATCCCGCACCCGGGGTAGTCCATCGCTACCGCGTGGACGTCGCCGGCCAGTGCTTCCAGAAGCTCGATCCCCAGTGCAGACGACTGTTGGTTGATATGGAAAAGAATCAGCGCGGGTGCATTCGCGTCCTGTGCAGGGCCTGCGATTCGGCAATGAATCTGCCCGAATCGGGTATCGACAAGACGTCGGCTGACACGAGGCGGCAGCGCAGGGGTTGAAGCGTTCATGGTCTCAGGACGTCTGTTGTGATTTTGATTGATCAAGCATAAGTCTGAGCACCTTTTCAAACAAGATTCGCTGATGTACTCGTCGCTGGGTGTGAGTCCGGTCTGGCGTCGGGCGCGCCAGCAAGGCGAACAATTAGGCATTTTGATAGTGATATGCTGATTTGCCGCGACTCCCCTTGCAGCACTTTCCGGAGACTTCGGCGACGCTTTGAAGCTTGGCATCGCCGCCCATAAAAAACGAGGAGAACGATCTCATGAAACGATTGGCCGCCTTCATGCTGGCGTGCGCGGCATCTGCCGTGATTGCCCAGCCAGCGCCCCGCCCTGCTGATTCCGCTGCGGGGTATCCGTCGCGCCCCATACGTTTCGTGGTCACCTATCCCCCGGGGGGAGGCACCGACTTCGTGGCCCGAGAGGTCGGCAATGAACTCGCGCGCTTGCTCAAGCAACCCGTCATTGTGGACAACCGCGGGGGGGCCGGCGGGGTGATCGGTACCGAGCACGTTGCAAAGTCTGCACCCGATGGCTACACCCTGCTGTTCGGAACCACGGCAGGCATGGTCATCAACCCCTTGCTGCGAAAGACGCTTCCGTACGACGCCACAGCCGACTTCGAGCCGGTCTCCTTGCTGGCAATGGCTCCGCAGATGCTGGTCGTCAACATCGACCTGCCAGTACGCACGGTCGGCGAGCTGGTCGACTACGCGCGGCGCAATCCGCGCAAACTCAATTACGCATCTGTCGGCCCTGGTGCGCCCAACCACATTGCCACCGAGACGTTCAAGATGATGACCGGGACGGACATCACCCATGTGCCGTACAAGGGCGCAGGCCCGGCCATGACCGACGTCATCGCCGGGCAAGTCCAAATGACGTTCAACCCGCTGCCGCCCCTCCTGTCGCAAGTGAAGGCCGGCAAGCTGAGGGCGCTGGCGGTCACATCCAAGTCAAGGTCACCGGCGGCACCCGAGGTGCCCACCATGGAGGAAGCCGGCATCAAGGACTATGAGGCCAACTTCTGGTACTCGGTCTTCGTGCCGGCCCGTACGCCCAAGCCGATCATCGACAAGCTCAACGAAGCTATCCGCACCACCCTGGCCAACCCGGCGATGCAAAAGAAGCTCGTCGAGCAAGGCCTCGATCCGCTAAGCAGTTCGCCCAAGGAACTCGGCGACCTGATGGCCAAGGATTCGAAGCGGCTCGGCGAGGTCGTTCGCAAAGCGGGCATCACGGCGGAGTGAGGAAGCCTAGGCCAAGTGCGCGACGTCCGCTTCGCGCAGCTTGTCGGGCATGTCGATGGCGGCCGATGCGCCCTCTCTTGTAGTCGCTCAAGGCGCCGTTTTTAGACCAGCCTGCGTGGCCTGCAAAAAGCCGCTGAGGGCCTGTAGCCCTTCCGCTGCACGCTCTTCCTGCGGGAGGTGACCCACGCCAGGGATGGCGGCCAGGCGAGCGTTCGGGAGCGTCCGCAGATAGTCGCTGGAATTGGCGAACGGAATCATCGCGTCCTGCTCTCCCCAAATCAGAAGCGTCGGAACCACGATGGCCCGCAACTGCGGAACGGGGTCCGTCAGCACCGTCTGGCGCATGCGAGCGAGCATGGCCTGCCGTGCGCCCGGCGCCAGCATCATCTCGTGGTAACGCGTCATGAGCGCAGGGGTCATCACGCTCAGGTCAGCGTAGGCCGGGGCCAGACTCATCTTGAGGAGAGGCTTTGGCAGCGCGTAGCGCATGAGTGCCATCGATGCGGGGACTTCGGCCGCGCGCCCGTACGCGAAACCGGGGCTCGCGAAACCATCCGGGGCGACCAGCACCAGGCGTTCGGCGCGTTGCGGATGGCGGGCCGCAAAAGTCCATGCCAGTCGGCCCCCGATCGAGTGGCCGGCGATGCCGGCCTTGGCCAAGCCCAGGCTGTCCATCACCGCCACGATCAGTTGGTGGCTGCGTTCATCGCTGTAGTCGGCGGTCGGGTCCGGATCGCTCAGGCCGTTGCCGGGCAAGTCAAACCGCACGATGCGGTGCATTGACTCCAGCGCCAAGGCCCACGCCTCCCAGGTGTGAAGGCTTGAGCCAAAGCCGTGGATGAATAAAACGGCCTGCGCATCGCGGGGCCCGGTGTCCCGCAGGTGAAGCCGCCACGGGCCCACTTGGCGCATGTCGCCTGGCGTACTCAGGTAAGTGGCTTCCAACTGCGCCCGGTCGCGATCGGGCGTCCACAGCCAGATCCCCAATGCAAGCAGGGCCAACAAGAACAGGCCGCTTGCCAGTGCAAGGATGGACATGGTTGAAGTCTTTCGCGAAATGGCCACCGAGCCGTCCTCAGGCCAACCCGGCGAGGCATTGGCTGAAGTCCAGCGGATCACTGGCCCATGACCTTGGCTGCGCTTGCTGGCGCGAGTCTTGAGCGCCGCAATGTTGCATGCGCCACACGATCGCCCGCATCATCGAAGCACCGCAGAGCCCCTCGGCGCGGCGCTGGAGGGACCCGCCGCGCAACGCCTCAGACCTGGGCGTCAAGGTCGGCGACGGCGGCGCCAGAAACGGCTCTGCGCGATTGTTTGGGTTCGGCACGATTCCTCGATTCTGGGGCCTGGGCTGTGCGGTCGCTATGGACGACCAAACCGTCGGCACAATGGCGGAAACTGACCAGAGCGTCCCAGTGCCCGAGCCCTGGCGCTGGGGCCCCGGGCGGTGCTGCCACGCAAAGCGTTGGCTGCACCGCAGCGGTACTCTTCCCGAGGGTGTCGGCCAGCAGTTTTTTTCGAGCAGAGTTATTTTCATTTGCAACAATGACAAACCAAGAAAAACTTACCGTATTGCTTCTGGAGAAAATCCAAGCCTCAGCGGCTTCGATACAGACGCAATGGGCGAATCCGGTCGGGACAAAGACACGCCATTTTGTGATTGACGAATTGCTTGACCCAGCGATTTGTCAATCCATTTATGAGGCTTTTCCCAAAGACGGAAACGGCTTTTTCAATCGTGAGTCATTTCGCGAAAAGAAGAGAACATCTGCCGATTTGGGCGCATACGACAAAATACTGGCCGACATCACATACGCATTCCAGGATGCCCGCGTAGTAGATTTGATATCCAAGACCGTCGGGTTTGAGCGAATCGAGCCGGATCCGAAGCTTTATGCGGGTGGGCTCTCCATGATGTTCCCCGGAGACTTCCTGAATCCGCACATCGACAACAGCCACGATGGCGATAGGGAGAGATACCGCCGACTCAATCTTTTATATTATGTTTCGCCAGACTGGAAGATTGAAAACGGCGGCAACTTTGAACTCTGGGACGAAGAGCGGGAAAAGCAAAAAACTCTCACGGCACATACCAACCGACTGCTGGTCATGGAGACCAACAAAACAAGTTGGCACTCGGTGAGTCAAGTTGAAGTGGACAGGCCGCGGTGCTGCGTGTCCAACTACTATTTTTCAGTGGACTCCCCTGATTCAACTGAATATTTCCACGTGACCTCATTCACAGGCAGGCCGGACGAAAAAATAAAAAGAGCCGTGGGCGTTGCAGACAATGCCTTGAGAAACCTTGTCTCTAAAACCTTCAAGGTCGGACGAGGCAAAAACCTGGTCAACAAGGGCAAGAACTAAGCTCGAAGAAGGGCAGAGCGGAGCCTGATCAGGCCTCTTAAACACCTGCCTAAGCGCCGTCCCACTGGTATGGGAGCAATATCTCCACCGGCCCGTCTGCATGGAGGGCCCGCACGATGGCGTCACCGTATTCGCCGTAGGGCACCCGGATGCCCGTGAGCCAAGGGGCCACCCAAGTGTTGAGCGGACTGTAGCTCGGCTGCTCAGCGGCCCTGGCCGAAGGCGTAGGTCACGCCGACGCGCACCGTGTTCATATGCAAGCCGTTTTCTACCAGGCGGCCCTGAACGTCGGTGTAGCTGCCCTGAGCGCCGCCCCGGGCATCCGCGAAGCGAAACGTCTCATCGCGAAATCGCGTGTGTAGGTATTCCGCGCGCAATGACCACAGCCGTCCAAGCCGCCACTGCACGCCCGCGCCCAGGGCGTGGCCAATGCGGTTCTGGCGGTCGGTTTCGCTGAACCTGAACTCCGTGAGGCTTGTCAGCGCATTGGCCTGGTACTGGGTGCGCGCAACCTTCTCGGACGAAAACGCCAGACCACCCGTGCCATAGATCAATACGTCACCCAACGGCCATCCGGCAAGCAGCCGCGTCGTGGCCAGCCAGGGTGCGTCGTATTGAAGCGTCGCACTGGGCTGGCCCAGAAAGACGCCGGAATCAATGTAGTTGCCGTTGCGGGCCTGGTGGCCAAGCCTTGCAAGATCGGCCTCAAGACCTACGATCAGGCCAGATTCGAGGCGCTTGCGAATACCCATGTGGACACCCAAGCCGCTGGCGTCATCGCGCAGGTTTTGTGCCGACTCGCCCCGTGAATTATTCCCCGCCGTGCCGTCTGCTCTCGTGGTGGCCCCGCTGATGACGCTGCGAGAAGCCACTGCCGTCACGCCAGCGTAGGGGCCTGCCCAAGGGTCCTCGGCGCGGGCTTGGCCTGTGCACATGGCGGCCAGGGCGAGGAGCGCCCCATGGCTGATGGCGCGCGCGTGATTTGTTCTTTGGTTATCAGGCATTTCTACTCTCAGTTCATGGCGGCGTTGTCGCTACCTGTCGTTGCCGTTGAATTTAATTCGGTTTGTCTCTGTTCATCGACTGCCGAAGAAACTGCGTGACCGCATCGCGGGCCAGCGGTGAAAACCCGGTAGGGTGCCCTTGGCCCGGCAGCAGCACCTGCGCAGCGCTCGTGCGAAGACGCCAAAACGGTCTGTCTGCGCATTGCAGGTTGGGGCGATCAGGGCGGGCAAAAGATGTGTCGAGCTCCCAGTTGACCACCAAGGTGGCGGTGTCGAGGGGCGCCCGAAGTGGGCCGCGAAGCGCGCCCCCCTCGCTACACGGGAACCCGGAAATGACCACGCCCTGAAGCGAATCATCGCGAATCAGGTAGGCGGCCATCGCGCCCTCGCTATGCCCCATCAGGAAAATGTTCTTCTGATCCACCCAAGATGAATTTCTCAATTTGCTCATCGTGTGGGCGAATTCAGCGGGCCTGAGCTGCGACATCAGGACATTGGAAAACTCACCATCAAACGATGGATCTTGCGTGCAATTGCGCCTCCGGCCTGGAATCCTCAGCGAGTCCGGAAACACGGCCACAAAGCCTTCCGACTTGAGGTGCTGGGCCCATCTGCGCTCGTGGTCCGTGATGCCGCCGCAACCATGCAGGAATACCACCGCCGGGAAAGCTTTGTCTGACGTCACGGAATCCGGTCGCCGCATCATGAGATTGCCGGGAAGGTAGACCTCTGCATAGTCCCAGGCTTTCGACACGTCGAACGCCTGTTGTGCGACGGACTTACTAGAAGCCATCCAGAGCACGGCGAGCAAAACGATCAGCCCAAGGCTGGCCCTGAGCGGCTGGAGGTTGAGGCGATGGGCTTGGCTCATCGGGGCTCTACTCCCACTCAATCGTCGCCGGCGGCTTAGAGCTCACGTCATAGGTCACGCGGTTGATGCCCCGCACTTCGTTGATGATCCGCCCCGACACTTTCTTCAATAGCGCATAGGGCAGTTCCGCCCAGTCGGCGGTCATGAAGTCGCTAGTTTGCACTGCGCGCAGGGCCACCACGTAGTCGTAGGTGCGGCCGTCGCCCATCACGCCCACGCTTTTCACGGGCAGGAAAACGGTGAAGGCCTGGCTGGTGAGGTCGTACCAGCTCTTGCCGGTCGCGGCGTCGACATGGTTGCGGAGCTCTTCGATGAAGATGGCGTCGGCCCGCCGCAGCAGGTCGGCGTATTCCTTCTTGACCTCGCCCAGAATGCGCACGCCCAGGCCAGGGCCCGGGAAAGGGTGGCGATACACCATCTCAGGCGGCAGGCCCAAAGCCACGCCGAGCTCGCGCACTTCGTCTTTGAACAGGTCTCGCAGCGGCTCCAGGAGCTTGAGCCCCAGTTGCTCAGGCAGGCCGCCTACGTTGTGGTGGCTCTTGATGGTGACGGCCTTCTTGCTCTTGGCACCGCCACTTTCGATCACGTCCGGGTAGATGGTGCCCTGGGCCAGGAACGTCGCCCCTTTGACGGCCGGTTGGCCGTCAACTTCCGATGCCTTGCCGCCCGAGCCCGCCTTGAGCTTGGCCGCCTCCGCCTTGAACACGTCGACAAACAAACCACCGATGATCTTGCGCTTTTGCTCCGGCTCGCTCACGCCGGCCAGATTGCCCAGAAACAGGTCGCTGGCGTCGACGCGAATCACCTTGGCGTGCAGCTTGCCGGCAAACATGTCCATCACCAGGTCGCCCTCGTTCAGGCGCAAGAGGCCATGGTCGACGAACACGCAGGTGAGTTGGTCGCCGATGGCGCGGTGAATCAGGGCCGCCGCCACCGAGGAGTCGACGCCGCCAGACAGACCCAAAATCACTTCTTCATCGCCCACCTGCTCACGGATCTTGCGCACCGCCTCTTCAACATGACCCGTCATCACCCAGTCGGGGCTGGCCTGGCAGATGTTCAGTACGAATCGCTCGAGAATGGCGTGGCCCTGCACCGTGTGCGTGACCTCGGGGTGAAACTGCACCGCGTAAAAACGCCGGGCCTCGTCGGCCATGCCGGCGATGGGGCAGCTGGGGGTGGAGGCCATGGTCTTGAAGCCCGGCGGCAGCGCGGTGACCTTGTCGCCGTGTGACATCCACACATTGAGCATGCCGTGCCCCTCGGGCGTCGTGAAGTCGGCAATGTTCTCCAGCAGCTTCGTGTGGCCATGGGCGCGCACCGCGGCAAAGCCGAATTCGCGCGTTTGGCCGCTTTCGACTTTGCCACCGAGTTGGTGGGCCATGGTCTGCATGCCGTAGCAGATGCCCAGCACCGGCACACCCAGCTCAAACACCGCCTGCGGTGCCTTGTCGGTGGTCTCTTCGTACACGCTGGCATGGCTGCCGGAGAGGATGACGCCCTTCAACTTGCCGTCGGCGGCGTACTGGCGCACCCACTCGTCGCTCACGTCACAGGGGTGTACTTCAGAATAAACATGGGCCTCGCGCACGCGGCGAGCGATCAGCTGGGTGACCTGGCTGCCGAAGTCGAGGATGAGGATCTTGTCGTGTTGCATATCAGTGGCCCCAAGCCTTGAGCGCCTGGGCGGGAGTAATGATCAAAAAGCACATGCGGCGCAAGGCAGGGTCGTTCAGTTCCAGCAGGTCTCGGTCCCCTGTCACCAGATCGACCGCTTCCCCTGCCTGCGCCAATTCAAGAAACATGTCATGAAACGGGTCGCGGCAGCGGGGAACACGCTGGATCTGACTGAGACGCTCCTCGGGCTTCACCACGCGGGCGTAGGGAAGGTACTCCGAGAGCAAATCCTCCCGGTCTTCTTGAGACAAGCGGAATTTCGGGTAGGCCAGCACCCGCACCAGCTCCATCGTGGTTTGCGCAGACACCAGGGGCTGCACCAAACGCTCTTGCCAAAAGCGCCGGATCTGACTCGCCTCGCCCTGCCTGAACAGCAAGGCCGAAACGACGACGTTGGTATCGAGGACAACGCGCCGCAGCCCAGAGTCAGTCACGACGGGCCCACTGGACGGCGTCTTGGATGTCTTGCTCGGTGAGATTCAATTCCGCCAGTTTGTTGCGCAGGGCATCGGCCTTACTGATCCGTACAGGCGTCAGCACGATACGCCCCTCGACAACTTCGATGTCGAAGTACTCGGCCGCAGCCACGCTTGACACGACCGCCTTGGGCAGGGTGATCTGGTTCTTGGAGGTCATCTTGGCCAGCATGGGATCTCCCTTAAGTAAGGATTCCTTACTTTACAACATCCCGGAATCAGTCCGCCCGGTAGTTGGGCGCTTCCTTGGTGATCTGCACGTCGTGCACATGGCTCTCGCGCATGCCCGCGGCGGTGATCTGCACGAACTCGGCCTCATTGCGCATTTGCTCGATGGTGGCGCAGCCGCAGTAGCCCATGGACGCGCGCACTCCACCGGCCAACTGGTAGACGATGGAGACCATCGAACCCTTGTACGGTACCCGGCCCTCGATGCCCTCAGGCACCAGTTTTTCGGCGTTGGGGTTGCTGGTGGACGCTTCCTGGAAGTAGCGGTCCGCACTGCCCTGCTGCATGGCGCCGATGGAGCCCATGCCGCGATAGCTCTTGTAGCTGCGGCCCTGGTACAGCACGATCTCGCCCGGCGCCTCTTCAGTGCCTGCGAACATGCCGCCCATCATCACGGTGCTGGCGCCTGCAGCAATGGCCTTGGCGATGTCGCCGGAGTAGCGCACGCCACCGTCGGCAATCAGCGGAACACCGGTGCCAGCCAGGGCTTGGCAGACGTTGTCAATGGCGGTGATCTGGGGCACACCCACCCCCGCCACGATACGAGTGGTACAGATGGAGCCTGGGCCAATGCCTACCTTCACGCCGTCGGCACCCGCCTCCACCAACGCCAGCGCCGCGGCGCCCGTGGCGATGTTGCCGCCGATCACGTCGATATGCGGGTAGTTTTGCTTGACCCAGCGCACGCGTTCGATCACGCCCTTGCTGTGTCCATGCGCGGTGTCCACCACGATCACGTCGACGCCGGCCTTGACCAGCGCCTCGACGCGCTCCTCTGTACCCACGCCCACGCCCACCGCTGCCCCCACCCGCAGGCGGCCGGCGCTGTCGCGGGCCGCATTGGGAAAGCTGGTCTGCTTGGTGATGTCCTTGACGGTGATCAGGCCCTTGAGTTCGAAGGCGTCGTTGACCACCAAGATACGCTCGAGCTTGTGCTTGTTGAGCAGCGCCTTGGCCTGTTCAGGCCTGGTGCTGTCCTTGTCGTTGACGGTGATCAGGCGCTCGCGCGGGGTCATGATCTGGCTGACCGGCACTTCGTAGCGGGTCTCAAAGCGCAGGTCACGGCCACTGACAATGCCCACCACCTTGCCACCATCGACCACCGGGAAACCGGAGATGCCTAATTGCTCGGACAGTGCCATCACGTCGCGCACCGTGTGGGTGGGGGTGATCACCACCGGGTCACGCAGCACGCCAGACTCGTAGCGCTTGACGCGCGACACTTCGGCCGCCTGCTGCTGCGGGGTGAGGTTCTTGTGGACGATGCCGATGCCCCCCTCCTGAGCGATGGCGATGGCCAGACGGCTCTCAGTCACCGTGTCCATGGCCGCGGACACCAGGGGCAGATTCAGGGCGATGTTGCGGGTCAGCCGCGTGGCCAGGGAGGTGTCCTTGGGCAGGACCTCGGAGAAGGCGGGCACCAGCAACACATCGTCGAAGGTGAGCGCTTTGCCAAGTAGGCGCATGGGTGGAAGCTCCAAAAGACGAATTGTACCCAGGGGGTTTCCCTGCCCCACTCGCCAAGCGGTACTGCCCGACATGTTCCAGCCGACCTGTTCAATCATCGGCGGCCTTGGGATGGCCCCTGCCGGGGCCAGGGCGCTACACTGCGACCCATGGCGCTCATACATACTTTTCGACTAGTCTGCCTGGCAGGCGCGCTCCTCAGTGGGGTGCCCCTCAGCCTGGCGCAGCCCACGCCCTCCTCCGGCACCAGCAGCGCCTCTGGCGCTGCCTGGGTGTGGACCGACGCCAATGGGCGGCGCGTCTTCAGCGATCGGCCGCCACCGGCCGACGTGCCTGACCGGCGCATCCTGCGCCAACCCTCCGCCGCCTGGCCCGACGCCCTGCCCCGGGTCGACGCGCTGGCCGTGCCACAGAGCCCTGCGTCGGCCCCCGCCACACTCCCTGCAGGGCCCGGATCCACCGCACAGCGGCCCGCCAGCCCGCCCCAGTCTGCAGCTTCGGCACGGCTTCTGGCCGAGCGCGCCGAGCAGACCGAACGAGACCGGGTGACAGCGCTGCGGGCAGAGAACTGCCGCCGGGCCCGAGGCGCGCTGGCCACGCTGGATTCCGGGATACGCCTCGCCACCACCAACGACAAGGGCGAACGCGAGATTCTGGGCGAGGCCGCCCGCGCCGCCGAGGCCCGGCGTTTGCGCGAGATCATGGCAAGTGATTGCGCGGCACCCTGAGCAGGCAGGTGCAGGCCGCAACCCCTTCAGACTTTTCCGTCTCCGTTTTTTCCGTCTCCCTTGCGGCGCCTGGCAAAGAGGCCAGCCGCACGGGAACCCTGCTGTGTGAAGCGCTCGCGCCGTGCCACCTTCGGGTCCACACGCAAGGCGCGCAGCACCTCGACCCGGTCCTGGTCACGCAGTGGGTGGCCAGGCGCCTGGGCCCTCCCCCACACCGCCACCGTCAACTCGCCCTTCACCAGTGCATCGTCCGCGTCCGGGAACTCGGCGTGCAGGCCAGACGCCAGCAGCGCCATGGCCAGCGTGGCACTGTCGGCCAACTCCAGCGACCACTCCCGTGTCAGCCGCGGCGCTGGGCTGTAGACCACGGTCACTCGCATAAGCAAGCGGCGTCTACCGCGCCATCTGCGCCATCTGCGCTATGTGCGCCTTCTGCGGCTACTGCGACTCGGAACTCAGCCCCCATAGACCTGCTCCGCCCGCTTCACGAAGGCATCGACCAGGCTGCCGGCAATCTTGTCGAACACCGGCCCCACCAGGCCCGCCAGTGTGGCGCTGCGAAAGGCGTAGTCCAGCGAGAGCTCTACCTTGCAGGCGCGCTCACCGGCTGCGCCCACGGGAGTGAAGCGCCAGTGGCCCGCCAGATGCGAGAACGGTCCGTCCACCAAGGCCAGGTCAATCTGGCGTCCAGGCACATGGCTGTTGCGGGTGGTGAAGGTCTGCCGGATGCCGGCGAAGGCAATGCCCACCTGTGCCTGCATGCCAGCCTCATCCTCCTCCAACACGCGGGTGGTGTCACACCAGGGCAGAAACTGCGGATACACGGCCACGTCCCGAACCAGCGCGAACATCTCCTCGGCGCTGTACCAGATCAGGACGGATTTGTGGACGGTTTTCATGGACAATCGTGGGGCCTGCCGCGCGCCCTTGCAGGGTCCCGGGCGGCCCGCGAGCCGTCTCCGGCAACTCCCGCCATTGCGCGGGTCAGGCATCGATTGTATTGAGCCGGACCGGCCCCTCCCTCCATCCCATGTCCAAGAAGCCCGAAGCCCCCGCGCGCATTGCCGACAACAAGAAAGCGGCCTTCAACTACTTCTTCGAAGAGAGGTACGAGGCCGGCATGGTGCTGCAGGGGTGGGAGGTGAAGGCCTTGCGTGAGGGCAAGGTGCAGTTGACCGACGGCTACGTGGTCATCAAGCAGGGCGAGCTGTTCCTGATCGGTTGCCAGATCAACCCACTCAAGACCGCGTCGACCCATGTGACGCCAGACTCGGTGCGCACCAAGAAGCTCTTGCTGCACAAGGATGAAATCCGCCGTCTGATCGGCAAGGTCGAGCAAAAAGGCTACACCCTGGTGCCGCTCAACCTGCACTGGAAGGCAGGCCGCGCCAAGTGCGAGATTGCGTTGGCCAAAGGCAAGGGTGAGCACGACAAGCGCGCCACGATCGCCGATCGTGAGGGCAAGCGCGAGGTCGAGCGGGCGATGAAGCAGCGCAATCGCTGAGGGCCTTTTTCAGGCGGCCTCGATCAGGCGAGGTCCCGCAGCGGATGCGCCCAGGCCGGCCAGGGACTCTCGAAGAACGGCTCGACCATCTCGGGTGTGACATCTTCGATGCGCGCAGGGTTCCACTTGGGGCTGTGGTCCTTGTCGACCGCCAGAGCACGAATCCCCTCCACTGTTTCGCTCGCGGCGCCGCTGCGGGCCAGGTGTTCGGTATGGAAGCAATGGCGCACCATGTCGCGTTCCATGCGCAGGTCTTGCGTCAGGCTCATGCTGCGGGCGCGCCGGATCTGGGCCAGCACCACGTGCAGCATCATCGGCGAGCGCTGGCGCAGCGCGGCCAGGGTTTGTGCGGCCCAGGCGTCGCCCGCCGCGGCCTCGGAGGCCAGGGCCTGGGCTATCTCCGGCACCGTCGGCAAACCGAAGACGCGGTCGATCGAAGCCCGCGCGGCGGGGAGTACCGTTCCCGCCGCTAAGGCCGCAGCGGACCCAGCAGACGCTACCGACGCTACCGAAGTGTCGGCAGCAGCGGTCGTTGCGGGCAGTGTGTGCAAGGCAGCGGTGTCACCATCGGCCATTCGCTCCCACAGCGCTGGCAACTCGGTACTGGCCACCACCGTATCGGCCAGGCCCGCGTCACGGGCGTCCGCTCCCCCGATCACCTGCCCGGTGAGCGCGAGGTACTCGCCGACATGGCCGGGGCAACGCGCCAGGAACCAACCACCGCCCACATCGGGAAAGAGCCCGATGTGGGTTTCGGGCATGGCCATCTTCGTGCGCTCGGTCGCCACCCGCAGCGACTGCGCCGCGCCGTGGCCGGCGATGCCCATGCCGCCGCCCATCACGATGCCGTCCATCAACACCACATAGGGCTTGGGATAGCGGTGTACCAAGTGGTTGAGGGCGTATTCCTCGGTGAAAAAATCCTCCAGCCGCGGGTCGCCAGCCAGTGCGGCCCGGTGGAAAAAACGGATGTCGCCGCCCGCGCAGAAGGCGCCAAACGGCCCTTCCCGGCCCATGCCGCGCAGGGCCACGGCGTTGATCTGGTCGTCGTCGGCCCAGTCACGAAGCGTCGCGGTCAGGGCGCGCACCATCGCCAGAGACAGGGCATTGAGCGCCTTCGGCCGGTTGAGGGTGATGAGGCCAAAGCGGCCGCGCCGCTCGGTCAGTATGTCGGGGTGAGAGGGGCTCATCGCGCTTGTCTCCATCCAAGAATCTCATTGCCTAGCAAGGCCGCCAGCACCAGCAACCCGCCCACCAGCACACGGGCCTCGGGCACTTCCCCCGCACCCACCCACGCCAGCAAGATGCCAAACACCACCTCGAGCAATGCCAGCAGTGACAACTCTGGCGCGCTCAGGACACGGGCACACAGCACGGCGCCCACGCAAGGAATGGCCAGTTGGAACAAGCCCAAAAATGCCAGCAGGCTCAGGTCATGGGCCGTTGCCTGAAAAGGCAGCGCCAACGGCAGCATCGCCAGGCAGGACACCAGGGCGCCCACGGCCACCGCCGGTACCAGGTCGACCTGCTCACCGCGGGCTTGGGCGCGCTGGTTCAGCGTCCAGTTGGTAGCGCCTGCGACGGGCACCGCAAAGGCGACCGCGATCCCCAGCCACCCCGCCGGGCCAACCTGTCCGATCTGGCTGCCGTAGATCCAGGCAATGGCGCCTCCGGCCACCGCAATGGCAACCCAGGTTCGCAGCGCAATGCGATGGCGCAGAAAGATTCGCGCGCCCAGCGCCGTGAGCAGCGGGCCGATGGACATGGTCACCAGCACATGGGCCACCGTGGTCAAGGTCATCGCCAACATGAAGGCGGTGAACATCACGCTCCAGCACAGGCCCGAGACCCACAGGGCTTTTGGCGCATGCCGCAGGCGCGCAAAAACGCCAGGGCCCCGCAGCAGGGGCAAGATCACTGCCAGCGATACCAGGGTGAAGAAGCTACGCCAGAAGGTCACCTCGAAGCGGGCCGCCTGCTCGAGGTGACGGGTGACGACGCCGGCGGTGGACCACAGCAGGGTCACCCCCACCATCGCCAGCACGGCACGTCCATGGGTGAGCCGCATCAAGGCGCCCCGCTACTGGATTACGCGGCTTCGCGGGACGCGCGCTTGCGGTCGTGTTCCTTGAGGTAACGCTTGCGCAGGCGCACGCTCTTGGGCGTGATTTCGACCAGCTCGTCGTCCTCGATGAACTCGACGCCGTACTCCAGGGTCAGCTCGATCGGGGGTGTGATCTTGATCGCGTCTTCCTTGCCGGAAACGCGGAAGTTGGTCAGCTGCTTGGTGCGAGTGGCGTTGACCACCAAGTCGTTGTCGCGGCTGTGGATGCCGACGATCATGCCCTCGTACACCGGGTCGTTGGCCCGGACGAACATGCGACCGCGATCATCGAGCTTGCCCAGGGCGTAGGTGAAGATTTCGCCGTCGTCCATGGAGATCAGCACGCCGTTCTTACGGCCGCCGATGTCGCCCTTGTGCGGCTCGTAGCCGTCAAAGATGTTGGAGATGAGGCCAGAGCCACGGGTCAGGTTCAAGAACTCGTTCGAGAAGCCAATGAGGCCACGCGCCGGAATGCGGTACTCGAGGCGCACGCGGCCACGCCCATCGGGCTCCATGTTCACCAGCTCGCCCTTGCGCTCGCCCAAGGCCTGCATGACGCCGCCCTGATGTTGTTCTTCAATGTCGGCTGTCACCAGCTCGATCGGCTCGTGACGCTCGCCGTCGACCATGCGAAAGACCACGCGCGGCTTGGACACGGCCATCTCATAGCCTTCACGGCGCATGTTTTCCAGCAAGATGGTCAGGTGTAGTTCGCCTCGGCCCATCACTTCGAACACGCCCTCCTCCTTGGTCTCAGACACGCGCAGCGCCACGTTGTGCTGGAGTTCCTTTTGCAGGCGGTCCCAGAGTTGGCGGCTGGTGACGTACTTGCCTTCACGGCCGGCCAGCGGACTGGTGTTGACGCAGAAGTTCATGGTCAGGGTGGGCTCGTCGACCTTGAGCATCGGCAGCGGCGCCGGGTTGGCGGGCTCCGTGATGGTGACGCCGATGCCTACTTCGTCGATGCCGTTGATCAGGACAATGTGGCCGGGACCAGCCTCGGTCACCTGCACGCGATCCAGGCCCTGGAAGGTCAACACCTGGTTAATGCGGCCCTTGACCGCCTTGCCGTCCGGGCCTTCCATGACCAGAACGTCCATCGAGGGCTTGATCGTGCCCTGGCTGATGCGGCCCACACCGATGCGGCCCACGAAGGTGGAAAAGTCGAGCGCAGAGATCTGCAATTGCAGCGGCGCCGAGGCATCACCCGAGTTGGCGGGAACGTGCTTGAGGATGGTGTCGAACAGGGCCGACATGTCGGGACCCCACTGCTCGCCGGGCGCCCCTTCGGTCATCGAGGACCAGCCATTGATGCCCGAGGCATAGACCACCGGGAAATCAAGCTGTTCGTCGGTGGCGCCGAGCTTGTCGAACAGGTCAAAAGCGGCGTTGATCACCTTGTCGGGGTTGGCGCCGGGCTTGTCGACCTTGTTCACCACCAGAATGGGGCGCAGGCCCAGGGCCAGCGCCTTTTTGGTCACGAATCGGGTCTGGGGCATGGGGCCCTCTTGGGCGTCGATCAGCAACACCACGCCGTCGACCATGGACAGGGCCCGCTCGACCTCGCCGCCGAAGTCCGCGTGGCCGGGGGTATCGACGATGTTGATGTGGGTGCCCTGCCAGCTCACCGCGCAGTTTTTGGCCAGGATGGTGATGCCGCGCTCGCGCTCGATGGCGTTGTTGTCCATCACCGTGTCGACCACCTTCTCGTGGTCGGCAAAGGTGCCCGACTGCCGCAGCAGTTGGTCGACCATGGTGGTCTTGCCATGGTCCACGTGGGCGATGATGGCGATGTTGCGAATGGGAGTGCTCATGGGATGGTTACCTCTTGGGATGCTCTGGATTCCAGGATTTGCTGTATTTCGATGGGGCTCAGCAGACGCCCCGGGATCAATTCACTGGCTTTGACATGCGCCGTGCCCAGGAGGGCCGGCGGCGCGTCGCCGAACACCGCCACGGCACTGGCATCTGGCCACGCACCGCGCCGGCGCAGGCCGGAAAGAAAACGACCCGCATCATCTGTGCCGAGCGTGACGCGGGTATGTCCGGCCAACAGGGCCTCGGGCGGCAGCAGTTGCGCGAGGCGCTCGCCCTCGGGCAGGGCCTCCAGGGCTTCGAGCGTGATCGAGTCCTGCACCGACAAGCCGCCGGTGTCGGTTCGGCGCAATGCAGACAGGTGCGCGCCCCAACCGAGGGCGGCGCCAATGTCCTCGCCGAGGGTGCGGATGTAGGTCCCTTTGCTCACCGTGGCCCGAATGTGCAAGGTCGGGTGCCCGGTGGCCGCGGGCGCATGCGGGGTGATGGTCAGGGCGTGGATGGTGACCTCACGCGGCTCGCGCTCGACCTCCTCCCCTGCCCTGGCGTATTCGTACAGCGGCTTGCCGTTCTTCTTGAGGGCGCTGTGCATCGGCGGCATCTGACGGATGGGGCCGGTAAATTGCGCCTGAACCACCGCCAGCTCCGCCGGGGTGGGTAGGGAGACGGCCCGTGGATCCAGCGACTCGATCACGTCGCCCTCGGCGTCACCGCTGGCGGTTCGAACGCCCAGCACCGCAACCGCCTCGTAGGTTTTGTCGGCCTCCAATTGGAGCCCGCTGAATTTGGTGGCCGCGCCGAAACACAGGGGCAAGGCCCCAGTGGCCAGCGGATCCAGCGTGCCGGTATGGCCGGCTTTTTCCGCCCGCAGCAGCCATTTGGCCTTTTGCAGTGCGTTATTGCTGGAAATACCGCGTGATTTGTCGAGTACCAGCACCCCATGCACGGGGCGCCTCACGACCCGTGCTCGTGGTGCGTTCATGCTCAGGTCTCGGTGTCCTTGGAACGGGAGGCCACCGCTCGGGCGATCAGCGCGTTCATGTCGGCCGCGCGCTCGGGCGTGCGGTCATAGACGAAGTGCAGCGTCGGCACCGTATGGATATGCAGGCGCTTGAACAGCCCACTGCGCAAAAAGCCGGCGGCCTGGTTGAGACCCTGCGCCGTTTCCTCGACATCGCCATTGAGCACGCTGAAGAAAACCTTGGCGTGGGCGTAGTCTGGCGTGAGCTCGATGCCCTGGATGGTGACCATGCCCACGCGCGGGTCCTTCAATTCGCGGGCGATCAGGTCCGCCAGATCGCGCTGGATCTGGTCCGCTACCTTGAAGTTACGGTTCGGAGCTGCTCTTTTGGGCATCGCGCGGAACGGGGGGACAGCGCGCGCCTTACAGCGTCCGCGCGATCTCCTTGACCTCGTAGAACTCGAGTTGATCGCCTTCTTTGATGTCGTTGTAGTTGCGCAGCTTGATACCGCACTCGAAGCCGTCCTTGACTTCGCGCACGTCGTCCTTGAGCCGGCGAACCGACTCAATGTCGCCGCTGTAGACCACCACGTTGTCCCGCAGCAGGCGGAACTTGCAACCACGGGTGACCTGGCCGGAGGTGATGTAGGAGCCCGCCACGGTACCGATCTTGGAAGCCACGAACACGGTGCGGATCTCGGCGGTACCCAGCGCTTCTTCACGTTGCTCGGGGGCCAGCATGCCGGACATGGCGACCTTCAACTCGTCGACCGCGTCGTAGATGATGCTGTAGTAGCGCAGATCCACGCCGTTGCCCTCGGCCAGCTTCCGGGCGCCAGAATCAGCGCGCACATTGAAGCCGATGATCACTGCCTTGGAAGCAATGGCCAGGTTGACGTCGGACTCGCTGATTCCACCGACACCGGTGTAGACCATTTGCACCTTGACCTCATCGGTCGAGAGCTTGAGCAGCGAGGTGGCCAGGGCCTCCTGCGAGCCTTGCACGTCGGCCTTGATGATGATCGGCAGCGTCTTGACCTCGCCGGCGCCAATGTCGGCAAACATGTTTTCCAGCTTGGCCGCTTGCAACTTGGCCAGCTTGGTGTTGCGGAACTTGCCAGCGCGGTAGGTGGCGATTTCGCGGGCACGCCGCTCGTCACCGAGCACCATGAACTCGTCACCCGCCTGGGGCACCTCGGTCAAGCCCTGGATTTCCACCGGAATGGAAGGACCGGCCGACTTGATGCTCTTACCGTCTTCGTCCAGCATGGCGCGCACGCGGCCAAAGGTTTGGCCAGCGAGGACCACATCGCCCGTCTTGAGGGTGCCCGACTGGACCAGCACGGTGGCCACCGGACCACGTCCCTTGTCGAGTTGGGCTTCGATGACGAGACCCTTGGCGGCCGCTTCGACCGGCGCCTTCAACTCCAGCACCTCGGCCTGGAGCAGCACTTGCTCGAGCAGGGCGTCCACCCCCTCGCCGGTACGCGCGGACACATTCACGAAGGGCGATTCACCGCCATATTCTTCGGGGACGACTTCCTCGACCACCAGTTCCTGCTTGACGCGGTCTGGGTTGGCTTCGGGCTTGTCGATCTTGTTGACCGCCACGACGATAGGCACGCCCGCCGCCTTGGCGTGCTTGATCGCCTCTTTGGTCTGGGGCATGACGCCGTCGTCGGCTGCCACCACCAAGATGACGATGTCCGTGGCTTTGGCGCCGCGAGCACGCATGGCGGTAAAGGCTTCGTGGCCAGGGGTATCCAGGAAGGACACCATGCCGCGCGGCGTCTCGACGTGATAAGCGCCAATGTGCTGGGTGATGCCACCGGCTTCGCCCGCAGCCACCTTGGAGCGGCGGATGAAGTCCAGCAGCGAGGTCTTGCCGTGGTCGACGTGGCCCATGACGGTCACCACAGGGGCGCGCGGCATGGCGGGACCTTCAACGGCGCCCACGTCCTCGTCGGTGAAGGCTTCCGGATCATCGAGCGCAGCGACCACCGCGGTATGGCCCATTTCCTCGACCACGATCATGGCCGTGTCCTGGTCTAGCGGCTGGTTGATGGTGACCATCTGGCCCATCTTCATCAGCACCTTGATGACCTCGGAGGCCTTGACCGCCATCTTGTGCGCCAATTCGGCCACGGTGATGGTTTCCGGCACGTGCACTTCCAGCACGCGCAGCTCGGTCGGCTGGGCCTGCATCTCCTCGCGGGAGTCGCCACGACCACCGCGGCGACCGCCACCACCGCGCGGGCCTCCGCGCCAGTTGTTGCGGCCGACGCCGCCGGAGGCGTCGCCCCGGGTCGGGATGGCTTTCTTCTTGGCCGGATCACCCGCCCAGCTGGAGGACAGCTTGGCAGACTTGAGTTCCTTGCCTGCGCCAGCGGGAGCCGGGCTGGCGGGAGCGGGCCGACCGGTGCCGGTCCCGACAGCGGGTTTGTGCAGCGTGCCCTTGGCAACCTTCGCTGCTTCCGCTGGCTTGGGCTCCTCGGGCTTTTTGGCCACCAGTACCTTTTTGGGCGTGGCCATCATGGCGCGGATGGCCTCGGCTTCCGCCAGGGCTTTGCGTCGACGTTCGTCCAGGTCGCGGGCGCGTGCAGCGTCCTCGTCAGAGCGCGCCTTGGACTCGGCGTCGGCTTTGGCGCGAGCCTCGGCTTGGGCAGCTGCGCGAGCCTCGGCACTGGCGGCGGCCTCAGCAGCGGCCTCTTCCTTGAGCGCGCTGACCTCGGACTTCTTGGCTTGCTCGGCAGCCTGGTAGGCGGCGGCACGGACCTCAGCGTCGCGCTCACGCTGCTCGGCCTCCTCGCGTTGACGACGCTTCTCGGCGAGGTCTTCCTCTTGCCGTCGAATCAGCTCGGCTTGGCGGCGGGCCTCTTCCTCGCGGCGAGCCAGCTCGCTCTGATCCAGGATGGAAGCGGCTGGGGCGGTAGCCTGAGGCTCGGCGACACCCTCGGTTTCATCGCGCTTGATGAAGGTCCGCTTCTTGCGGACTTCGACCTGGATGGTGCGAGCCCGCCCGGTGGCGTCGGCCTGCTTGATCTCGGAGGTGGACTTCTTGGTGAGCGTGATCTTCTTACGCTCGGGCGACGCGGTTCCGTGGGCCGCCTGCAGATAGCCTAGGAGCTTCTGCTTGTCGGTCTCGGAAACCGTGTCGCTGGGTGCGGCCTTGGCCACCCCCGCGCTACGCAGCTGCTCGAGCAGCTGGTCTGAAGTTTTCTTGAGCTCACTGGCGAGCTCGGCGACGGTCGTACTGGACATATGTTTTGTGGCCTCCCATCATGTCATTGCGAGGCCGCACTGGTGAACCAGTGTTCGCGGGCCTTCATGATCAGGGCCGTGGCGTCCTCAGTGGACTGGCCGGTGATTTCGGTGAGTTCGTCGACAGCCAAATCGGCCAGCTCGTCTCGGGTGTGCACACCGCCATCGGCGAGCTGTGCGATGAGCTCCGGGCTCAGACCTTCGAGGGTGCGCAGGTCTTGCGACACTTCCTCGACGCTCTCCTCGCGGGCGATCTCCATCGTGAGCAAGGCGTCTTTGGCGCGGGCGCGCAGCTCATTGACGGTGTCTTCGTCGAAGGATTCGATCTCGAGCATTTCCTGAATGGGCACGTAGGCTACTTCTTCCAGGCTGGTGAAGCCTTCGGAAATCAGGATGTCGGAGATTTCCTCGTCGACGTCGAGCTTTTCCATGAAGAGGGCGCGCAGGGTGGTGGTTTCTTCCGCCTGCTTTTGCGCCGACTCATTGGCGTCCATGATGTTGATCTTCCAGCCGGTTAGCTCGGACGCCAGGCGCACGTTCTGACCGCCGCGACCGATGGCGATGGCGAGGTTTTCCTCGTCAACCACCACGTCCATCGCATGCTTTTCTTCGTCCACCACGATGGAGCTTACGTTGGCCGGCGCCAGGGCGCCGATCACAAATTGGGCCGGGTCTTCGGACCACAGCACGATGTCGACCCGCTCACCGGCGAGCTCGTTGGTCACCGCGTTGACGCGCGAGCCACGCACGCCCACGCAGGTGCCGATCGGGTCGACTCGCTTGTCGTGGGACAGTACCGCGATCTTGGCGCGGCTGCCGGAATCACGGGCGCAGCTCTTGATCTCGAGCAGGCCCTGCTCGATTTCGGGCACTTCCTGGCGGAACAACTCGATCATGAACTCGGGGGCGGAGCGCGAAAGGATGATGGGCGCGCCGCGAAGGGTGAGGTCCACCTCCATGATCATGGCGCGGACCCGGTCGCCGCTGCGCAGGTTTTCCTTGGCGATCATCTCGGAGCGGCGCAGCCGGCCTTCGACGCGGCCGCTCTCGACGATGATGTCGCCCTTGTCGAGGCGCTTGACGGTACCGACAAAAATCTTCTCGCCACGCGACATGAAGTCGTTCAGCAGCATTTCGCGCTCGGCGTCGCGGATCTTCTGCAAGATGACCTGCTTGGCGGCCATGGCGCCGATGCGGCCGATGGGCAGCGATTCGATCGGCTCTTCGATGAAGTCACCCACCTCGACATCGGCCACACGGTCGCTGGCATCCATCAGCAACTCTTCGGCGTCGGGATTTTGCAGGCCCTGATCGTCGGGCACCACCAGCCAGCGGCGGAAAGTTTCGTAGTCGCCGCTGTCGCGGTCCATCGACACACGGATATCTACTTCACCCTGGTACAGCTTTTTGGTGGCCTGGGCCAGTGCCAGTTCGACAGCGCCGAAGACGACGTCACGCTCGACGTTCTTCTCGCGCGAGATGGCATCGACCAGCATCAACATTTCGCGGTTCATGTTCACGACTCTCCTGCAACTGACTTGGGCGCACGCCCTTTGAAATCGACCACCGGCGCCAGGCGGGCCTCTCGCAGCTCGTCGAGCTGGAACCCCAAGACCTGAAGCGGCACCGGCGCCTTCTTTTTGCTCACCTTCTGACCCGGCTTGGGCGGCGGCTCGTCGCTCCAGGTGATTTGCCAGCCGCCAGCCTCTGCACGCTCGAGCGTGCCGCGAAACTTCTTGCGGTTGGCAGACACCGAGGAGCCGGCGGCCGCAGCGCCCAAAGGCGCCTTGAGGGTGATGTCTACCAGCTCGCCTGCGAAGCGCTCGAACTCGCGTTCGCTACGCAGGGGCCGGTCAATACCTGGAGACGAAATCTCCAGGCGCTTGTATTCAATGCCTTCGACTTCCAGCGCGAACTGCAGCTGGCGGTTGACCTTCTCACAATCTTCCACCGTCACCAGGGCCTCACTGCCCGGTGTCCAGGGCAGGTCGATGGTCACGCGAAGCAGGCCCCCTGCAGAGCGCTCAAGCTCCACGAGTTCGTAACCGAGACCGGTCACGGTAGAAAGGGCGAGGTCCTGTAGGGCCATCCGTTGGATCGAGTGTGTCTGTTGTCTGTCGGTTCAAAAGCGATCGGCCAAAAAAAACGGGCGGTTGGTACCCGCCCGTTTTGGTCGAAGAGCCGCATTGTAATGCGTTTTGGCCTGTTTTCCCATCGCAACCCGCGATGTCAAGCCGTGTGAGGGCTGGGCCGCGTCCGCTGGCTCGGGTGGCGCAGGGTGTCTCGGGCAATTCCTTTGTATGCATTTTTTCGCCCCAGCGGTCCTGGAACCGCCCCGTACCGGCAGCCACGAACTGGCCACGTTTTCCAAGGAGCTCACATGCAACCCAAGACATCCCACAGCCGCAACAAAACCCCCGTCCGTTGGCACGAGGCCACCCCACAGGCAGACAAAGCCTCCTCTCCCCCGCCACCCACAGCCCCCAGCCGGCACAGCCTGGGCATCTTCGCCAGCGCAAAAGCGTGGATGTCCGCGAAATTTAGCCGCTTGGGCACTCGCCAGGTCCAGACCGCCCCCGCAGCCACCGCCGAGCCGTCCGCCAGTCGATCCCCCTCCTCCTCGAGTCATTGGAGCCGCCTCCTTCAGACCCTCTCTCCAGCCAGGTCCACCCCTGCCAGCCCATCCCCCTCGCGAGCCACGGCGTCAAACTCTACGGCGTCGAGCGCCATCGAATTCGCCACATTTGCCACGCGGCAGGTGACGGCTCCCCAGCGTCATGAAGCCCGCTTGATGGGGGAGCAGGCCTTGGCCCGGGACCGCGCGAACATCGGCGCAGCCATGGAGCGAGGGCTCAACCTCACCCTGTCCCAATGCAATGTTGCGATGGTCAGCCAGCCCGCCTCCACCGCCGACTTGCCCGTCCAAGCCATGAAGGACTGGCATCGCGCATGGGATATCAGCTTCCAGTCCCCCACCGGTGTGATGCACAAATTGCGCGTGGCCTCTGACGGCCACGCCCGGCTGATTGAGCAGGCGACGGGCGAAGCGCGGACGTTTGACCTGCGGCGCGGCCAAAACGCGGCCCCGGTGGCCCAGCTCGCCCAGGCCCTGGGGACCTCTCCAGCACGTCTGCTGCGGCTTTGCAGTCTCATGGCCCAAACCGAACTGGCCTACGCGGAAACGGTGATCGGGGGCGACTCCACCTTGTCCCGGTCCTTCAGCAACGGGTCGCGCGTGTCGCCCGTGGGCGGGGAACGCGTGGGCGTTCTAGTTCTGCTCGGCGCAGAGGGAGAAGACGACCGCATTGACCTCAATTGCATGCGCGAGGGCAAGGGCTTCACGTCCGTCGCAGTCACCGACCCCTCGGGAGGGTATGACCCGGTCTTCCTGGATACCGAGCAAAGCTTTGTTCACTGGCAGGTCGAAGCCCGTATCAGCCCCACCGGCCGGGCCACCGTCGATCCCGCGGATGTTCGCTTCGATTACACCCTGCTCAAGGTTGACTAAGGACTGGAGCGAGGCGTGCATTCACGCGGATGAATCGCTCGCCCGTTTTTCAGCTGGCCGCCGCCACCAGCGCGCGGGTGTACGCCTCCCGCGGTGCGCCCAGCACCTCGCCCACCGGGCCGCTCTCGACGATGTGGCCGTCTTTCATCACGAGCACCTCATGCGCCATGGCGCGGACCACCTCCACATCGTGGGTGATCAGCAGGTAGGCGAGGCCTTTTTCGCGTTGAAGGCGCTGCAGCAGCGCCAGCACCTGCTGCTGGATGGTGACGTCCAGCGCGCTGGTCGGCTCATCGAGCACCAGCAGCTCCGGCTGCACGATGAGCGCGCGGGCAATCGCCAGGCGTTGCCGTTGGCCGCCTGAAAACTCATGCGGGTAGCGACCGAGCAGGCCCGGAAAGCGGGCCTCGTCCAGACCCACCTCGGCCAGCGCATCGCGCACCCGGGTACGGCGGCCTTCGGCGTCCAGAGCGGGCTCATGCACCCGCAGGCCCTCGCCCACGATCTCCTCCACCGTCATCCGCGGTGACAGCGAAGAGAACGGGTCCTGAAACACCACCTGCACCCGCCGGCGCAGGGCCAGGTCAGAAGCGCGGCCCCGCCCCCAATGGGCCTCCCCCAGGTGCAGCTCACCCCGGTAAGGCTGCAGGCCCAAGGCCGCCAGGGCCAGGGTGGACTTGCCCGAGCCCGACTCGCCCACCAGGCCCAAGGTCCGTCCGGGCATGACCCGAAAGGAGGCCCCCGTCACCGCCACGAACTCGCCTTTGCGAAACCAGCCGCGCAGGCCGGGCAGGCGTACCGGATAGGCGACGGACAAGTCTTGCCCCTTTACCAGCGAGGGTGCTCCCGCCGGCAGCGGGGTCTCGTCGAGCTCGCGGCTCGGACGGCTGGCCACCAGCCGCTGGGTGTAGGGGTGCTGGGGCCAGGCCAGCATATCGCCGACCGGACCTTGCTCCACTAGATGCCCTTGCTCCATCACCGCCACCCGGTCGGCAAAGCGGCGCACCAGGTTCAAGTCGTGGGTGATGAGCAGCACCGCCATGCCGGTTTGACGCTGCAGGTCGGATAGCAGGTCCAGAATCTGCCCGCGCAAGGAGACATCCAAGGCGGTGGTCGGTTCGTCCGCCAGCAGCAGGCGTGGGCGGCAGGCGAGGGCCATGGCGATCATGGCCCGCTGGCGCTGCCCGCCGGAGAGTTGGTGTGGGAAGGATTGGGCGCGCTGTGCGGGATCAGGGATGCCGGTGGCTGCGAGCATGGCCACCGCATCGCTCCAGGCCTGCCGGCGTGACAGACCCTGCTTGAGCTCGAGCACTTCGGCCACCTGGTCGCCAATGGAAAACAGCGGGTTGAGCGCGGTCATCGGCTCCTGGAAGATCATCGCGATGTCACCACCGCGCAGGCCCAGCATGTCGTGCTCGGTGCACTGGAGCAGGTCGCAGGGGGCTGCGCCCGGCCCGCGTCCAGCCAGCCAGGCCTGACCGCCAAGCTGGGCGCCCTGCGCGAGTCGCAGCAGGGCCAGGGCGCTCACCGTCTTTCCAGAGCCTGATTCGCCCACCAGGGCCAACTTCTCGCCAGCGGCGATGGTGAAGTCGATCCCCTGCACCACCGACTTGCCGCCGAAGGCCACCGTCAGGCCGCGCACCTGCAGAAGCGGCTCCTCGCCAGCGACCCACTCGCCTGGGGCGGACGCCATGCGGGTTTCGGCGCGCGGCGGGCTCATGACGGGTCCTTTCGCGGGTCGAGCGCGTCGCGCAGCGCATCGCCCATGAAGGTCAGAAGGAGCAGCGTCATCACCAGCACCGCGAAGGTGGACAGCGAGATCCACCAGGCATCGATGTTGGCCTTGCCCTGACTCAAGAGCTCACCCAGCGAAGGCGTGCCGGGCGGCACCCCGAGACCCAGAAAATCGAGCGAGGTCAGGGCCAGGATGGCGGCACTCATGCGAAACGGCAGGAAGGTCACCACTGGCGTCATCGAGTTGGGCAGGATGTGCCGAACCATGATGCGCAGATTGCTCACGCCCAGCGCCCTCGCGGCGCGTACATAGTCCATCTGCCGGTTGCGGAGAAACTCGGCCCGCACATAGTCGGACAGCCCCATCCAGCCAAAGAGCGAGAGCAGCACCAGCAGCAAGGCCACGCTGGGCGCAAATACCGCGCTGAAGATGATCAGCAAATAAAGCTCGGGCATCGAGCCCCAGATCTCGATGAAGCGCTGAAAGGCCAGATCCGTCTTGCCGCCGAAAAATCCCTGGATGGCGCCAGTGAGCACCCCCAGCAACACGCCGATGGCGGTGAGCGCCAGGCCAAACAGCACACTCACCCGAAAGCCATAAATGAGCTGCGCCAGAAGGTCCCGGCCGCGGTCGTCGGTGCCGAACACATTCGCCGCGGTGGGCCGGGCTGGGTTAGGGAGGTCGGCGAAGTAGTTGAGTGTCTTGGGTCCGTAGGGGTTGGGCGGATAGATCGCCCAGTTGTCACCGCCGGTGATGCGGTCGCGGATGAACGGGTCGAGGTAGTCGGCCGGGGTGGGAAAGTCGCCGCCGAAGGTGGACTCCGGGTAGTCCTGCACCAGCGGGAAGTACCACTGGCCTTGGTAGTGCACCACCAGTGGCTTGTCGTTGGAGAGCACTTCGGCAAACAGGCAGCCCACCACCATCACGCTGAAAATCAGCAGGCTGAAAAAGCCCAGGCGATTTCGCCTGAAGCGTTGCCATGCCCGTCTCCCCGGGCTCAACGGCACGGGGGGCAAGGCGGCAGCGGAGATGGGCTCAGTCAAATTTGACACGCGGATCCACCCACACGTAGCAAAGGTCGCTGATCAGCTTGGTCACCAGGCCGATCAGCGTGAACAGGTACAGGGTACCCAGTACCACCGGATAGTCGCGCCGGATCACGCTCTCGTAGCTCAGAAGGCCCAAGCCGTCGAGCGAGAACAGGGTTTCGATCAGCAGCGAACCGGTGAAGAAGGCGCCGATGAAGGCGGCAGGAAAGCCGGTGACGATGGGAATGAGTGCGTTGCGCATCACGTGCTTCCAGAGCACACGGCGCTCGTCGAGGCCCTTGGCGCGGGCGGTCAGCACGTACTGCTTGCGGATCTCCTCCAAAAAGGCATTCTTGGTCAGCATGGCAGTCACCGCGAAGCTGCCAAAGACCATGGCGGTCACTGGCAGCGCGATGTGCCACAGGTAGTCGACCACCTTCCCCAAAAGCGAGAGCTGTTCCCAGTTTGACGAGGTGAGGCCCCGCAGCGGGAACCACTGCAGCTGCCCGCCAAACACCACCAGGAGGGCCACGCCCAGCACAAAGCCCGGGATGGCATACCCCACCAGCACCATCAGTGTGGTGACCAGGTCGAAGCGCGAGCCGGCCCGCACCGCCTTGGCCACGCCCAGGGGCACGGCCACCAGGTAGGAAAGGAAAAAGGTCCACAGGCCTAGGCTGACCGAGACCGGCAGTTTCTCCTTGACCAAGGTCCACACATCCTTGTGTTGGTAAAAACTCTTGCCCAGGTCGAAGCGCGCGAACTGACCCAGCATTTGGATAAAGCGCTCGTGCGCCGGCTTGTCAAAGCCGTAGAGCGCGCGGATTTCGGCAATGCGTTTCTCGTCGACGCCCTGCCGCCCGCGATAACCCGCGCCCGACGAGGCTGCGCCCTCCCCGCCTGCATCACGCCCCTGCAGCTGGGCCACCATTTGCTCAACGGGCCCGCCGGGGACGAACTGGATCACGATGAAGGTCAGCAGCAGCACCCCCAGTAGGGTGGGAATCATCAGCAGCAGACGTTTGAAGATGTAACTGGCCATGGCGAAATTCAGCGATTGCCCGGCGCGGCCCACCAGGTGGCTACTGCCCACTGGTGCGCGTCGTAAAAGGGTGGCACCCCCTGCGGCAGCTGAAAGCGGCCAGGCCGATAGCCGATGAGGAAGGTGCTGCCGTAGTAGTGCGGTACCGAGTATTGACCGTGCATCAGCACCCGGTCGAGCGCCCGCAAGGTGGTGCGCAGCTGCGCCCGGGTGGTGGCGGCGGTGGCTTGGCGGATCAGGGCGTCCACTGCCGGGTCGGCGATGCCCCAGATATTGGACGAGCCTGGCGTGCGCGCAGCCTCAGACCCCCAGCGCTCAACCAGTTCCGTGCCCGGCGAGTTGCTGCCGGGAATGCGCAGCGAGGTCAGCTCAAAGTCGAAGGCGTCCATCTTCTGCTTGGCGAGGGAGAAGTCCACCGAGCGGAAAGTGAGCCGGATGCCGAGTTTTTCCAGGGCCTTCTGGAAGGGCGTCACCACCCGCACCAGCGAGGGCTGATCAGAGAGAAACTCGAGGGTGAGGGCCTCGCCCTTGGCATTGCGCAACGCACCGTCCCGGTAGGTCCAGCCGGCCTCGCCGAGCAAGGTCTGGGCGCGGCGCAGGTTGTCCCGCAGGCTCGCCGGTGGCGCAGTGGAGGCGACCTTGGGCAGAGGCCCTAACACCTCAGGTGCAAGCTGGGCGCGCAAGGGCTCGAGCAGGGCCAGCTCCTCGCCCTCCGGCAGGCCTTCGGCTTTGAACTCGCTGTTCGGAAAGTAGCTGTCTGCCCGCTTATACAGGCCATAAAAAAGCTGCCGGTTCATCCACTCGAAGTCGAAGGCCAGGGCGATTGCCTCGCGCACCCGCCGGTCTTGCAGCTTGGGCTTACGCAGGTTGAACACATATCCCTGGAAGTCACCCGGGTTGCGATTCTCGAAAGCGCGCTTGGTCAGCTCGCCGGACTCGAAGGCCCGGCCGGTGTACTGCCGTGCCCAGTTGCGGGAGATGAACTCCCGCATGAAGTCGAACTCGCCAGCCTTCAATCCCTCGAAGCGGGAGGTTTCGTCCAGGTAAATGCGGTAAGTGACCCGGTCAAAGTTGTACAGACCGCGACGCACTGCCAGGTCGCGGCCCCAATACTGGGGGTCGCGCACGTAAGTCACGTCGCGCCCCATCCGGGGGCTGGCCAGGCGGTAGGGACCGGAGGCGATGGGCAGCTCGGTCACGATTTGGTCGAAGGGCTTGCCCCCGCCCCAGTCGCGGCTGAACACTGGCATGCTGCCCACGACCAGCGGCAATTCCGGGTTGGGGCTGGCGAAGTCAAAACGCACCGTGCGTTCGTCCACCAGCACAGCCTCCTTCACCTCGGCGTAAATCGACCGGAATTGAGGCGCCGCCAGCTTGCTGGTGAGGGTCTTGAAGGTGTGCACCACGTCAGCCGCCAAGACCGCCTTGCCGTCGTGAAAGCGTGCGGCCGGGTTTAGCCGGAAAGTGACCGAGCGCCGGTCGGCGGCCACGTTCACATCCTCGGCCAGCAGGCCGTAGCCGGTGGTGGGCTCGTCGGAGTTCCCGATGAGGAGGGTCTCGAAAATCAGGTCACCCATGCCGAAGGGAGCGGTGCCCTTCAAGGTGAAGGGATTGAACTTGTCGAAGTTGGTCGGCCGGGTGGGCGGCACCAGGCGGATCTCTCCACCCTTGGGAGCTTGAGGGTTGACGTAGCTGAAGTGGCTGAAATCGGCCGGGTATTTGATGTCGCCGAACTGGCCGTAGGCATGGGCGGCCAGAGCGTTGCCAGACCATGCCCCCAAGTACACGAGGCAGACGACGAGCACACCCGTCAGAAGTCGGGACACTGTGGGCGGGACGTACCAGGCTCGCATGCGACAATTCTGCCGACTTTTTTCAACCGGAACAGAACATGGGCTTCCTCACAGGAAAGAAACTGCTGATCACGGGCGTTCTGTCCAACCGATCCATCGCCTACGGCATTGCCCGGGCCTGCCACGCCCAGGGTGCCGAGCTGGCTTTCAGCTACGTGGGCGAGCGCTTCAAGGACCGAATCACCGAATTCGCCGCCGACTTTGGCTCCAAGCTGGTGTTCGACTGTGATGTGGGGGACGACGCCCAGATCGAGAGGCTGTTCACCGATCTCACGGCCCACTGGCCGAAATTCGACGGTTTTGTACATGCTATCGGCTACGCCCCGCGCGAGGCCATCGCCGGCGACTTTTTGGACGGCCTCTCACGCGAGGGCTTCAAGATCGCCCACGACATCAGCGCCTACAGCTTTCCGGCGATGGCCAAGGCCGCCCTGCCCCACCTGAACGACAAGTCGGCGCTGCTCACCCTCACCTACCTGGGCGCCATCCGCACCGTTCCCAACTACAACACCATGGGCCTGGCCAAGGCCTCGCTCGAGGCCTCGGTGCGCTACCTGGCCGAGTCCCTGGGACCCAAGGGCATGCGGGTCAACGGCATCAGCGCCGGCCCGATCAAGACGCTGGCAGCCAGCGGTATCAAGGGCTTCGGCAAGATTCTGAGCGTGGTTGCCGAAACCTCCCCGATCCGACGCAATGTGACCATCGACGACGTGGGCAATGTGGCTGCCTTCCTGCTGTCCGACCTCGCGGCTGGCGTCAGCGCTGAGATCACCTATGTCGATGGGGGCTTCAGCCAGGTCGTCGGCGGCATCGCCGAGTCGGCCGGCGCCTAAGCGCGGCTATTCGCCACCGCCCCTTCGAAGCAACCCGACGACGGGACACCCAAAGACGAAGGCCGGGGTCTCCCCGGCCTTCTTCATTTGGTCCACGCGGAATAAAACCCCCGCAGCGTTTTTTCGTTACTTTGCGACGCAGTCGGCGAAGTAGGCTGGCTTGCCTTCGGCGTTGGTCTCCTCGACCAGGCCGTGAATGTCGGTTTCAAAGCCCGGGCACTGGGCGTTGAATTCGCGTGAGAACTTGAGGTAGTCAACAATTTTCTTGTTGAACACTTCACCCGGCACCAAGAGCGGAATGCCCGGCGGGTAAGGGGTGATCAGGCTGGTGGTGATGCGACCTTCGAGGTCATCGATCGGCACCCGCTCGGTCTTGCGGTGCGCGATATGAGCGAAGGCATCGCTGGGCTTCATCGCCGGCGTGAGGTCCGACAGATACATGTCGGTGGTCAGGCGAGCGATGTCATGCTTGGCGTAGAGCTCGTGAAGGTGCTGGCACAGGTCGGCCAGGCCCATGCGCTCATAGCGTGGGTGCTGCTGGCAGAACTCGGGCAGGATGCGCCACATCGGCTGGTTGCGCGCGTAGTCGTCCTTGAACTGCTGTAGCGCCGTGAGCAGGGTGTTCCAGCGGCCCTTGGTGATGCCGATGGTGAACATGATGAAGAAGCTGTAGAGGCCGGTCTTCTCCACGATGATGCCGTGCTCGGCGAGAAACCGGGTCACGATGGACGCCGGAATGCCGGTCTTGGCAAACTTGCCATTGAGGTCCATGCCAGGCGTGACGATGGTGGACTTGATCGGGTCCAGCATGTTGAAGCCTTCGGCCAGGTTGCCGAAGCCGTGCCATTTGGCAGCCCGCGATTCGCCCTTGATGATCCAGTTGTCGGCGCGGCCGATGCCGTCCTCGGCCAGCTTGTCCGGACCCCAGACCTTGAACCACCAGTCCTTGCCGTACTCCTCGTCTACCTTGCGCATGGCGCGGCGGAAATCGAGGGCCTCAAGGATGCTTTCTTCAACCAAGGCAGTGCCGCCGGGTGGCTCCATCATCGCTGCGGCCACGTCGCAGCTGGCGATGATCGCATACTGCGGACTGGTCGAGGTGTGCATCAGGTAGGCCTCGTTGAACAGGTGCCTGTCCAGCTTGCGGTTCTGCGAGTCCTGCACCAGAACGTGGCTGGCCTGGCTGATGCCCGCCAGCAACTTGTGGGTCGATTGGGTGGCAAAGGTCAGCGCCTCCTTGGGCCGCGTGCGGTGTTTGCCCATGGCATGGTAAGAGCCGTAGAACGGATGGAAGGCTGCGTGCGGCAGCCAGGCCTCGTCGAAGTGCAGGGTGTCGACGTAACCATCGAGCATGCTCTTGATGGTCTCGGTGTTGTACAGAACGCCGTCGTAGGTCGACTGGGTGAGCGTCATCACACGGGGCTTGACCTTATCTGCATCCACCCCCGCCAGCAACGGGTTGGCGCGGATCTTGGCCTTGATCGCCTCGGGCGTGAATTCGCTCTGCGGGATCGGACCGATGATGCCAAAGTGGTTGCGCGTGGGCTTCATGAACACAGGGATCGCCCCGGTCATGATGATCGAATGCAAGATGGACTTGTGGCAGTTGCGGTCTACCACCACCACGTCACCCGGCGCTACCGTGTGGTGCCACACCATCTTGTTGGAGGTGGAGGTGCCATTGGTGACGAAGAAGCAATGGTCGGCGTTGAAGATGCGCGCCGCGTTGCGCTCGCTGGCGGCCACCGGGCCGGTGTGGTCAAGCAGTTGGCCCAACTCGTCCACCGCATTGCAGACGTCGGCGCGCAGCATGTTCTCGCCGAAGAACTGGTGGAACATCTGGCCGATGGGGCTCTTGAGAAAGGCCACCCCGCCAGAGTGCCCCGGGCAGTGCCAGGAGTAGGAGCCGTCTTCGGCGTAATCAAGCAGGGCCTTGAAGAAAGGCGGCTGCACGCTCTCTAGGTAGCTCTTGGCCTCGCGAATGATGTGGCGGGCCACGAACTCCGGCGTGTCCTCGAACATGTGAATGAAGCCGTGCAACTCGCGCAGCACGTCATTGGGCAGGTGCCGGCTGGTCTTGGTTTCGCCGTACACGTACAGCGGCACTTCGGCATTCTTGCGCCGCACTTCGTCGATGAAGTTGCGCAGGCTCACCACCGCCGGATCGAGATCCGGCCCGGGGGTGAACTCCTCGTCGTCAATCGACAGAATGAAAGCGCTGGCCCGGCTTTGCTGCTGCGCGAACTGCGACAGATCACCGTAGCTGGTCACACCCAGCACCTCAAAGCCCTCGGCCTCGATCGCTTGCGCCAAGGCGCGAATGCCCAGGCCGGAGGTGTTTTCCGAGCGGTAGTCTTCGTCGATGATGACGATGGGAAAGCGAAATTTCATGGGCGCAGCCAGAGGCGCCCGGGCGGGCGCATTAATTGAGTCAGGCCCGAAGTGTATGCAAAACCTGTGACAGTCCGACCAGGCAGGCTCAGATCATCGGGTCAGGCGGCCCTGCTTGTGCGGGGACTCAAACGCTGGCCAAACCTGGCGAGAGCGCATTGGGAACGAAGCGCTGGAGCATCAAGCGGCTGCCTGTGGGCCCGGTTGCGGGGCTTGTCGAGCTTGCAGGACTGGCAGAACTGGTGGAGCCGGCAATGGTCCAAGCCACCAGCAGTGAACCGTCGCCCAGCAGCAAGGTCATTCCCTGTGGCAGGTCGAACGGGGTGCCGATCATCCGGCCGTATTTGTCCATCCGCTGGGCTTGGCGCTGTCCTGCATGGGCAGATGCGCGCAGGGCAAGGAACTCCACATTCTTGAGGGCTACCCCTCCCATCGGCAGGCTGGCCAGCGGCGCAGGCGAGCCCACCGGGTGGCCGCTGTAATCGAAGCGGTCGCGGGTGTAGACCGGCCGGCCCGTGGCCGCATCGGCGCGCCCGGCAAAGAGCAAGCTACCGTAAATGCCCATCGAAAGGTAGAAAGAGCCAGGCAGCAGGCCTGTGAAGCGTGGGGCCGGGAGGGGGTTCCAGAAATCCAGGGGCAAGATGGCCTGATGAAATGGCGCTCGCGGCTCCTGGACATGGCTGATGACATACCCGCCGCTGGCAGGCGGCAGGTCGAGGCTGTAGGTCTCCTCCCGGTTGCTGGTGGCCACGGTCTGGGCCGGTGCCACCGGCCAGCCGTTGGTGTGGTAGCGGCGGGCCCGGACCGAGGTGCCCAGGCCTGGGAAGCTACCGAACGTCCGCAGGTCGGCCCAGGTGACGACGAAGCTGCCGTCCTCCCAATGACCGATGGCAGGCGGCCCCATCGCTCGACCGCCTCCCTCGAGGCGGTTGCTGAAGAGGAAGGCATCGACCAACTCCGGCGGGCTTGCCGGTGTGCCGGCGGACGTGAAGCGTTGCAGAAAGAGCCGACATTGCACCGACAGCGCATGGTTCGGCACCCGCTCGAGGGTGTCGCGCCAGGCAACCAGGGTGCTGCCGTCGGGCAAGACGGTCAGCGCTGCGCCGGGATCCACGAGGCCCTCGACCAGAAGCCGCTCAGAAATTGCACAGCCTCCTTGGCAGGACAAGCGCTGCAGCCGCAGCCTGCGGGGCCCCTCGGCGCCTGGTAGCGGCGACTCGGTCCAGGTCAGTGCGACCTCGCCATTGGCAAGGCGGTTCAGGGACTTGAGGGCCAGGACTTGGCCTTCCGGGCTCGCCACCGTCCACTCGGTCAGGCCCTGCATGCCGGCACCGACCGTGCTCAAAGCCCGGGGGTGTGCCTCTTCCTGCGCCTGGCCGCCCTCGCCCGCTCCTGCGAGGTTTGCCTGGCCCGGCGTGCCGCCCCCACAGCCTGCTAGGCCGGTTCCGAGCCCGGAAAGGGCGGCAAGCCCGAAGGCATTGAACTGGCGCCTTGCCAGCCCTGGAGAATGGGCCAGTGGGGAGTGGTCAAGTGGGGCATGGGGGTCGGCGGGAATCTGCATGGGGCGCTCCTGAAGTCGGAAGGCCCGACGATAGGAATACGCCCACCAAAGGCATGTCGGACAGCGGCCCAAGCCGAGCCACGCCCCAATGAAGAAGGGCTGGCCAGGTCACCCTGGCCAGCCCTTGGGCTTACATCGAAAAGTGGATCAGCCCTTCTTGACCCAGGAGTTGCACCAGGCTTTGGCAGAAACCTGCTTGCCGGCGAACAGTGGGCAGCCACCGGCGGGAGCGCCGGCCTTGGCCTGATACAGAGCGCAGTTGGCACAGTTCTGGCCTGGGGCGTACTTGGGGAACTTGGCCTTGTCGACCTTGGTCGCGTCTTCCTTGTAGCCCAGTCCGGCGGCGGCCGGGTCCTTCTCGGAGGCCATGGGCTGGGCCTGTGCGGCGCCAGCGGCGGCGACGAGGCCGGTGGCGGCGATGGAGTGAAGGATGAAGGTGCGGCGGTTGGAGGTGCTAGATGAACCGTTCATGGTGTTTCCCTTGTAGTGATGATTGAAAGATGAGAGACCAAGCCTGATGGTACTCAAACGGATTTCCGACGCAGCCGGTTGACCTGATTTGCGAAGTTCAGGGGTCGTTCGATGCATTCGCACGCCCATGGACTCTTTTGAACTAATTTCCCGTAGCTTGCCTCGGGCCTCGTGCGTCGGACCCCTGTGGGGGCCGAGGCACGAGTGGATAAACCGCGCAGTGCGCATGCGCCAGCCCCCGAGAAAAAAAGTGGGTCCTGAAACCTGACCCGGTGGGGTGAAGAGAGTGGATCAGAAGGGGCCGATACAAATCCGAAATTGGATACGTTTTCAAAAACAACTAGTGGTTTCAACTAGCAATGGCTCACTGATTGATCCAGTAGACTGCCGTTTCCTCCATCGCCGAGAAGCTGATTGAGTTCTTATCAATCTGTTCAAAGGATAAATTAATACAAAGAAATGAATTGCGATGAGGTTGATCTTTATCGGCAGCCAGCTGTCTCCTGCATCCGGCCATCGTGAGGCCATCGCAAAGTGGATTGAGAACTCGCCACGCATCAACGCATCAGCGACAGCGCCTTCGGCTCTGGCCCCGGCGCTACCCAGTGATTTGCTTTCTCTATTGCGCGTTCGCGAGTGGTTTCTCTATGGGTCGTTTATGGGTTTCCAGGTAATCCAAACAGGCTAAAGTGAGCTCATCTAGTCCTTCACCCAATGAGCTTTCTGATGTCAACACCCTTCAATCAAACAAGGCGCATGCAGTCGGTAGCCGCCGGCCTGATCCGGTCGTTACTGTTTTTTGGGGCCATCCTCCTGGCAAGCACTGTGGCGGCCCAAAACCCATGCGAGGGCAGCAGCGGTGCCTGTGACGCTCTCTTGATCAACAAGGGGCGACCCTGGGATTACCAAGTGGGCGTTAACGGAACCCCCCGTGCCCTCAATGCTCGAGCACCAGACCCGCAGGAGCAGTCCGTCGTTGACGCAGCCAAGCGCGTATTTAGCGCCTCAAGCATCAGGGGGCTGGCGCTCATTCATGGCGACAAGGTCATTCATGCGAGTTGGAAGGACGGTATCCCTCAGGACGCGCTGTTTTATGGCCTGAGCATCGGCAAGACCGTCACAGCCATCGCTGCTGGACAGGCTGTTTGTCGAAATCTGATCACGATGGAATCAAAGGTTAGCGAGGTATTGCCCGAGTTTTCAGGCACTGATATGGGCGGTGCTTCCTTGAAGGACCTGCTGACCATGGGCTCGGGAACCTGGGTCGGCTTGCGAGACTCCAATGTGGCGACACCCGATCAGTTTCGAGAAATCTGGTCTGGTCGGATGACGATCAAGGATCTGATGCTCACGCCAAAGGTCCACACGGCCGAAAAGGATCTCTCAGGCCGGCCACGTCAGCCGGGATCTGTGTTTGCCTACCGAAATTCAGATCCGGAAATGGTCGCCCTAATGGTGTCGAAGGTCGCTGGTATGCACTTCTCGGACTGGGTGGATCAATCTGTCCTCAAGGCGGCTTCGATCGCAGGCCCAGCCATTTTGCGGACCGATCGACGTAACTTCGCATTTGCATCCGGTGCGCTCCAGATGACTTTGAACGACTGGGCGCGTTTTGCAGTGTGGGTCCGCGAGTCCTACGACGAAGAGACCTGTCTGGGAAAATTTTTGCGGGAGGCGGCCAAGCCACAGATCGCCACGCGCGGGCCCAACGGGCCGTTCAACTTGTTCAGCCATTTCGGTTTCTTCACTTGGGTTGAACACAAGCTCGTTCCGAATTCCTTCTATGCCCACGGGGTCGGTGGCCAGATCGTGGCCTGGAACAAAAGAAACAAGCGAATCCTGGTAGCGTTTTCAAACGACGCGCCGGCCAATGACCTGGGCAACCTTTATCGGGACTGGTCCAGGCTTCCCTGAGGGCGGTCTTTGTCCTTTGTTTGGCTGGTCTCGGAGCGGTCGGATTTCTCACCCGATATAGCCATGTTTACCTCTTCGCGCGCACGCGTGCCACCTTCGAGCAAATCCGACCGCAATGAACAGCCAACACTCTCTGCCCGCATGCCAACCCGCCTCATTCGAAGGGTCGACCGAAGGGTTGTACCGCAGCGGAATTCGCAAGCCTGATCTGACGCCCTCCCCGCACCTGCGACTGCTCGAAGCCGAGAGTATTCATGTGTTGCGCGAGGCGGTGGCCGAGGCCCGAAATCCGGTGATGCTGTACTCGATTGGCAAGGACAGCGGTGTCATGCTGCACTTGGCACGCAAAGCCTTTTACCCAACGCCGCCGCCGTTTCCTCTGCTCCACATTGATACGCGATGGAAGTTTCGGGAGATGTATGCGTTTCGGGATTTCATGGCTCGGGAATGTGGGATGGATCTGCTCGTTCACACCAATCCGGAAGCGATTGAGAAAAACATCAACCCCTTTGATCACGGGTCTGCGCTGCACACCGATGTGACCAAGACGGAAGGGCTTAAGCAGGCGCTGGATCATCACAAGTTCGACTTGGTCTTTGGTGGTGCCCGCCGCGATGAGGAAAAAGCCAGAGCCAAGGAACGGGTGTTTTCTTTCCGGACCGCTTCTCACCGCTGGGACCCGAAGAACCAGCGCCCAGAGCTATGGAACCTCTACAACACCCGAACAAGCCCTGGAGAAAGTATCAGGGTCTTTCCCTTGAGCAACTGGACAGAACTGGACATCTGGCAATACATCTATCAAGAGGCGATCCCCGTAGTGCCGTTGTACTTCGCCAAGCCTCGGCCGGTGGTGGTGCGGCCAGAGATGATCATGATGGTCGATGACGACCGCTGTCGACTCCTGCCCGGCGAAGAAATCCAGGTCAAGAAAGTCCGCTTCCGAACGCTGGGTTGCTACCCGTTGACAGGCGCTGTCGAGTCGGAGGCCGAAACTTTGGAGGACATCTTGCTGGAAACCATTCGTGCCCGGCAGTCCGAACGCCAGGGTCGCAAGATTGACACTGACAGCGCAAGCTCCATGGAGAAGAAAAAGCAGGAGGGCTACTTCTGATGCTCAGCCACTCCCCAATAACCTTGACTGATGCGGGAAGCGCCACTTACTCCGCGCCAAGATTTGAAACGATCCAGGATTGGCTGGACCATCAAGCCCGGCAGCAATTGCTGCGATTCATTACCTGCGGCAGTGTGGACGACGGAAAAAGCACGCTCATTGGCAGATTGCTTTGGGAGTCGCAACAAGTCTTTGATGACCAACTGGCGGCTTTGCAGGCTGACTCCAGACAGCACGGTACACAGGGGCGAGACATCGACTTTGCGCTGCTCGTCGATGGATTGGCTGCGGAGCGTGAGCAAGGCATCACGATCGATGTGGCATACCGTTTCTTCTCCACGCCCCGACGAAAGTTCATCGTGGCCGATACGCCTGGCCATGAGCAGTACACCCGCAACATGGTCACTGGGGCCTCAACAGCCGACGCGGCGGTACTGCTTGTTGATGCCCGCCAGGGCGTTGTCACGCAGACCCGGAGGCATGCCTTTTTAGCCTCTTTGGTGGGCATCCGCCATGTCGTTCTGGCCGTGAACAAAATGGACTTGGTGGGCTATGACAAAAAGGTTTTTGACACCATCGTTGCCGATTTCACCAACGTCGCGAAGTCGCTGGCGCTCGCGAGCATCACACCCGTCCCGGTGTCTGCCCTCAAAGGTGACAACATCACTGAGCGATCGGCACGCATCGCCTGGCATCACGGCCCAACCCTGATGGGTTGCCTGGAGACCTTGCCGGTTGCAAAACCAAGCCAGAACGCCACAGTGTTCCCCGTCCAATGGGTGAACCGGCCGAATGCCAATTTCCGCGGGTTCAGCGGCACCCTGGCAACGGGACGCTTGACGGTCGGTGACGCACTTCGGGTGACGGCATCCGGGCAGACCGCCACACTCGCGCAGATCGTGACCGCCGAAGGTCAATTGGAGACTGCCGAGGCTGGTGCGGCCTTGACCCTGGTATTGGACAAGGAGGTTGACGTCTCGCGGGGAGATGTCATTGCCCTGGCAGACGCGCCCGTCGAGATGACCGACCAATTCGAGGCTACGCTGGTGTGGCTGCACGATGAACCAGGCTTGGTCGGGCGCACCTATGAGTTGAAACTGGCCAGCCAGTGGGCGAGCGCCAGCATCACCAGGCTGAAATACCGTATCGATGTGAACACGCAGGCGCATGAATCATGTGGCCAGCTGGCCTTGAACGACATTTCTGTCGCCAATCTGGCCCTGAGCAAGCCTCTGGCATGCGCACCCTATGACGAGAGTGTTTGTCTGGGTGGCTTCATTCTGGTCGACAGGTTCTCTCACGCGACGGTAGGCGCCGGCATGATCAGACACAGCTTGAGGCGCGCCCGGAATGTGCACCGGCAGGCACTCAGCATCACTCAGGTCGATCGGGAACGGCTCAATGGTCACAGAGCGAAGGTCATCTGGTTCACAGGACTCTCCGGCTCTGGCAAATCAACCATTGCAAATGCCCTTGAAAAAGAATTCCACACCCAGGGCAAAAGGACCTACGTTCTGGACGGCGACAACGTGCGCCAAGGGCTCAACAAAGATTTGGGGTTCACAGAGGCAGACCGTGTTGAAAACATCAGGCGGGTTGCTGAGGTTGCCAAGCTCATGATGGATGCAGGTCTTATTGTGATCACTGCGTTCATTTCGCCCTTCAAACGCGATCGAGAAATGTCAAGAGAGCTCATCGGGGACGCGCATTTTCTGGAGGTCTATGTCAGCACGCCCCTGGAGGTATGCGAGCAGCGCGATGTGAAGGGGCTCTACAAACAGGCGAGGGCCGGCAAGATCCCGAACCTGACCGGCGTCAACAGCCCGTACGAAGTGCCAGATGCTGCCGAATTTGAAGCCAATGCAGGCAGCGAGTCGGTCGAGGAAATCGTCAGAAGGCTTGCCGCGTTGGTGGCCAGTGAAAAGGCTGTGCTTTGAGGAATCGCATGGCGGGTGCAGTGCTCGCCAGCACCAGACCCCCAGTTCCTCCTTTCTGAGCAGCGCGCAGGCAGACGCGCTTGCGCGAGGTCACGAAGTGTCCCAACGGAAAGCTGCCGGGTCTTGGCTGCAGGGCATTCCGGTCCTGTGAGGGCTATACTTTTTCCGAAAGAGCAGAAACTGAATCCGGTGAGCGGAATTTAAGGGCTCGCTTCAGTCCACCTCATCCCGTTGAAGGAACCGATGACAACCGTCTCACATGAAAAGAATCTGATCGGGCGCGTAGCGCTGGTGACCGGTAGCGCCAGGCGAATTGGACGGGCGATTGCGCTAGAACTGGCGTCCCGAGGCGCCGCGGTGGTGGTGCATGCACGCAGCGATCGGGCCAATTGCGAGCAAACCGTCGAATTGATCCATGCTGCGGGAGGCCGCGCGATGCTGCAACTGGCAGACATCTCCATACCTGAGGAGGCGCAGCGGCTCGTTGACTTCGCCGTCGCCGAGTTCGGCGGTCTCGACATTCTGGTCAATAACGCAGCTGTCCGACGTACGGTCAAGCTGGACCAATTGGGCCCCCGGGAATGGCGAGAGGCCATGGGCGTCATTCTGGACGGCGCTTTTTTCTGCGCCCACGCGGCCTACCCGCACCTGGTTCAAAGCGCAGCCGGTCGCATCATCAATATCGGCGGCGTCACCGCCCACGTGGGCGCCCGCGACCGCGTGCACGTCGTGGCGGCGAAAGCGGGGCTGGTCGGTTTGACCAAGGCACTGGCGCTCGAGCTTGGGCCTCGGGTTACCGTCAACTGCGTCGCGCCAGGCCTGATCGAGGATCCGGCCGACGATGCCGATGCCACCCGGTTTCGCCGCAACCACTTCCCGCCCGAATCCATCCCCATGGGCCGCACCGGCGTCCCTCAGGACCTCTCTGGCGTCATTGCTGCTCTGTGCAGCGATCAGTTCTCCTGGGTCACCGGACAGACCGTTCACGTCAACGGCGGAATCTTCCTGTGCTGACTCAGCGAATCGCCGAGCACATGGCGACGGCGCAGCAACGCGAGCTGCCGCCGGAAGTGAGGGAGAAGGCCAAGCTACACATTCTGGACACCGTCGCTGCGATGGTCTCCGGCACGCAGCTGGAGGCCGCTGCGAAGGCAATTCCCTTGGCCTTGTCTTTCGGAGGGAACCCGGACGCACTGGTCATTGGTACGAACACCCGCGTTGGCGTCCTGCACGCGGCACTTGCCAACGGCATGCTGGCGCACGCCGACGAAACCGACGACTCCCATGCGCCCTCCCTCACGCACCCGGGTTGTGCCATCGTGCCGGCGGCTCTGGCGGTGGCGTCCCGTGAAAACGCCCACGGGCAGGCCTTGCTGCGTGCGGTGGTCGCGGGTTACGACGTGGGGCCGCGCATCGCCGAGGCGCTGGGCGGTGTCGAGATCTTCGACCGCCACCACAGCTCCCATGCCATCGGGGGCGTCTTCGGAGCGGTCGCCGCCGCCACTGCCCTGTTGCGCCCTGATACGCGCCAGGCCGTCTGGGCGCTGGCCTATGCCGTGCAGCTCGCGTCAGGCAATACCTGTTGGCGGCGCGACCCCGACCACATCGAGAAGGCCTTCGACTTCGGCGGCATGCCGGCGCACAACGGCGTCCTGGCTGCCATCATGGCCTCCCAAGGCTTCACCGGTGTCGCCGACGCTCTCGAAGGAAAACCGGGTTTGTTCGCCGCCCATCCGGCCACGACGCGGCCGGAGCTGGCCATTGAGCTGCTCGGCGAGCGCTACGAGGTCATGCGCACGGCGATCAAAAAATGGTGCGTGGGCTCGCCGATCCAGGCGGCACTCGACGCGCTGGAGCTGCTTCTGCAGGAGTACCGCTTTACCGCGAGTGAAGTCGAACGCATCGTCGTGGCGCTGCCGCGCGCGGCTGCTCCGGTGGTGGATAACCGGGCCATGCCCGCCGTGAACCTGCAGCACCAGCTGTCACTCATGCTGCTCGATGGCGACGTGACGTTCCACTCGACCCACGACCTACAGCGGTTCAACGAGGAAGCCGTGATTTCTCTGCGTCGCCGGATCTCCATCGACCCGCAAGACAACGCTGAGTTTGAAAGCCACCCGCGGCAGGCCATCGTCCACGTACATCTGCGAGGTGGTCGCGTCCTGACACAGCGTGTGCAACATGTGCGCGGCACGCCCGATAACCCGATGAGCACGTCGGAGGTCACTCACAAGGCGGTGGACCTCATGCAGCCTATCCTGGGCGCACAGCGGGCACAGACACTGGCTGACCGGATCCTGGGCTTAGAGCACGTCGCCAACGTGCGAGAGCTTGATGGTCTGTTGACCCCGAACAGCGTCCACGCCTGAGGATCAGGCGCTGCTATTTCCCATTCAAAACTCTGCCCTTCTCACCCATTTCCAACACCAAGGAACGACCATGCCGACACACGATCAGAAATCTGCCGTTGCCACCCGTCCTCAGGGATCCATGATTTCCCGCCGCGAGGCGATCATCACAGTGGGCCTGGGCCTGCATGGCGTGGCCCAGGCCCAAGCCGGGTACCCGTCACGGCCCTTGCGCATGGTGATTCCTTCCAGCCCCGGCGGGACGGCAGATCTGCTCGGGCGCTTGGTGGCAGCCCGGCTCGCGGAGAGCCTGGGCCAGTCGGTCGTCGTCGACAACAAGGCCGGCGCGAACGGGGCGATTGCGTCAGAGTTTGTGGCGCGCGCCCCGGCAGATGGCTACACCCTCCTGGTGGGTGCGATCGCGCCCATCGCGATGGCGCCCATCCTTGTCAAATCGACGCCCTACGACAGCTTGAAGGACTTCGAGCCGATCACCTTGGCGCTGGAAGCGAGCAACGTTCTGGTGGTGCACCCGAGTATGTCTGCTCGCACCGTTGGCGAACTGATTGCGCAGGCCCGAGCCAAGCCAGCGACGCTGGCCTACGGCTCGTCCGGCAGCGGCACGGCGGGCCACCTGGCGGCCGAGTTGGCGGCCAGCATGGAGGATGTGCAGTTTGTGCACGTTCCGTACAAGGGCGGCGGCCCCATGATGGCGGACCTGCTCGCTGGCCACATCCAGTTCGCTTTTGCCTCGTCGACCACGGCACTGCCCCAGGTCGCCAGCGGGAAATTGCGGGCCCTTGCGGTGTCGACGCGCAAGCGCATCAGCGTCATGCCCGACGTGCCCACCATGGCCGAGTCGGGGCTCCCCGGCTTTGATGCAAGCGGCTGGGCCTGCTTCTTGGCGCCAGCGGGCACGCCGGCTCCTATCGTGAACCGCCTCAACACGGAGATCCGGCGCGCCATGAACTCGCCGGAAGCACTCAAGTTGCTCAAGGCCGAGGGACTGGAGCCCTCCACGGGCACTCCGGCGGAACTGCGCGCCTTCCTCACCGCCGAAATCACCAAGTGGCGGCAGGTGGTAAGGGCCCGCGGCATCACAGCGAGCTGAAGGTGCTGCCCTGAAAGGGACAAAAAAAGCGCCCTTTGGGGCGCTTTTTTTCTGGCGGTCTGGCGGAGAGGGCGGGATTCGAACCCGCGGAGGGCTATTAACCCTCACACGCTTTCCAGGCGTGCGACTTAAACCGCTCATCCACCTCTCCGGAGCCTGCGAGTGTAGCAGGCCAGGTGGGGGCCCTGACTCAGGGGCCCAACACGCCGGGATCCGCGGCATTTCGCCATCCCTGCAATTCGCCGTGACACCTGTCTTTGTTGTCGAAACGCCTGCAGTGGCCGGAGTCATAACCACATTGTTATCGTGCCATAGGGCATTGCACCATTGCCAAACGCCAGGGCAACCCGTGAAATACCGCCCTATACAAACCGAGGAGACACCATGCCTGCACCCACCAAACAGAGTCCGCACATTCAGCACGCCAACGAGCGGATGAGTCGGCGCGCCCTCCTGCTGGGTGCTTCGGCTGCACCGTGGATGCTTTCCAGCGCCGGGGCGCAAACAGCAGCGGACGCCTATCCCAGCCGCCCGTTGAAGATCATCGTCGGGTTCACGCCGGGCAGCATCGGTGACCTGTTCGTTCGCTCCGTTGCGCAGCTGATGACCGTGCAGTTGGGTCAACCGATCGTGGTCGATAACAAGCCGGGCGCCAGCCAGGTCATTGGCGCCGAACTCGCGGCGCGGGCTGCGCCGGACGGCTACACGCTGTACCTTGGCACACAGGGCGGCTTGGTGCTGAACGCGGTCGTGCGCAAGAAGCTGCCCTATGACCCGATCGCGGACTTCTCCCCGATCACCATGATGTTCGTGACACCGATGTACCTGTATGTCAATCCTTCGGTGCCCGCCAAGAACACGGCAGAACTGATCGCGCTGGCCAAATCAAAGCCGGGTAAACTGACCTTTGCTTCGATTGGTCCCGTCACCGCTGCGCATGTGCTCGGCGAGATGTTCAAGTCCGAAGCTGGTGTGGACATGCTGCACGTGCCCTTCAAGGGCGGTCCCGAGGCGACCAACGCACTGATTTCGGGGCAGGTCGACATCTTCTTCAACGGCAACAACAGCATGGCGCAGGTCAAGCAGGGCAAGGCCCGTGTGATTGCCTCGGCCGGGGTCAAACGCTCCGAAGAGCGTCCGGATCTGGCGACGATCGCCGAGGCAGGTGTGCCCGGTGTGGACCTGCTGCCCTGGTTCGGGCTGTTTGGCCCGGCGGGCATGCCGCGGCCTCTGGTCGACCGTCTGAACCGCGAGTTCGTTGCCGTGCTCAAGTCGCCGGCGATGAAAGAGCGGGCCACACAGATGGGTGTCGAGATCGTGACCAGCACGCCGGCCGCACTGACGAATCAGATCAAGGTCGAGACGCCCCAACTGTCGAAAGTGCTGCTGAAGGCGGGCGTGACGCCGGAGTGATCAGTACTTGTCGAGGTTGAAAAACCTGCGCGCGTTGTCGTACATCACCTTCTGGCGGTCCTCAGCCGACATGCCGACCTCCTCCAGCACTTGGAGGCAGGCCGCAGGACTCCAGCACGGGTAGTCGGTGCCGTACATGACGTGGTCGACGCCATAGAACTCGAGCGCGAACCGCACACCCATCGCGTGCGGCGACACGGTGTCGGTGACCATGCGCTTGAGGTACGTCGTGGGCGACTTGGGCAGGTTGGCCCTGCCAGAGTTCTTGTCCATGCGGCCGGCCTGATAAGGCAAGGCGCCGCCGGTATGGGAAATTACCACCTTGAGGTCCGGATGGCGCTCCATGATCCCCGACAGCACCAGCCGGTAGGCAGACACGGTCACATCGACCACGCGCCCCACGCTTGAATAGAGCGCGCCGTTATAGCCCTCCAGGATGTCCGGGAACTGGGCGTCGGTTGGGTGCATGAAGATCGGCAGGCCCAGGGCCTCGATGCGGGCGTACAGCGGCTCCAGGCGCGGGGCATCGATGTTCTCATGGGGGCCGACGCTGCCGGGGATGTTGACGCCCATCAGGCCCAGGCCCACTGCATGCTCGAGCACCTCGAGCGCCACCTGCGTGTCCTGCAGGGGGAGCGCGGCGCTGGCCCACAGGCGACCGGGGTAACGACGCTGGGCGGCAGCCATCTCTTCGTTCCAGCGCATCGCGAGCGCCCTGCCCTCTTCCACGGGCACCTCGGAAAAATAGAGCGAAAACGGCCCGATGGAACAGATCACGTCCACATCGTGTCCCAGTGTCGCCATGTGGGCGAACTGCTCATCGAGGTCAAACCACTCAGCGTTCTGACGGGAGCGCCCGGTGGTGCCAGGGTTGCGGCACAGGTCATAGCCGCCATTGGCATTGCGCTCAATACGCGGGTAGCTGGTGCGCTCGGCGCGAAGGGCTTCCTCGAACACCGAGCGTGGCCACCAGTGGAAGTGGGAATCGATGATGCGCATGGTTGTGACTTCTCTTATTTGCTACAGGGCTAAGGATGAATGGAAAGACCCCGGTCAATGTGCTCATTCGCAGCATAGCCGAAGACGGCGCGCAAGCTGGCCATGGCAGACGCGTTCCCGGGCAGGCCCAGGACAGAGCGCACCGAGTCGAGTTCGGCCCCAGTGCCAAGCATGCGGCGCGCCTTGTCGATTAACTGGGCAGCGTCGTAGGCGAGCGCCGGGTCCCCTGGGCTGTCGGTTACTAGGATCTCGTGGTGGGTGCCGCCGACGCGCACGATCACGCGTGCAGGAAAGGCGACTGGGTACAGGGCGTCGAGCGTCGGGTCGGCCACCACCCGTATCCGTGCAGCCAGTGCCGGCAAGCGGGGATCTTCGGGCCACACCTCGCGGCCAACGTCGTCGAGCAGCGCAGGGTGCAAGGCCGCCAGCGCCAGTTGCCAGGGCGCGTTGACCAGCGTGGCCAGACGGTTGGTGCGTGGCGGATCGCGATCGAGCATCGCGGCATACGGCGGTGGCACCTGAACCTCGATGGCATCGATCTGTTCGGGCACGAGTTGATGCTGCGCAATCAACTGACGCAGTCCGTGGATGGCTGCCAGCGCCTGCTTGGCCGATGCGTGGGGCTTGATGCTGAGGCCCTGGGTCAGCAGCCCGGTGGGCGTCAGTTGGTCAGGTGCGGCCAGGTCGCCGCCCACACTTTTCAACCACTCAGCGCTGAGCATTTCCGGGTCACCGTCGATGCCATCGGCGGCCGCCAGGGCAGCCATGCAACCGCTGCGCACCGCCTCGCCAACCAGCCACCAGCGGCCTGAGCGCGTGCCCTGGAAGCGCCCGGGTTGGCGAGGCGCAGAGGACACGGCAAGGGCCAAGGCGTGGCGGATGCGCGCGGGCGAGAGGCCCAGCAGGCGGCCGGCCGTGGCGGCTGCGCCAAACGGCGCGACGATCAGGCTGGGCCACTGGCCGCGGGTCAACAAGCGGGCGCCGCCCGCTGCCAGCGCGAGGCGCAGCGCGAGTTCATGGCCAACGTGCAGCGCGTCGAAGAACTGGGCGGGTGACGTGTCGTCGGTGGCAAACGCCACCGCCACAGGCACCGTCAATGCACTCACGGTCACGCAGGACGCGCGATGGATGTCATCGATTTCGGTCAGGCGCATGACCGAGGCGTTGGCCACCACGCGGCCGAGCGGGCTGGCATCCGCACCCGCGACAAAACGCAGCAGCGCTTGGCCTTCCGCCGTAGCAGCGCCGGCCCGCAGGGCAACCATGGCGTCGGCTGTGTGCAGGGCCAGATGGGACATGCAATCGGCTGCCGACGCGGTGGCGGCGAACTGCGCGAGTGCGTCGATGGCCGGGGCCACCGGAGAATTTGTCATGGTAGCTCAGGCCGCCACCGCAATCGCTGTCGCGGGGGCAAGTGCACCGGCGCCCAGTCGTAGCGGTGCGCTGCGCTGCCAGGCTCCGCCCTCCAGCACCAGATGCATCGAGAACACCACCAGGCTGCTCTTTGGCAGGGCGCGCGCAGCAGGCTGGTCATGGCTTGCCACCACAGACAGCGGCGCCGGGCCGATGCTAGCCTCCAGAGTCCAGCCCGTCAGTTTGCCCGGCGCTGTTGCAGCGAGGTCGGCCACCGCCTGGGGGCCACCGATTTGCTGCAGGGCGTGGTCAAACCAGGCATCGGCAGCCGCCCATGAGGACGGCGGCGCAGCGTTCGTGACGTTACGCCCCACGCGCACCCACACGCCCTTGTACGCCACAGAGCATTCGATCGCGTAACGGGCGCCCAGGTCGGGGTCGCCTTCCATGCGCAGCAGCGTGGCGTCTCGCGCCAGGTCCGGTGCCATGCGCAGCAAAACCTCTTCGGCACCGGCCAGACGCGCCGCGCCATCGATCGCCGCAAGCACCTCGGACACCTTGCGCGCAGCCGCCGGCACACCAGCGATGGCGCGTTCGGCGATGCCCAGCGCCGTGCGTGCCATGCCGTGTTCGGCGTCGTCACCCGGGTGCCGCGCAGCGACATACAAGGCGGTGGCATCAATCAAACGGGCGCCCCAACCACCCTTGAGAAGGGGCTCGGCCACGGTCCAGGGCAGCGCATCGAGCGCGATCACCCCGACACGCGCATCGGCCGGCAGCATCTTGGTCAGCAGGTCGGCCGCCTGCGCGCCGGGCTTGGGCGCGGCGACCAGTTCACCCATATGCGACACCGAGCGGATCCAGCTGTGCGTACGCGGCGTGCCTGCCACGAGCATCGTGGGGGCACCCTCAGCCCACACCACGAGGAGCGCCTCGCTCCAGTACGGGACGTAGTTACACAGCCACTGCAGCGGCGCCGGTTGCGCAAATGAGGAGTAAACCAGCACCGCCCCCAAACCTTCGGCACGCATGCCTGCTTGCAGACGCGCCACCCGCGCTTCGAGCGCGGCGGCGGGCAATTCCTCTAGAGACCAATGAATGAGTCCGCGACGCATAAAGCAGTGTTCCTTATTTCAG
>NZ_JARXAB010000002.1 GCF_029866045.1 Ramlibacter sp. | reverse complement strand
GCGCAGCGGCAGGCCAGCCCCCGGCTGCAGGTAGACCAGGTCACGGAGCAAAAGCATGGCGTTGAGCGCTTCCTCAGGGTCTCCGAGAAAGCACAGAGCCGCGCCGTCTCCGGTGCACATAGCCAGGTAGTGCTCGCGGGGCAAGCCCTGCAGCACTCGGACGAGGAGCGCATTGAGCTGTCCTTTGATGCCCACCTGATCGTCGACCGACTGGGCCGACCAGGCGACCAGGTCGATGAACGCGACGCAAGCCAGCAGGTTACGCCCGGCGAGGCATTCGAGCTGGCTCGGTGGCGACGGACCCAGAACTGCGAGCGGCAGGCAGGCCGGCGACGAGACGGAGAGAGCGGCCAGATTGGAAGGGCCCGGTACCGCCTGCGATGGGGTCCGCAGCGCCGATCCGGAGGCGGACGACAGCCTAGGCGCTACAGGGGTTGCTGCGAGCAAGGCCTCGCGGAAGTCGTTGACCGACTGTGGCCTGTCCGGAGCTTTGGGCTGCATCGCCCAGGAAATGGCTTGCAGCAGGTCGGCGCCGAAGCGGCTGGGGTCGGCCAACTGGCTGGGCAAGGGCTGCTTGTCGTCCTGAATACGGGCGGCTGCTTCCACCGGTTTGTGCCCGGTGACCATCCAGTACATGACCGCGCCCAAGGCATAGAGATCTGACCAGGGGCCCTGCTCGCCCTGCGAGTGATACTGCTCAAACGGGGCAAAGCCCGGGCTGACGATACTGGTGGCGCCTGCGCCGGCCGTCACCCGACGGGCAGCGCCAAAGTCCAGAAGGACCGGCTGGCCGTCGGCACGCATGTAGATGTTGTCGGGCTTGATGTCCCGGTGCAGGAATCCGGCCCCATGCACCGCCGCCAGCCCGTCGAGCAATGGGAGCACCAGAGCCAGCAGCGTGGCTTCTGACAGTGGCTGCTGGCGAGCCAGCCAGCGGGTCAGCGGATCGCCACGCTCGTATTCCATGACGATGCAAGCGGTGCCATGCGAGCGCAGATGCCGCAGCACCCGCACGATGTTAGGGTGACGGAAGTTGGCCAGCGCCCGGGCCTCTTCGATGAAGCGCTCCAGACCTGCCGCAAAGGTTTGGTGGCCGCTGCCGCGTGGCAGAACAGCGCCGCAGGGGCTGCGGTGAGCGCAGTCGGCAGGGAAGAATTCCTTGATGGCGACCGGCAGGTCCAGTTGCAGATCACGGGCGAGGTAGGTGATGCCAAACCCGCCACCGCCGAGCCACTGGCGGATTTCGTAGTCGTCAATGCGGGTGCCCGGGAGGAGGGCGCCCGCATCGCCCGAATCCGGGCAAGGCGCTTCAGCGCTCATCTGGACTTCCCCGCACTCCGAGGGGAGGCGCCCAAGGTGCGTCATGCCGGAGATGGCGGAGCCTCATGACAAGTGCGGATCGGCGTGGATCATTTGCATCGCCCTCTCCAGGCTGCGACGCATGCGGTTGAACGAGGCGCCGAGCAAGGACACCTCGTCCCGGCCGGTCTCGGCGAACTCAGGTTCGCTGAAGTCGCCCGTGCTGATGCGGTCGGCGGTGCGCGACATGCGGCGGATCGGCCGGATGATGAGCCAGCCCAGCATCAGGTTGAGCGCCAGGAAGACGGCTGTGAATACGCCCGCCAGGGAGATCATGAAAGTGCTGAATACCTGGTCCGCATGCCGCAGTGGCACCGTCATCGGGACGTTGACGATTTGGGCGCCGACGATCTCGCCCTGGCGCCAGCCGAAACCGTTGGCCTCGCCGTAAATCTTGAGCATGCTGGGGGGCGCAGCCGCTGGCGTGCTGTGGCATTGCAGGCAAGCGGTATTGCTCACCTGGATGGGCCGGGCGATGTAGAGGCTGCGACCCCCAGAAGCCTCGCGCTCACCGATGATCTCCTGCTGATCGGGGTACTGGCGAAACCGCTGCACCACATCGGCTTCCCAGTCAGCGGTCCGGTTTCGAGGATTGGTCGGGTTGAGCGTGGCCTCTTTGTAGCTGTAGTCGCCGTAGTGCCGCCGCAGCTTGTTGATGGTTTCGGTAGCGGCAAAGGCTGGCACCGTTTGTGGCAGAAAGACCTCGGTCATCTGTGGGGCCAGGTGCGGCCGGATTTGGTCCACGGTGTAGGTCCGCACAGCGATGGCGGCCTCAAGGATGAGGCGCGCGTCCTCAATCACCTGGGCGCGCGCCTTTTCTTGCAACATTTGTCGGGACAACCAACCCGTGGCGCCCAACCCGGCGAGGGAGACGCCGACCAGCACCAGGTTGAATCGGAGCAGTAATCCCATCGTATTCGTCTCCCTAGAGGCGGCGGATTCTAGGCCTAGCGCGTCTCGCGTGGGGACCAGCCCACCGAGGTCGAAAGCATTGACCGGCCTGGCCGGATAATCGGGTGATGACAAGTGCCAAGGTCCTGTTCGGGTTCCACGCAGTGGGTGTGCGGTTGAAGACTGCGCCGCAGTCGGTGATCGAGGTGGTGTTTGACGCGAGTCGTCGCGACGCCCGCATGCGCCAGTTCCTCGACCGTGCCCGTGAGGCGGGTGTCCGGCTGGTCGAAGCCGACGCCGTTCGGGTGGCCAAGCTCGCGGGCAGCCATGGCCACCAGGGCGTGGCTGCGCGGGTCGAGCCCATGGTCGCCGCGCACTCGCTCGACGATTTGCTCGATGCGGTGCAAGATCCGCCGCTCCTGCTGGTGCTCGACGGTGTGACCGACCCGCACAACCTGGGCGCTTGCCTGCGGGTGGCCGACGGCGCTGGCGCGCATGCGGTCATCGCACCCAAGGACCATGCGGCCGGGATCAACGCGACGGTAGCCAAGGTGGCCAGTGGCGCGGCCGAAACCGTGCCCTATTTCATGGTGACCAACCTCGCTCGCACCCTGGGCGAACTCAAGGAACGCAATATCTGGTGCATCGGTACTGCCGGCGAAGCAGAGAAGTCGATCTACCAGGTCGAGATGAAAGGCCCGGTGGCCCTGGTGCTGGGGGCCGAGGGCCCCGGCATGCGCCAGCTCACCCGCAAGACCTGCGATGAGCTGGTGCACATCCCGATGTGCGGCGCGGTCGAGAGCCTCAATGTCTCAGTGGCCAGCGGCGTTTGCCTGTACGAGGCGCGGCGTCAGCGGCTGGGCTGACGGTCCCGAGCGGTCTGCCCCGCTCTCGTCGAGGGGGTCGGGCGCGTTTGGCGCTGGCAGCTCCTGCGTGTGGCCGACAAGCGGCTCAAACCCAGCCCAGCGCGCCCATGAGCGCGCCTGCGCCCAGCAGCCACAGCAGGTGGATGCGGGTGCGCCAGACCACCACGGTGGAGACCAGCGCCAAACCCCACAACGGCAGTTGCGCGAGCGTGTAGCCGTGGGCGGAGACCAGCACCCAGCCGGTGCCGGCCATGAGTGCAATCACGATAGGCGTCATGCCTTGCTTGAAGGCCCGTACCTCCCGGCGCTCCCGGTTACGTTGGCTCCACTGCGCGGTGACATAGGTCAGCACTGAGCTCGGTCCCATGATGCCGGCCATCGCCAATACAAGCCCCAGCGCGCCGCCGGCCCAACTGGCGGCGTTGAAGCCCACATTCCAGCCCAGAAGGGCAATGAAGAGCACGTTGGGCCCGGGCGCTGCCTGGGCGATGGCAATGGAGTCGGTGAACTGGGCGTCGGTCAGCCAGCGGTTCTCGTCGACCAGGTAGCGGTGCGATTCTGGCGTGGTACTGATGGCGCCCGCCACCGCAAGCAGGGACAGCCCCATGAAGTGAGTCAGCATCGCCACCCAGTCCAGGGCGCCCAGGAGCTGCGCGATCGCGGCGCTCATCGCGCGTCCTTTTTCTGGGCTTCGATCGCCCCGAGCCGACGCCAGGTGAGCAGGCAGGTGGGCCCGCCAATTCCCAACAGCAACAAGGCCAGCGGTACACGCAGCAGGGCCAGGCCGACAAAGGTCAGCACACACAGGGCCAGCGCCAGCCGCCAACCGAGCGGGTGACGGCCCAGGGAGGGCAGCAGCTTGAGTCCGGTGGCGGCAATCAGGCCGGCAGACACCGCGCTCATCCCGCGCAGGGCCGCCTGAACCTGAGGCACATGGGCGAACTGGGCATACAACAGGGCCAGGCTCAGCACCAGGGCCGTGGGCGCGAGTAGCAGCCCCGCCACGCCGAACACCGCGCCGCGCCAGCCGAAGTGGCGCGAGCCAAAAATGATGGCGAGGTTGATCACGTTCGGGCCGGGCATCACCTGGGCCACCGCCCACTCCTCGACAAAATCGTCCCGGGTCATCCAGCGCCGACGCTCCACCATCTCGCGCTGCACGACCGCCAGCACCCCACCGAAGCCCTGCAGGGCCATCGAGCTGAAGGCGATGAACAGCTCTATCAGGGAGGCCGGGTGGCGACGGTCGGCCGTCTCGTCATCCGGATGGCTGGGCGGGGGCGGGGGGCGTGTGGCGGGAGAGGGCGAGACGGGATTCACCCAAGGATTATCAGCGCGACCGGGACAGCCCATCCGGTGGGCCCGGCGATCCCCCATCGGACCGACGCAGGGCCCGCAGGCGAGGTCTGGTCACAGGCTTTCCGTGAATTCCGCACGACCTGGGGTTCTGCGTAGGCCTACAGCCCGAGGAGGGCCCCGAATTTGTCCTTCATTCGTAGGATGGCTCTGACATTTGACGAAAGCGAGTCCATGAAGGAACTGCCCGACCGCTCCTGCACACCCCAGCCTGAGGCTGCCGCTGTGCCCGACCCGAGCCCCGCCTTTTCCAAGGGTGAGCGCCCCCCAGGGAGCTGGTGGGCCGCCCTGTGCAAGGCTGCCAGCCGCCTGGCCGACTGGTTTGCCATCCAGAGCAGGGGACTGCAGGGCGTGTTGCTCGCACTGGCCTTGGCGATTCCGGCCAGCGGCCTGTATGCGCTGACGCTGTGGCAGCGCCAGGCCGAGGTGGCGGTCGAGGTGGCCAAGATGGCAGCCCAGAGCGGCGCCAGCAGCTCGCCACTCGACGAGCGTCTGCCGGTGGTGTTCGGCCAGGGCTCGCTCCTGGGATTTTTGGCGCAGGAGCCAGTGGACCGGATCACCGTCGTCTACAAGCCGCTGCTGTGGAACATGTCCGAGCGCTTCGTCCTGGTGAGTTCGGGCGGCAAGCGTCACGCCTTTTATCCATCCGACATGGAGACGCAGATCTTCACCGAGCGCGCGGTGACAGCGGACTGGGGCGCCAAGCTGGTGTTTGTGCCGCGCTCAGAGCTGCCCGCGGCCAGCCTGGCTCTGATTGAGCGGCTGGACCAGCGCTTTGCCAACGCCAGGCCTCAGTCCGAAAAGGACGCCTGGAAGGCAGGGGTGAGCGGACTGCTGTCGGGCGCGCTGACCCTGGGTCTGATCGGCTTCCTGTTTTTTCAGTTGCGTGGCCAGCATAAATCGCTGCGCTTCATTGAGCCTGCCCAGGTCCATGGGGATCTGGACGATCTGGTGGGCATGGACGACATCAAGGCCGAAGTCGCGCAGATTCATGACCAGTACCAGCGGCGTGCCGCGTATGCCGAGTACGGCATCGACAAACCCTTCAATGTCATGTTTAGCGGCCCTGCGGGTACGGGCAAGACCAAGCTGGCCAGCTACCTGGCCAAGACGCTCAATTTGCCCATCCTGTTTCATTCGGCAGTGAACCTAGAAACCGGCTACGTGGGCGGCGGCGCGGGCACTCTTAGCCGCATCGTGGCGATGGCCCAGCGCCGAAAGCGCTGCATCGTTTTTCTGGATGAGGCACAAGACCTGTTTATGAAGCGCGGCGGCCACCGCAAGTTCGATGACGACACCCAGAACATGTTGCTGGCGGTTCTCGACGGGGTGCGCACCCGCCGGGAAGCCGAAATCATCTGGATCGTGGCCAGCAATTTCAACAGTGAGCAGATGCCAATGGACGAGGCCATGCTCCGCCGCTTTCAGATGAAGGTGGATTTTCGGCTCCCCAACCGCACCGAGCGCGAGGCCATCATCGGCCACTACCTGTCTCGGCGCGCCGGCAAGGTGCTGCCAGGGCTGGACTTGCGACAAGTGGTCGAAATCACCGAGGGCCGCAGTCCGGCCGATCTGGAGACCATCGTCAACCAGGCCGGCATCACCGCGGTGCAAGCAGGCAACATGATCGGCACAGACACGCTCATGCAGGCTGCCGAGCGGGTGCTGGTGGGTAACGTCAACACCCACACCACCCAGGATCGCGAGCACGACCGGCGGGTGATCGCGGTGCACGAGTGGGGTCACTTCCTGGTTGACTTCGAGCAGGAGCGTGCCCGCTGCGAGGGTGACTGGGACCGGATCCTGGCTGAGATGAAGATGATCAAGATCTCGCTCAAGGCCAACCCGCGCAACAACGCGCTGGGCTTCGTTTTTCACAAGCAGGGTACGAACTTGCTCAGGACCAAGAGCGATATGGAGCACGATGTCCGGGTACTGCTCGGCGGGATGGCCAACGAGGAGCTGTTCTTCGGCGAGGAGGGCACCACCAATGGCGCGCACAACGACATCAGCCGGGTCACCTGGCTCCTGCACCAGGCGGTGGCCGAACTGGGCATGTACCGGCGCACGCGCCTCAATTTCGGCGCGCTGGCCCACGACGGAGGCGGGCAGGTCGACGAGGAAACACGAGGCATCATGGAGGCTCAAAGCGAGCGTCTGTACGACGAGACCCGCGAACAATTGGCCCGACTCAAGCCCTTGACCGAGCACCTGGTCGGCCGCCTGATGGCTGTTGGCGAAATGGACCTGCGGGAGGCGCTCTCCGAGATCCGCCGCTTTGAGCAAGCATGCCGGGGGTTTGACCAGCGCATGGGCCTGCTGTCGGCCTGAGCGCTGCGGGGCTCAGGGGGGCCATTTCTGTGCGGCACAGACGCGTCGCCGGGGTCGATGCAGGATGCGTCGTTCGGTTCGTCCGGCCTGAGCGGCTACAGCCGCGACAGGCGATCGAGCGCTGCCAACAAGGTTTCGTCTTTCTTGGCAAAGCAAAACCGCACCACCCGCTGGTCGAACCCGTCACCATAAAAGGCCGAAAGCGGGATAGCGGCCACGCCGACCTCCCGCGTGAGCCACTGGCAGAACTCGGACTCGGACAGGTCGGACACCTCGGAGATGTCCACGCACTGGAAGTAGGTGCCCTCGCAAGGCAGGAGCTTGAAACGGGTACCGGCCAGACCGGCGCGAAACAAGTCACGTTTGCGCTGGTAGAAGGCGGGCAAGTCGCGGTAGGGCGCGGGGTCGGCCAGGTAGGCGGCCAGGCCCCATTGCACCGGCGTGTTCACCGTGAACACATTGAACTGGTGCACCTTGCGAAACTCGGCGGACAGCGACGCCGGCGCGGCGACATAGCCGACCTTCCAACCGGTGACGTGGAAGGTCTTGCCGAAGCTCGAGACCACAAAGCTGCGCGCGGCCAGCCCCGGAAAGCGGGCCACGCTCTCATGGGCCCGACCGTCGAAGACCATGTGTTCATAAACCTCGTCGGCGATCAGCAGCACGTCTGTCGGCGCCAGCAGGGCTTCGAGTCGCAGCATCTCCTCGCGGGTCCAGGCGGTGCCCGAGGGGTTGTGCGGGCTGTTGAAGATGAGAGCCCGGGTGCGCGGCGTGATCGCGGCGGCGATCTTGTCAAAGTCGGGCCGGAAAGTCCCCGGGGTGAGCGGCACCCGCACGACGGTGCCGCCGGCCAGATCGATATTGGGCACGTAGCTGTCGTAGCAGGGCTCCAACACGATCACTTCGTCTCCCGGCCGCACCACCGCCAGGATGATGGTCAGGATGGCCTGGGTCGCGCCAGCGGTGACAGTGATCTCGCTGCCCGGGTCATAGCGGTAACCATGCAGCGCCTCCAGCTTGGCGGACACCGCCTCTCGCAGCGCCAGCACACCGGGCATGGGCGGGTACTGGTTCTGACCGGCGGCCATCGCGTCCGACACTGCCTTGACCAGGCGAGGGTCACAGTCGAAATCGGGGAATCCCTGGCCCAGGTTGATCGCCTGATGCTCGGTGGCCAGCGCCGACATCACGGTGAAGATGGTCGTGCCCACCGCCGGCAGCTTGCTGGCCAGGGCAGGGGTGCGGGGAGCGGTGGCGAGTTCAGAGCTCATAGTCGTTGACATGCCCGGACATGGCCTTGGCAATGAGTTGGCGGTCGAGCCGCGGCGACAGCAGCTCGGCGAATTGGAGGACGAAATTGCGCAAATAGGCGCTGCGCTTGAAAGCGATACGGGCCACATTCTGACCAAACAGATGGCCGAGGGGCCTCACCAGCAGCGGCGGTTTGCCCAGTTCCTCGTCAGTCGCGGCCATTTCGGCCACGATGCCGATACCCAGCCCCAGGCGGACGTAGGTCTTGATCACATCTGAGTCGATGGCTTCCAGCGCAATGCGTGGCTGCAACTTGCGGGCTGCAAAGGCTTGGTCGATGCGGGTGCGGCCGGTGAATGACGGGTGGTAAGTGATCAGCGGCTCGGCGGCCAGGTCTTCCAGCGTGATGCGCTCCTTGCCCGCCAGCGCGTGGCCCTCGGGCATGACCAGAACGTGCTGCCACTCGTAGCAGGGGAGGGTAACCAGCTCAGAGTAGTCGGCCAGCGATTCGGTGGCGATCCCCACTTCGGCCACTTCCTCCAGCAGCATCTTGGCCACTTGGTCGGGCGAGCCTTGGTGCATGCTCACGTTCACCTTGGGGTAGGCCTCACGCAAGCGGGCTACGGGAATCGGCAGCACGTAGCGGGCCTGGGTGTGGGTGGCGGCGATTGACAGAGTGCCGGAGTCCTGGGCACTGAACTGCTCGCCGATGCGTTTGAGGTTGCCCACCTCCCGCATGATCAGCTCGATGCTCTTGAGCACATGCTGGCCGGGCTCGGTAATGCGCTTGAGGCGCTTGCCGTGGCGGGCGAAGATCTCGACCCCCAGCTCCTCCTCCAGCTCGATGATGGCCTTGGACACGCCCGGCTGGGAGGTGTGCAAGGCCTTGGCTGCCTCGGTGAGGTTGAGGTTGCGGCGGGCGGCTTCCTGGACGAAACGGAACTGATGCAGGTTCATATTGAATCCCAGATAAAGCTGAGATTTATTATGCCGCAAACATCTATTGAGCCTGCCTGCGTCATGGGAAATGAAACATGCATGCCACGGCCGATCTGGGCCCCTGTACACACCCTATACGCACCCTGCCCGCACCCTGCCCGCACCCTGCACACGCCCGGTGCTCAGCGCGCCATCGCCAGGTTGGCCAGCAGGTCCAGCAGCCCCGGGTCTTCGCCCACCGTCGGCTGCAGCACCCAACGCACCTGCGGGTGGGCGTTGCGAAGCGACTCCATCAGCAGCGGCAGGTCCTCGCGCGCATGGCGGCCCACGCCCAGGAACATGGGCAGCACACGGATCTCTTCCAGCCCCAGCGCCACCAGTTCCGCGCCAGCACTCGGCAGGTCAGGGGCGGTGAGCTCGAGGAAGGCGCAGCGCACCGGTGTGCCGGGTTCGGCCTTAGCGACGCGGCGCGCCACCGCGTCCATGGGCAGCCGCCAGAGCGGGTCACGGGACCCGTGGGCGAAAAGAATCACACCTCGGGTGGGAGAGGAAGCGGGGAGGGTCATCGTCGCAGGACCAGCCAGCCAAAGGCGCCCAGGGACATCAGCGTGTAGAGCAGGCCGGGTGCGGCCGCAGCGACCCAGGGCTGCCACTTCTGCAGGTTACCCACATGGCCGAACACGTTGTTGAGAAGGAAGAAGCTGATCCCGAACAGGATGCCCACAAACACCATCGCACTGATGCCGCCCGAGCGGAAATGCAGATAGGCAAACGGCAGGGCCAGCACCATCATCACCAGGCAGCTCAAGGGGTAGAAGACCTTGCGCCAGAACTCGATTTCATAGCGCTGGGACGTCTGACCGTTGGCGTCGAGGTGGCGCATGTAGCGAAACAGGTCCAGGGTGGACATCCGCTCTGGCTTGAGCAGGGCCACCGAGACCATCTCGCTGCTGATGCTCGTGGGCCACACCGCCTCCGCCTCATGCTGGGTGGCCGCGCTCGCGCGCTGCCCCTCGCCGGGGCGGAAGAAGGTGCGATCCACCCCTTTGAGCACCCAGGCTTCGTCAAATTGCACCTGCGCCTGTGACGCCTGGACCATGGTGACGAGCCGCCCGGCGGAATCAGCTTCGAAGATGCGCAGCCCGCGCAGGCTGCCGTCCGGCGCCATCGCGGCCACGTTCACGGTGTAGGTGCGCTCGCCTTGGCGCTCCTTGAGCCAGGCGCCGGTCATTCCCACTGAGAGTCGGCCCTGGTATTTGGCCTTGAGCAAGGCGGCGGTCCGGTCTGCCGCCGGTGCCAGAAACTCGCCGGTGGCAAACGTCAGCCCGCTAAAGAGCGTTCCCAGCACCAGCAGCAGGGTGAGGGCGCGCCCTGGCTCGAGGCCAGAGGTGCGCAAGATGGTGTACTCGGAGTTCTGCGCCATCCGCGCCAGCACGAAGATGGTGCCAATCAGGACCGCGATCGGCATCAACTCATACA
>NZ_JARXAB010000160.1 GCF_029866045.1 Ramlibacter sp. | reverse complement strand
AGCCTCGGCTGAAGTGCGCGCCATCCTGCTCGATCTGGCCGCCACGCGCCTGGGTCAGGGCATGGCCGGCCTCAAGGTGGTCGACGGTGTCGTTCAGGGCAGTGGCAACGCGCAGGTGAGCTCTTGGGATCTGGTCCTGGGACAGGCCCTGGATCGTGAAGCCATTGGACTTGCCAAACCCAAGCCCGCAACCGAGCACCGCTACATCGGCCGCTCAGTCCCACGGCTGGACCTGCCCGCCAAAGTGCTGGGGCAATCCATCTTCGTGCAGGAGCTGCGGCCGGCCGGCATGGTCTATGGCGCTGTCGTGCGTCCGCCCACGTACGGCGCGTCGCTGACCGCTGTGGACCTGGCAGTCGCCGAGCGCATGCCTGGTGTGGTCAAAGTGATCAGAAACGGCAGCTTCCTGGGGGTGGTTGCACGCCGCGAGGCACAGGCGCACGCCGCGGCCCGCGCGCTGGGTGACAGTTGCCAGTGGAATGTGCCCAAGCGTCTGCCGGGCACCCAGGCCATGCCGGCCTGGCTGGAGGCCACCAAGCCTGACCGGGTGATTGAAACCCTCAAGAAGCCCCGCACCAATGGCACGGCAACCACCCGCACCCTGGAGGCCGCCTACTACCGGCCCTACCAGATGCACGCCTCCATCGGTACCTCGGCTGCTTTGGGCACGATGGGTGCCGACGGGGTGCTGATCGTGCAGACGCACAGCCAGTCGGTCTTCGAGACCCGTGCGGCGATCTCCCGCATGCTCGATATGCCCCTGGACAAGGTGCGCCTGCAGCACGTGCAGGGAGCCGGCTGCTACGGGCACAACATGGCCGACGATGCGGCCGCCGATGTCGCTTTGTTGGCAGCGGCCGTCCCCGGGCGGCCGGTGCGCTTGCAGTACACCCGCGAGCAGGAGCATCTGTGGGAGCCCTACGGGTCGGCCATGGTCATGAAGACCTCGGCCAGCCTGGACGCGCAGGGCAATATCCAGGATTGGAAGCTCACCATTTTTTCTACGCCGCATGGCACCCGGCCCAGCGGTCAGCCCGGCAACCTCTTGCCTGCGCTTTACCTCGAAAAGCCGTTCACCCAGCCCAAGCCGCAAAACGGCGGCGCGCCCAATTTCGCGGCCGACCGCAATGGAATCGCGCTCTACGACTTCCCGGGCCAGGAGGTTCTCACGAACTTCATCACCGAGATGCCGCTGCGTGTGTCCTCGACCCGCGGTCTGGGCGCTTATGCCAACGTGTTCGCCATCGAGTGCTTCATCGACGAGCTGGCCCATGCAGCCAAGGCGGACCCGGTGGAATACCGCCTGCGCCACATGAAGGACCCGCGCGCGCGTGACGCAATCGCCAAGGCGGCAGAGGCCTTTGGCTGGTCGTCCTGGCGCAAGCAGCCTGGGCGTGGGCGCGGCATCGGTTTTGCCAAGTACAAGAACATTGCCGGCTATTGCGCGGTGGCTCTGGAGGTGGAGGTCAATCGGCAAAATGGCCGCATCCGCGTTCTGCGGGCGGTCGCCAGTGCCGACAGCGGCCACATCGTCAACCCGGACGGCGTGAGCAACCAGATCGAAGGCGGCCTGATTCAGTCACTGTCCTGGACCCTCAAAGAGGAAGTCCAGATGAACGACACGCAGGTCCTGTCCGCCGACTGGGCCAGCTACCCCATCCTCACCTTCTCGGAGGTCCCGCCGATCGAGGTGGTGCTGATCGACCGTCCCGGGGCGCCGTTCCTGGGCACGGGTGAGGCCTCGCAGGGGCCCACGGGCGCAGCGCTGGCCAATGCGGTTTTTGATGCTGTTGGTGTGCGCTATCGGCGCCTGCCTCTCACGCCGGACCGCGTGCTAGAGGGGCTCAAGGCCTGAGCCCGCTGGTGGGGCTCTTAGCAGCCCTGCGCGCGATCAGGTTTGCTGAGTGTCACACGCGTGGTGGCCGTGCCGGGTGTTCCCGGCACGGTGCTGATCGACGCCGCCCGGGTGAGAGCTGACCCCAGCGATAGCTGCCCTGCGCTGGCCACTGCGGACCCGCGGTGGTGCGTCGAGCCTGTTTTGCAGTTGTGGTCGGCCCGGCTGATGAAGAAGTCAGGCTGCTGACCCGTCTTCTCATGCCCCGCCTGTAGATCGAATTCCAGCCACACGACGTCGCGCGCATCAGGGACATTGGCACGCGGCGGGGTCAAAGGGCTTCTTTGCCAACCGGTGGACCGGAGGTGACTTCATCGTGTACTTTGCTGGCATGGATGCCATTGACCAAAGCGTCAATGTCGTATTCGACCTTCTTTGCAGTTTGGATGATGATCCGACCTCGCGAGACGACAAGATCCACCTTTTGCCCGAGTTGATAACCTGCCTCTTTCAAGACAGAGGTAGGCAGGAGCAGAGCGGGACTGTTACCCCATTTGCGAATCACAGTTTCCATGGCTTGAGGCTCGTCCAAAGTGTTCACATGTTGGATTCCATCTCGCCAGCGCGCAAGTGCCGGTCGCTAAGCTGAACAAGCGACGCGCAGGTGTTCGAAGTCGGGACCCCACCCACAACAGAGGGTCTGAAACCGGGCGAGTCAGTGACGGTCTTTTTCTCAGGCGCTCGAGCCGAGGGGGGCAGACCTTTGCACTGGCAATTTGAGCGTGACCAGCCAGCAGATCGCCAGCATGGCCGCAGACCCCAGCAGCGCGTACAGCAAGCCTCCCCACTGATAAAGCAAGCCCGATAGCAGCGTTCCAAAGAAGCGCCCGAGTGCGTTGGCGGCGTAGTAAAAACCCACGTCCTCGGCGGCCTTTTCAGATCCGGCATACGCCAGCACCAGGTAGGAGTGCACAGACGAATTAACGGCGAAGGCAAAGCCAAACAGCCCCAGGCCTGCCACAACGACCCACTCGAGGTGAGGCACCTGGGCCACCACCGCAGCAGCCAAGGCCAGGGGCACCACGGCCAGGATGGCCGACCACCAGCGTGCGGCCGGTACCTCGCGGGTCAGACCATCTTCGCTGCGCTTCACGATGTTGGGCGCCAGTGCCTGCACCAGGCCGTAGCCGATGGTCCACGCCGCCACGAAGCCGCTCACCATGGAGAAGGTCCAGCCTACTGAGTACAGGAAAACAGGCACGCCCACTACAAACCACACGTCACGCGCACCGAACAGTGCCACCCGCGCAGCCGCCAGGCCGTTGATGCCTGCGTTCTTGGCAAACAACTCCTTGGCGGACTTGGATGCCTTGCTCTTGCCCATCATGGGCGGCAGGGAGGTCACCACGCCCACCAGTACCAGCGCCAGCAGTCCGGCCATGGACCAGAGCGAGCCCTGAAATCCCAGCGTCTGGAGCATCAGGCCGCCCAGGAAAAAGCCCACCCCTTTCATGGCGTTCTTGCTGCCGGTGAACCAGGCTACCCACTTGAACAGTTGGCCGGCGCCTTGGTCCTTGGCTTGGGCTTGCGTCACCTTGATGGCCGACTTGCTGGCCGTCTTGGTCAGGTCCTTGGCGACGCCGCACACCCCTTGAGACAGCACGACCCAGGCCACGGACATGGCGGGTGTCCAGTTGGGGTCGAGGAAGGACAGCAGGGTAAAGCCGCTGATCTGCGTGACCAGGCCCACGGTCAGCATGCGAGCGATGCCATAGCGCGTGGCCAACCAGCCGCCAATCAAATTGGCCAGCACACCCGCTGCTTCGTACAGCAGGAAAAGAAAGGCCAGGGTGAACGGGGAGTAACCGAGGCTATAAAAGTGCAGCAACACCAGCATGCGCAGCGCGCCGTCGGTGAGCGTGAACCCCCAGTAAGACGCCGTGACGATGGCGTAGTTCCGTTCAGCCTGGTTCATCAAAGTCCCGATTGCTCAATATGGCAGGCCAGATCCACCATGCGGGTGGCATAGCCCATTTCATTGTCGTACCAGGCGTAGACCTTGAGCAGCGTGCCATCGGTCACCATCGTCGACAGCGCATCGACGATGGCGCTGCGGGTGTCCCGCGCATAGTCAGAGCTGACCAGCGGGCGCTCCTCGTAGCCCAGGATGCCCGCCAGGGGCGATCCGGGCTGGGCTGCCGCCTTGAAAAGGGCGTTGACTTCGTCGGCCGTGGTGGCGCGCTGCAACTCAAAGACGCAGTCCGTGAGAGAGGCATTGAGCGCCGGCACCCGCACCGCGTGGCCATTGAGTTTGCCTTTGAGTTCAGGGTAGATGAGCGCAATGGCTGTGGCGCTGCCGGTGGTGGTGGGCGCCAAGTTGATCATGGCGCTGCGCGCGCGGCGCAGGTCCTTGTGCGGGGCGTCCACCACCACATTGGTGTTGGTCGGGTCGTGCAGCGTGGTGATCTGGCCGTGGCGAATGCCGATGGCCTCATGGACCACCTTGACGACAGGTGCCAGGCAGTTGGTGGTGCAGGACGCCGCCGTCACGATGCGGTCTCTAGCCGGGTCGTACAGGTGGTCATTCACGCCCATCACGATGTTGAGCACATTGCCCACCTTCACCGGCGCGGCGACGATCACCCGCTTGGCACCGCGGTCCAGGTGACCCTGCAGGGTCTCGGGGGTGAGGAACTTGCCCGTGCACTCCAGCACCAGGTCCACCCCCAGATCGCCCCAGGGAATGTCGGCGCTGGTGGCGTGTGAACTGAACGAAAGATGTCGATCGCCGATGCGGATGGCCTCCTCGCCATCGGCCGCGATATCGGCCCTCCAGCGACCCTGCACCGAATCGAAGGTGACCAGATGGGCCGTTGCGGCCGCACCGCCTTTGATTTCGTTGAGGTGCACGACCTCCAGCCGGTTGTCTGCACGCGGGTCGTGGTCGGGCCGGTCGATCGCGCCAAAGGCGGCGCGCAGTGCCAGCCGACCCACTCGGCCCATGCCATTGATTCCAACTTTCATCTTTGTTCCTTCAATGTGATTTCTATGATTTCTGATCAGCACGTGGGGGCGCCGCATTGTTTGGCGCCCTTGGGAGAGGGGGAGCAGTCTTCACCCTGGCAGCAGTGGTCGACCAGGTAGCCCACCAGTCCATTCATATGGGCAAGATTGGGTCGATAGAACAACTGCCGTCCGTCCCGCTCGACGGTGACCAAGTCCGAGCGCCCCAACTCCTTCAAGTGAAAGGACAAGTTCGACCCGGCGAGCCCGAGCATCGCCGCGAGCGCCGAGGGCGTCAGTCCCTCCGGGCCTGCGCCGATCAGCGCCCGAAAGATCCGAAGACGCGTTTCCTGGGCCAAGGCAGCAAGTGCGACAACGGCGGTTTTTTCATTCATAGTTCAATCATAATTGAATAATTGATCTTTACCCGGACTCCGCATGACTGACCTTGCCGATCCCTCTTCTTTTGCCGCAAGGCCGGCAATCAGCTTCTTCGAGCGCTACCTCACCTTGTGGGTAGCCCTGTGCATCGTGGCGGGCGTCGCGCTGGGGCAGTGGCTGCCGGGTGCCTTCAAGGCGGTTGCCGCCCTGGAGGTGGCCCAGGTCAATTTGCCCGTCGGCTTGCTGATCTGGGTGATGATCATTCCGATGCTGCTGAAGATCGACTTCGCAGCCCTGGGGCAGGTCAGGGCGCATGCGCGCGGCATCGGCGTCACCTTGTTTGTGAACTGGGCCGTCAAGCCCTTCTCGATGGCGGTGCTCGGCTGGATCTTCATCCGCCAGGTGTTCGCGCCCTGGCTGCCGGCCGACCAGATCGACAGCTACATCGCCGGCCTGATCTTGCTGGCCGCGGCACCCTGCACGGCCATGGTGTTTGTGTGGAGCCAGCTGTGCAAGGGCGACCCGTACTTCACCCTCTCGCAAGTGGCGCTCAACGACAGCATCATGGTCGTGGCCTTCGCGCCCCTGGTGGCCCTGCTGCTGGGGTTGTCGTCTATCGCCGTGCCCTGGGACACCTTGGTCACGTCCGTGGGCCTGTGCATCGTGGTGCCCGTCATCCTGGCCCAACTCTGGCGCAAGGCCTTGCACCCGCGCGGCAGGGCGCATTTCGAGGCGGTGGCAGCCCGCCTTGGCCCCTTCTCCATATCGGCCTTGCTGGCCACGCTGGTGCTGCTGTTCGGGTTTCAGGGCGAGGCGATTCTGGCGCAGCCTTTGGTGATTGCGCTGCTGGCGGTTCCGATCTTGATTCAGGTGGTTCTGAATTCTGGCTTGGCCTACTGGCTCAATCGCAAGCTGGGTGTGCAGCACTGCGTGGCTGGTCCTTCGGCGCTCATTGGGGCCAGCAACTTCTTCGAGCTGGCAGTCGCCACTGCCATCAGTCTGTTTGGTTTCCAGTCGGGCGCTGCGTTGGCCACGGTGGTGGGGGTGCTGATTGAAGTGCCAGTGATGCTGGCCGTGGTGGCGGTCGTGAACCGAAGCCAGGGCTGGTACGAGCAGTCCAGCCAAGGAGTCCGCGCATGACGGTCACGATCTATCACAACCCCGCCTGCGGCACATCACGCAACGTACACGCGCTGATTCGCCACGCAGGCCTCGAGCCCACCGTCATTGAGTACCTCAAGACGCCGCCCTCCAAAGACGAGTTACGAGCCCTGGTAGCCGCCACCGGCCAGCCACTGCGCGCCTTGCTCCGGGAAAAGGGGACGCCCTATGCAGAACTTGGACTCGCCGATGCCAAGTGGACCGATGAGCAGTTGCTGGATTTCATCGGGCACTACCCCATCCTGATGAACCGTCCCCTGGTGGTGACGTCGCTGGGCACCAAGCTGTGCCGCCCCTCAGAAACCGTGCTGGAAATCCTGCCGGTCGGACCCCTGCCGCCCTTCACCAAAGAGGATGGCGAACGCATCGTGGACAACGGGGTACGCCGCCCCCGGCCGTGAAGCGCCGGAGCGGGTCAAACGCGTACCGCGCCGCACCAGCGCAGCGCGCTGTCTGCGGCGACGGCGATGGCGCGCAAATAATCTTCCACGTCCACCCACTCGTCATGACTTCCGTTCTGACTCAAGTCGCCGCAGAGCGGGCCAAGACCGACGGTGGGTATCCCTTTTTGCACCATCGGCACGCGGATGTCCGAGGAGGTATGCATGGCATTGACGAAGGGCGTCAACCCCGTGACCTGCGTGACCGCCGCACTGACAGCGTCGAACAAGGGTGACTCGGCCGGTAGTTCGGCGCCCGTGACGCCAGCGAGCCACTCGATCACGGGGGGGTGATCGCGCAACCAGACATCCTGCTGCTCACACGAAGCCAGGCAGTCCATGATTTCCTGCTGAACGCTTTCCATGCTTTCGCCAGGCGGGAAGGAAATCGACACGCCCATCGTGCATCGGGTGGGCACTCGGGTGAATCGCAGGGAATCCCCGCAGGTCATGTGCGCCACCAGGATGTTGGTGGCGCGACCCACCACACTTTCGATGCCTGCATGGCGCACCCGGGCGGCGCGTGAGTTGCCGAGGTCGTCAAGGGCGGCCTTGAGCACCATGGCCTTGTCGAGGGCACTCACCGCGAGGTGCGAAAACGCAGTATGGCCAGGCTCCTGGGTGTCCGGGCCCTGGCCCGACACGGTCAGGCGCAGATGCAATTGGCCGCCGCAAATGGCCTTGATCTCCTGCATGCCCAAGCCGCTTTCGGCAGGGTGCAGGTAAATTGCAGCGTCCCCGGTGTGTCCGTGTTGCAGCACCGCTGCAACCCCACGCGCATGGCGTTTGGACGGCGTGCTCGCAGCCAGCACGTCCCCCAGGGGCCGCAGGCCCGAGGCCACAATGCTTTGGATCGCTTCGGCCATGATGGCGATGCCCGCGAGGTCATCGGCAACACCCCAGCCGTAGATTCGCCCTTCGCTGAGGGTCGCAGCGAACGGATCGTGCTTCCAGCGTTCGACGTTTTTCACAGGCTCTCCGTCGGGGTGCCCGAAAAAAATCAGGCTCCGGCCCGCGCCCTCTCCTGGCAGGCGGGCAATGAGGCTGCAGCGCTCTTCTGTCGCAGCAAGGTCTCCTGTGGCGAACTCGTGCTGCATCTGCACTTTGGCGGGCGCGTAGTGGAGCGACTCCACCTGGCATCCTGCTTCAGCCAGGTGGTCTGCAAAGCATTGCTGCACGGCCGCTTCGCCGCTGCGCTGCGCCGCGATCAACCTGCCGAGAAAGGCAATGCTCTGGGCGCGACGCGCCTGTGCAGCTGCAAGCAGGGTCTGTGAAAAATCGTCCATACCCACTCAGGTCGGCTGAACGCCAGAGACCCGGACCAACTCGCGCCAGACTTCCCGCTGCGAGCGCATGAGGGCCGCAAATTCCTGTGGTGATGTGGGGTAGGGGATGTTGCCGGCGGATGTCAGGCGTTGCGCCAGGGCCGGGTCCTTGAGCCCGTCGTTGATCGCGGTGTTCATGCGTTGCACGATGTCGGCGGGCATGTTGGCGGGCCCCATCACGGCGGAGAAGGACGGCAGGTTGTAGTTGGCGACACCTTGCTCTTGCACCGTCGGCATTTCAGGCGCAAGGGGCCAGCGCGCGGCACTCGTGACACCTAGAGCACGTACTTGGCCGGCACGAATTGCGCCGATGATCCCCGAGAAGCTGTCAAACACCACCTGAATGTTGCCGGCGATGAGATCCACCAGGGCCTGCGCCGCACCGCGATAAGGGACGTGAGTCAATTCGGTACCGGTGCGCTGCATGAACAGCACCCCCAGCATATGGTTGGCCCCGCCCGCTCCAGCCGACCCGAAATTGAGTTTGCCCGGATTCGCTTTGGCGTAAGCGATCAGTTCCTGGATGTTCTTGATCGGCAACGCAGGATTCACGCAGACCACCGCGGTACCCAGCGAGAACGTCGCAATGGCGGTGAAGTCATCGACGCCCTCGTAACCCGCCGACCGAAACAACATGGGCGCGCCCAGGTGGGAGGAAGGACTGGCCATCATGACGGTGTAACCGTCCGGGGCTGATTTCGCGACGAAAGCAGTGCCCGGGGTTCCGCCAGCGCCAGCGCGGTTATCGACCACGACCGGCGTGCCGAGCGCCTTCGCCAGCACTTCGGCCTGCAAACGCCCGGAAATATCGCTGGCCCCGCCGGGAGGATAAGGAACCACAAGGCGAATCGGTCGGCTGGGCCAGGCCGAGGCCTGGGCGTTTGCCGAGGTACTGTTCAACATCCAGGGCAAAGTGGCCAGTGCAGCC
>NZ_JARXAB010000067.1 GCF_029866045.1 Ramlibacter sp. | reverse complement strand
ATCAGCCGCCCCTAGCGCTTGCGCCTCTATTGAAAAGAAAACAGGGTCAGGTTCGTCATAAGATGACCCCATGGCCCGCCTGCCCCGACTGACCCTTCCCGGTCTCCCGCACCACATCCTCCAGCGGGGCCACAACCTCTCCCCGATTGCCGCCGACCCGGCGGACTTCGACACCCTCCGCCGCCTCCTGGCGGAGCAGGCGCTCGAGGCGGGTGTCGACCTGCATGCCTATGTCCTGATGGACAACCACTTCCACCTTCTGGCCACCCCCAGGCAGGACGGAGGCTTGGCACGGATGATGCAAGGACTTGGGCGTCGGTATGTGCGTTATTTCAACCAGCGCCACGGTCGTTCCGGCACCCTGTGGGAGGGGCGCTACCGTTGCGCGGTGCTACAGGCAGAGAGTTGGCTTCTGCCCTGCATGGCTTACCTCGACCTCAACCCGGTCCGTTCCGGCAAGGTCGAGCGGCCCCAGGATTGGGCTTGGTCCAGTCACGGGCACTACGTCGGTGCAGTTGTAGAAAAGATGGTGAGTCCGCACTCTCTTGTTTGGGCTCTAGGAAACACACCTTTTGCCCGCGAGCAGGGCTACGCCCAGGCAGTGGAGCGGGGGGTCACTGCGGCCCAGCAGCAAGCTTTGGTGGACTCGGCAGTCCACGGTTGGGCGCTGGGGGACGATGTGTTTCTTGCCGGCCTGCAGAAGCAGACGCCGCGCCGACTCAGCCGGGGGAAACCGGGTCGCCCGCGCCGCCGCCTCACCGAGGCGGTGCAGGCACTCGGGGACAAGCCGCCCGACACGGACCTTCCTTGAGGACCGTGGCGGCGATTGATCCGTCCCCTATTTATTTTTCGAAGGTCATCGGGCTGAATTAATAAGGATCTGACCCCTTTTATTTCGCTTGGCGGCCGTGTTGCGCTGCACTATGCTCCCCGCTCCCGTGAAAGTCTGCGAAGGAATTGCCATGGCCCTGTCCACCACGCCCGCCCATCTCCCCGCCGGTTCGTCGGTTACCTCATCCGCCGCCACGGCCGACGAGATCGCCCACCTGCAGCAGCAAGGCCTCTATAGCCAGGCGAACGAGCACGACGCCTGCGGCGTGGGTTTCGTCGCCCATATCAAAGGCCAGCGAAGCCATGCCATCGTGGGCCAGGCCCTGAAGATTCTTGAAAACCTCGACCACCGCGGCGCGGTGGGTGCCGACCCGCTGATGGGCGACGGCGCGGGCATCCTGATCCAGATCCCAGACCAGCTCTACCGTGAAGAAATGGCCAAGCAGGGCGTCGCCTTGCCGCCGCAGGGCGAGTACGGCGTGGGCATGATCTTCCTGCCCAAAGAGCACGCCTCCCGCCTGGCCTGTGAGCAGGAGATGGAGCGCGCGATCAAGGCCGAAGGCCAGGTGCTGCTCGGCTGGCGCGATGTGCCGGTGAACCGCGAGATGCCGATGTCGCCCACCGTGCGCGCGAAAGAGCCCGTGCTGCGCCAGGTCTTCATCGGTCGCGGCAATGACGTGATCGTGCAAGACGCGCTCGAGCGCAAGCTTTACGTGATTCGCAAGACCGCCAGCGCGGCCATTCAGAACCTGCACCTCAAGCACTCCAAGGAGTACTACGTCCCCAGCATGTCCTCGCGGACGGTGGTCTACAAAGGACTGCTGCTGGCCAACCAGGTGGGCGAGTACTACCTGGACCTGCAAGACGCCCGCTGCGTCTCGGCCCTGGGCCTGGTGCACCAGCGCTTTTCCACCAACACCTTCCCCGAGTGGCCGCTGGCCCACCCCTACCGCTATGTCGCCCACAACGGCGAGATCAACACGGTCAAGGGCAACTACAACTGGATGAAGGCGCGCGAAGGCGTGATGTCCTCCCCGGTGCTCGGCGAGGACCTGCGCAAGCTCTATCCGATCAGCTTCGCCGACCAGTCCGACACCGCCACCTTCGACAACTGCCTCGAGCTGCTCACGATGGCGGGCTACCCCATCTCGCAGGCAGTGATGATGATGATCCCCGAGCCCTGGGAGCAGCACACCACGATGGACGAGCGCCGCAAGGCCTTCTACGAGTACCACGCGGCGATGCTTGAGCCCTGGGACGGCCCGGCCTCCATCGTGTTCACCGACGGCCGCCAGATCGGCGCCACGCTGGACCGCAACGGCCTGCGCCCCTCGCGCTACTGCGTGACCGATGACGACCTGGTCATCATGGGTTCCGAGTCCGGCGTGCTGCCCGTGCCCGAGAACAAGATCGTGCGCAAGTGGCGCCTGCAACCGGGCAAGATGTTCCTGATCGACCTCGAACAAGGCCGCATGATCGACGACGAGGAGCTCAAGGCCAACCTCGCCAACAGCAAGCCCTACAAGCAGTGGATCGAGAACCTGCGTATCCGCCTGGACGACCTGTCTGAGAGCACCGGGCAGGCGCCGGCCTCTGATGTGGCCCTTCTGGACCGTCAGCAGGCTTTCGGCTACACGCAAGAAGACATCAAATTCCTGCTCTCGCCCATGGCCCAGGCCGGGGAAGAAGGCACCGGCTCCATGGGCAACGACAGCCCGCTGGCCGTGCTGTCTGACAAAAACAAGCCGCTGTACAACTACTTCAAGCAGCTTTTCGCCCAGGTGACCAACCCGCCGATCGATCCGATCCGCGAGGCCATCGTCATGTCCCTGGTGTCCTTCATCGGACCCAAGCCGAACCTGCTGGACATCAACCAGGTCAACCCTCCCATGCGCCTGGAGGTGAGCCAGCCGGTGCTGGACTTCGCCGACATGGCCAAGCTGCGCGACGTGGGCCAGATCACCCAGGGCAAGTTCCGCAGCTACACGCTGGACATCACCTACCCGCTGGCTTGGGGCCACGAAGGTGTGGAGGCGAAGCTGGCTTCGCTCAACGCCGAGGCGGTCGATGCCATCAAGAGCGGCAAGAACATCCTGATCATCAGCGACCGCGCCGTGACCGCCTCGCAGGTGGCCATTCCCGCCGCCCTGGCGCTGTCGTCCATCCACCAGCACCTGGTGCGTGAGGGTCTGCGCACCACCGCCGGCCTGGTGGTCGAGACCGGCTCTGCCCGCGAGGTGCATCACTTCGCAGTGCTCGCCGGCTACGGCGCGGAAGCCGTGCACCCCTACCTCGCGATGGAGACCCTGGCCGCCCTGCACAAGGACCTGCCGGGTGACCTGTCGGCCGAAAAGGCGGTCTACAACTACGTCAAGGCGATCGGCAAGGGCCTGTCTAAGATCATGTCCAAGATGGGCGTGAGCACCTACATGTCCTACTGCGGCGCGCAGTTGTTCGAGGCCATCGGTATCAACGCCGAGACCATCAGCCAGTACTTCACCGGCACCGCCAGCCGCATCGAGGGCATCGGCGTGTTTGAGATCGCCGAAGAAGCGATTCGGCTGCACAAGGCCGCCTTCGGCGCCGACCCGGTGCTGGCCAAGGCTTTGGACGCCGGCGGCGAATACGCCTGGCGCGCCCGTGGCGAGGAGCACATGTGGACGCCCGACGCGATCGCCAAGCTGCAGCACTCCACCCGCGCCAACAACTGGAACACGTACAAGGAGTACGCGCAGATCATCAACGACCAGAGCCGTCGCCACATGACGCTGCGTGGCCTGTTCGAGTTCAAGGTCGACCCGGCCAAGGCGATTTCTATTGACGAAGTCGAACCGGCCAAGGAGATCGTCAAGCGCTTTGCCACTGGCGCCATGTCGCTGGGTTCGATCTCCACCGAAGCCCACGCCACCCTGGCCATTGCGATGAACCGTATCGGTGGCAAGTCCAAAACCGGCGAAGGCGGCGAGGACCCGGCGCGTTACCGCAACGAACTCAAAGGCATCCCGATCAAGAAGGGTGACACCCTGGCCAGCGTCATTGGCAAGGACGTGGTCGAGGTCGACCTGCCCTTGGAGGCCGGCGACTCCCTGCGCTCACGCATCAAGCAGGTGGCCTCCGGCCGCTTTGGTGTGACCGCTGAGTACCTGGCCTCCGCTGACCAGGTGCAGATCAAGATGGCCCAGGGCGCCAAGCCCGGCGAGGGCGGCCAGCTCCCCGGCGGCAAGGTCAGCCAGTACATCGGCAAGCTGCGCCACTCGGTTCCCGGTGTGGGCCTCATCTCCCCGCCGCCGCACCACGACATCTATTCGATCGAAGACTTGGCGCAGCTGATTCACGACCTGAAGAACGTGGCGCCCCATGCCTCCATCAGCGTGAAGCTCGTGTCTGAAGTCGGCGTGGGCACCATCGCCGCGGGCGTGGCCAAGTGCAAGAGCGACCACGTGGTGATCGCCGGCCATGACGGCGGCACCGGCGCCTCGCCCTGGTCCTCCATCAAGCACGCGGGCGGCCCCTGGGAAATCGGCCTGGCCGAAACCCAGCAGACCCTGGTGCTCAATCGTCTGCGCAGCCGCATTCGTGTGCAGGCCGACGGTCAGATGAAGACCGGCCGTGACGTCGCCATCGGCGCGCTTTTGGGTGCCGATGAATTCGGCTTCGCCACCGCGCCGTTGGTGGTGGAGGGCTGCATCATGATGCGCAAGTGCCACCTCAACACCTGCCCGGTGGGCGTGGCCACGCAGGACCCGGCCCTGCGCAAGAAGTTCTCCGGCAAGCCCGAGCATGTCGTCAACTACTTCTTCTTCATCGCCGAGGAAGTGCGTCAGATCATGGCGCAGCTGGGTATCCGCAAGTTCGACGACATGATCGGCCGCGCCGACCTGCTGGACATGCGCCAGGGTATCGAGCACTGGAAGGCGCGTGGCCTGGACTTCGGCCGCCTGTTTGCGCTGCCCCAGGTGCCGGCCGACGTCGCCCGCTACCACGTGGCCGACCAAGACCACGGCCTGGACAAGACGCTCGACCGCATCCTGATCGAGAAGTCCAAGCCCGCGATTGAAAAGGGCGAAAAAGTTCAGTTCATGGAAAAGGCGCGCAACGTCAACCGCTCGGTGGGCGCCATGCTCTCCGGCGCACTGACCAAGGTGCACCCTGAGGGCCTGCCGGACGACAGCATCCGCATCCAGCTCGAAGGCACCGGCGGCCAGTCCTTTGGCGCCTTCCTGGCCCGCGGTATCACGCTCTATCTGATTGGCGACGCCAACGACTACACCGGCAAGGGCCTCTCGGGCGGCCGCGTGGTGGTGCGTCCCAGCCTCGACTTCCGCGGTGAAGCCGTGCGCAACATCATCATCGGCAACACCGCGCTGTACGGCGCAACCACCGGCGAGGCCTTCTTCGCGGGCGTCGCTGGCGAGCGCTTCGCGGTGCGTCTTTCGGGCGCCACCGCGGTGGTCGAAGGCACCGGTGACCACGGCTGTGAGTACATGACCGGCGGCACCGCCGTCGTCCTGGGCAAGACCGGCCGCAACTTCGCTGCCGGCATGTCCGGCGGCGTGGCCTTTGTCTATGACGAGGATGGTCAGTTTGTCAGCCGCTGCAACACCGCCATGGTCTCCATGGACAAAGTGCTGCCGGCCGCCGAGCAAAAGGCCGCCTCCACCAAGACCCGGCTGCATGCGGGCGAGACCGACGAGGTCTTGCTCAAGAAGCTGCTGGAAGACCACAACCGCTGGACCGGCAGCAAACGCGCCCGCGAGCTGCTGGACAACTGGGAGCAGGCCCGGGCGAAGTTCGTCAAGGTCTTCCCCAACGAGTACAAGCGCGCCCTGGGCGAAATGCACGAGCGCGAAGTGGCCGAGGCCAGCACCGGCAACAACGTCCAAGCCGCCGTGCGCGACGGCGTGGCCGCAGCCTGATGAGGCCCACCCCCGAAGCGCCTTCGGCGCCTCCCCCTCACGGGGGCGCCACCGGCGGACCGGCAAAGCCGGCTCCGCTGTGGCCCCGGGCAGTCATTGGAATCACTGAAGAAATTTCGGAGCAATAGCATGGGAAAAATCACCGGCTTCATGGAGTTCGAGCGCCTGGAAGAGGGCTACAAGCCCGTTCCCGAGCGCGTTAAGCACTACAAAGAATTTGTCATCGGCCTCGATGACAGTCAGGCCAAGCAGCAAAGCGCCCGCTGCATGGACTGCGGCACGCCGTTTTGCAACAGCGGCTGCCCAGTCAACAACATCATTCCGGACTTCAATGACCTGGTGTTTCGCGAAGACTGGGAAGACGCCTTCACCGTCCTGGACTCGACCAACAACTTTCCCGAGTTCACCGGCCGCATCTGCCCCGCGCCTTGCGAGGCGGCCTGCACGCTCAACGTGAACGACGACGCGGTGGGCATCAAGTCCATTGAGCACGCCATCATCGACCGCGCCTGGGAGCATGGCTGGGTCAAGCCCCGTCCGGCCGAGGTCAAGACCGGCAAGAAAGTCGCTGTCGTCGGCGCTGGCCCCGCCGGTCTGGCCGCAGCCCAGCAGTTGGCCCGTGTCGGCCATGACGTGACCCTGTTCGAGAAGAACGACCGCATCGGTGGCCTGCTGCGTTACGGCATTCCCGACTTCAAGATGGAAAAGTCGCACATCGACCGCCGCGTGGAGCAGATGAAGGCCGAAGGCGTCACCTTCCGCACCGGCGTGATGGTGGGCGAACTGCCCAAAGACTCTAAGGTGACCAACTGGGCCAAAGAGACTATCTCTCCCGAGCAGCTCAAAAAAGAATTCGACGCGGTGCTGCTCACTGGCGGCGCCGAGCAGTCTCGTGATCTGCCGGTGCCCGGCCGCGATCTCGAGGGCGTGCACTTCGCCATGGAGTTTTTGCCGCAGCAAAACAAGGTCAACGCCGGCGACACGCTCAAGGGTCAGCTGCGTGCCGATGGCAAGCATGTCATCGTGATCGGCGGCGGTGACACCGGCAGCGACTGCGTGGGCACCAGCAACCGCCACGGCGCCCAGAGCGTGGTGCAGTTCGAGCTCATGCCCCAGCCGCCCGAGCAGGAGAACAAGCCCCTGGTTTGGCCTTACTGGCCGACCAAGCTGCGCACCTCGTCCAGCCATGAAGAGGGCTGCGAGCGCGAGTTCGCCATCGCCACCAAGGAATTCATCGGCGAAAAGGGCAAGGTCACCGGCCTCAAGACCGTCCGCATCGAGATGAAAGACGGCAAGATGGTCGAAGTGTCTGGCACCGAGCAGGTCATGAAGGCCGACATGGTGCTGCTGGCCATGGGCTTTGTGGCCCCGGTCGCCACCGTGCTTGACGCTTTCGGCGTCGACAAGGACGGCCGCGGCAACGCCAAGGCGACGACCGAGGAGTCCGGTGGCTACGCTACCAACGTGGCCAAGGTGTTTGCCGCCGGCGACATCCGCCGCGGCCAGTCCCTGGTGGTCTGGGCCATCCGCGAAGGCCGCCAGGCGGCGCGGGCGGTGGACGAGTTCCTGATGGGGGCGAGCGTCCTGCCGCGTTGAGGACCTGCTAAGGGCGGGTCCAGCTCGAGAGCCTATCCCTTGATGGGTCAGCGCGCC
>NZ_JARXAB010000010.1 GCF_029866045.1 Ramlibacter sp. | reverse complement strand
GCTGGTCGTTCCCTTTGCCGCAGGGCAAAGCATCGACGTTGTCCTGCGCGCCATCATCGAGCCCTTGAGCCAGGAAGCCAAGGTACCGATCTTGATCGAGAACCGGCCAGGCGCGGCCGGCTTCATCGCCGCCCAGGCAGTGGCCACGGCCCCCGCCGATGGCTACACCGTGCTGATCGGGTCGAACACCACCCACGCAGCCAATGCGTCGATGTTCAACAAGCTTCCCTACGACCCCATCGCCGACTTCGCGCCGGTGACCCTGATCAACAAAGGCGGGATGATCTTTGTGGTGTCGGCAACCAGTCCGATCACGAGCGCGCAGGACCTCCTCACCAAAGCCAAACAGTCGCCCGGCAAGCTGAGCTACGGGGCCTCCAGCTCGTCAAGCCGCATGTCGGCCGAGCTGATGCAGCAGATGGCCGGCGCCAAGGTTCAGTACGTTCCCTACAAGGGCTCTCCGCAGGCCATCACTGATGTGCTGGGCGGGACTCTGGACTTTGCGGTGGTCGACGTTCCCGCCGCGCAGCCGCTGATCCAGCAAGGCAGGCTACGCGGCTTGGCCGTCAGCACCCTGCGGCGCCATCCCACCCTGACCCAGGTGCCCTCCATGGCCGAGACCGGCCTCACCGGTTTCGAACTCGCCGCATGGTCCGCGGTATTCGTGCCAGCCGCCACGCCACGACCGGTCGTTGCGCGTCTGAATGCCATCTTCCGGGCTGCGTTGGGCAGTCAAACCGCACGCAGTTTTTACCAGCAGGCGGGCCTGACACCCGAGCCCACCTCGCCGGAGGAAATGGGCGCATTCATGCGCCGTGAGACGGAAAAGTGGGGCCAGTTGGTCCGCGCTGCCGGCGTGCAACCCGAATGATGGCTGCGGCGCGATCTGACCGCGAGAGGAACGTATGAGCCTTCTTGACTGGTCCTTCGGGATGAAGGAGCTGGCAGACGGCGTTTTCGCCTATGTTCAGCCCAATGGACCGCATGGCAATGCCGGCTACAGCAATGCGGGCCTGATCGTCGGCGACGACTATTGCGCCGTGGTGGACACCTTGGGCACGCGGTCCATGCAGCAAGGCTTTCACGATGCGATCAAGCGGGTCACCAACAAGCCGGTCAGCCGGGTCCTGCTTACCCATCACCACGCCGACCATGTGTTTGGCGTCAAGCGCTTCATGCCGGCCTGTGTGATCGCGCATCGGGCCTGCAGAAATCACATGGTTCAGGCCGGACAGGGTGACGTACAGCGGTGGGCGCGCAAGCGGCCTTTTTTCGCGCCTGACCTCGAGGGCATCGAGGTGGTGTATCCGGACCTCACCTTCGATGACCAGGTCACGCTGCATCTGGGCGTCCACGAGGTGAAGTTCTTTCACCCCGGGGTGGCGCATACCGACGGCGATGCGGTGGCCTGGCTTCCTGCGAGCAAGATCTTGTTCGCTGGTGACCTGTTTTTCAACCGGGTCTGCCCTGCCGCGTTTGCCGGCAGCCTGCAAGGATGGATCCAGGCGGTCAAAGACATCTTGCAGCTAGACGTGGATGTCATCGTCCCAGGACATGGCCCGGTGGCGGGCAAGCCCGAGTTGCGCCGCATGCTCGATTACCTCGAACTGATTCTGGCGCACGCCCGGGTCGGCTTTCTGGCCGGCACCGATCCCGAAGTCGTCGCCCACGAGATGCCGCTGGGGGAGCTGCGTGAATGGGCCGACACCGAGGAACGCCTGCTCGAGGACATTCGCCGCGCGTATGTCGGCTTCCAGGCGGAGACGGCTGGCAAGGCCTGAACGGGCAGGGCCGGAGGCCCTGCCGGACTAGTCTGCTAAAAAGGTGGCTCCACCGGAGCCCCCGCATGCATTTGCAGCGACTCGATCTCAACCTCCTCATTGCCCTCGACGCCTTGCTCACCGAGCAAAGCGTCACCAAGGCCGCCCAGCGCACGCACGTGAGCCAGCCGGCCATGAGCGGCGCGCTGACCCGACTGCGGGAACACTTCCAAGACGAACTCATGGTGCGGGTGGGGCGCTCCATGGTGCTCACCCCGTTCGGGGCTGGCCTCATGCCTCAGGTCACCGAGTTGCTGGCCCGGGTCACCGCCGTCGTCACCAGCCGTCCGGGCTTTGATCCGGCGACGACGGACCGAACCTTCACCATCACCGCCTCCGAATACCTGCTGACCGTCTTCGCGCCCTTGGTCACCGCGAAAATTCTGGCGGCCGCGCCAGGCGCCAGCCTCAACATTCAATTGCGCTCGCACGACCACGAGCAGCGCATGGCAATGGGCCATATCGACGCCGCATTGGGCGTTGGCGGGCTCACCCTGCCCCAACACCCCTGCACGCCTCTTTTCGTCGATGAATATGTGTGTGTGGCCTGCAAGGACAACCAGGACATTGGCGAAACGCTGAGTCTCGCGCAGTTCCTCGCTGCCCCTCAGGCCATGCGCGCAATGAGCCGGGACAACAGCCTCACCCTCGAGGATGCTTGGCTGCAGCAACAGGGCTATGTGCGCAAAGTGGCCCTGCTCGTGCCATCGTTCGACACACTCCCCCGGATGGTGATTGGCAGTCGCATGATTGCACCGATGCAAAGGCGCCTGGCCGAGATGAGCGCAGCCGCCCTCCCCATTCGGATCCTGCCCCACCCTGCCGCCGTACCACCGCTGGTGGCGATGCTTCAATGGCCGATGTTTCGGGAGGAAGACCCTGGAAGCCAGTGGCTGCGTGAGCTGATCGTCGACACCGCCCGGGAGGCCTTTGGCGAACCGCCGGCCCTGACGCATGGCGCACAAGCGAAGGCCTGAGAGGGCAGCGGTCAATCCGTCTGTCTATCGGCTCACGGCAGGCAGTATCTGCCCGCGGCAGGGTCCGAATCCGATGGACACCCGCCCCTCACGGTGGGCGCGGGCCTCCAGCATGGCCTGGTCGCCATCCGACAGGAATGTGCGCTCAAAGCCGGAAAAGCTCAGCTTGCTCCGGGTGGCGTCGTAGGCGTCGAGCAGGGCACCGAATTCGTCGGCGCCAGGGCCGCTGATCGTTCCGGTTCCAAGCACATCGCCCACCTGCAGATTGCAGCCGTTGGAGGTCTGATGCGCCACTATTTGCGCCGGTGTCCAGTACAGATAGCGAGCATGGCTGCGAGAGAGGGTGAAGGTGTCGGTCACGCCCGCAGGCTGCAGGTGCACGGCCAACGAGAGATCGAGCCCGCCGTCTGCCTGGTCGGCCGCATCGAGAAGGTAGTCCAGCGGCTGCGGGTCCGTCGCTGCGCGCGTGAAGGCGGGCAAGCGAAACGGCGCCAAGGCCTCCGGCGTAATGATCCAAGGAGAGACCGTGGTGCCAAAGCTCTTGCCAAGAAATGGTCCCAGCCGCTCGGACTCCCAGGACTGAATATCCCGGGCGGACCAGTCATTGAGCAGGCTGTAGCCAGCGATGTGCGCGGCGGCCTGCCCCACGGGAATGGGCTGGCCCGCCGGATTACCCCTCCCGATCCAAATGCCCAACTCCAACTCAAAGTCCACCTTGCGCGAGGGCTCGAAGACGGGTTGGCTCGCGCCCGCGGGCACGATCTGGCCCCAAGGGCGCCGAATGTCAGTGCCGGAGGGCTGCACGCTCGAGGCACGGCCGTGGTACCCAATCGGCACATGCCGGTAATTGGGAAGCAGGGCCTCCGCCATCGGCCGCCCGCGCCGGAGACCGCCGCGCGCTGAGTGGTAGATGCCTGCGTTGAAGTCGGAATAATTGCGCACCTGGGAGGGCAGCAACAGGGTGCAATCAGCGGACGCCCGGAGGAACTCGCCCTGGCGGCGGCGCGCCACCTCCCCCTGCGGCCCCTGACCATCGAGCACACGAAACACCTCGTGGCGCAGGGCCAGGCGCGCGGCTGCGGTCAAACCCACCGCATCGCTGGCCGAAAACAGCAACTCCTCCAGCTCTTGGCCCAGCGCACCTGGCAGAGGTAGCAATCCCATCGCACGAAGCGACCCGAGATCGACGATGTGCTCGCCGATCGCGACGCCCACACGGGGCCGACCGTCGGCCAGGGCAAAGCGCCCTAAGGGAAGGTTCTGGATAGGGAAGTCCGAATGGCCGTTGGCTGATTCGACCCAGCTGGTCTTGCCGGGGTCATGGGTAAAGTCGATGGTCTGCATAAGTTGTGTGGCTGCGCCTCTCAGATCGGAGCGCGCAAGGCCTCCAAAGTTTGGTTGCTGAGGGTAACGATGTCGGCTTGGGGGTCGGGCTTGCCTTCCCAGGCTTGCAATTGCCAGCGCCCGATCTGCAGCGAGTTGTGGACGATCAAGCGGCACCGCTCCCACCGCCGCGCCGTGTAAGCCTGCAGCGCTTGGTCGATGCTCGGCGCCTCGCCCAACAACTCACTGAGAACCACTGCATCCTCGAAGGCCATGGAGGCGCCCTGCGCGATATGCGGCGTGGTCGCGTGCGCTGCGTCGCCCACCAGCACCACACGCCCGCGATGCCAGGGGGCCGGCATCAGCAGCGGCTCCAGCGGGCTGTAGACGATGTCACTCGAGTCAGGCAGCGCGCGCGCCAACTCGCCGATGAGGCCGCCGTACTCGCCCAGGCGCTCGGCCAGCATGCCGCGCAAGCTGTCTCGCTCCAGCCGGGGGTTACCCGGTTCCGCCGTGAGCAGCAGCAGGTACATCTTGTCCTGGGTGAGCGGAATCAGGCCTGCCTGGGTTTGGGTTCCCGCGTACATCACCGCGCAGGGAACTTCGGCAGGCCGGTCGGCGGTGAAGCGCCAGCAGGCCTGCCCCATGAAGGTGGGCTGATGCTCGGCGCCGAAGACGGTGCGGCGCATCTCCGAACGAACCCCGTCGGCGCCCACGACCAGGTCGTAGCTGCCCACGCTGGCGTCGCTGAAGGTGACGTCGACCCGGGCGCCCGCTTGCTCGAGCCGGCTCACCGTCAGGCCCAGGCGAACGGGCACATTCAGGGCCAGCGCCTCGGTGCGCAAAATATCGTGCAGCACCGGACGCAGCACCCCGGTGGAGGAGGCGAATCGATCGCCCGACAAATTGGGTTTGGTGCGCTCCCGGACGAACTGGCCCTTCGCGTCGTAATAGCGGGTGGTCGAATAGGGGAAGCCCGCGTCCAGGCAGCGCTGCGCGAGCCCCAGGGTTTCCAGTGCACGCAGCGCGTTGGACTGCAAGATGATGCCCACGCCGTAGACGCCCCACTGCGGGTTGCTCTCGATCATTTCGCAGGCGATGCCACACCGGGTCAGCGAAATGGCCAGCGTCAGGCCGGCGATGCCGCCACCGACAATGAGAATCTTCTTGCTTGCCATCGCGAGATGGTAGGAGCGGGCCTTGGATGGGGGAAATCATTCCCCCCGATTGAATCCATCGGGCTGGTCGATGCACCGCAGGCATCAGCGCTCATGATGGCTTCGATCGAGCTAAACGATTTCTTGCAGGCCGCCGAGCAGGCTACGCTGGCGGATAGAAAGCACCCGAAGTCTCTCCAGCGAAGCCGCGCCTAACTGGGTCGCTGGCCCGGCTGGCGCGATTCGCCCGGGTCGCAATTGGCACTCGATTTGAACGAAGGGAATTTCATGGCAATCGTGGGTCTGGACGAGGTCACGCTGACCACCGAGGATCTCGCCGCTGGGCGGCGCTTTTTGGCGGACTACGGGCTGATCGAAGAACGTGCCGACGACAAGGAGCTCGTCTTTTGGGCCTCGGACCGCACGGGCGTGCGTGTCCGACATTGCGAAGACCCCGACCTGCCACCTGCGCCGGTCGGCGGCCCTACCATCCGCCTGGCGCGCTGGGGTGTTTCGGACCGCGCCGCCCTGGAGCGCATTGCCAAGGAGTTGGGTCGTGACCGGCCGGTGCAGGTCACCGGCGAATTGCTGATCTCGGCGGACGACGACGGCAACGCTATCGGCTTTCAGGTGACGCAACGGATCGAGCTGAAAAATGAACCCGCCAAGGTGAATGTACCGGGGGCGCCGCCCCAGCGCGTCGTCAACACGACGATCGACTTTGATGCGCCGATTGTCCCGGCCACGCTCAGTCACCTCGTGTACTACACCCAAGACGTGGCGCGTCTGGAGCGCTTTTACGTGGAGCGGCTCGGGTTCCGGGCCACGGACCGTTTCACCAATATGGGCTCCTTCATGCGCACGGATGGCAACCCCGAGCACCACCAGTTGTTCCTGGTGCAGCGCGCGCCCTTCAAGGGTCTGCACCACATCGCCTTCCACCTCAATGACATGAACCAGGTGATGCTCGCCGGCAAGCGCTTTGCCGACAAGGGCTATCAGACAGCCTGGGGCCCGGGTCGCCATATCTACGGGGCCAACGTGTTCTGGTACTTCAACAGCCCCTTCGGCGGCAATATTGAATACGACGCCGACATGGACGTGGTCGATGACCACTGGGTGCCCCGAGAGACAGCTCCCGGGCCATCGACCTCCAACGTCTGGAACTTCGGATACCCGCCGCCTCCCCGCCATTGAGTACGCCAAGGCAGTCGACATGAAACTCGTGCTTTACAAGAGACCCGGCGACGCGCTGCTGCCGGGATTGCTGCTTGAACGGGGCGTGGTCCCGATCGGGGCTTACCTGCCGGCCGGCCTGGCGGGGCAATCCGCCATGGTCTGGCTGATCGACCACTTGGACCAGGTACGCGCAGCCTTGAATCTGGCGGCCGAGCGCGATCACGCCATGCCCCATGAGCAGGTTCGTCTGGGCCCCCCGCTGCCTCAGCCACGCAAGATCCTCAACGCCATCGGCAACTACTGGGAACATGCGCAGCGAGACCCCAAGCCGCTGAACATGTTCCTCAAGAATCCCGACGCCGTGATCGGCCCGGGGGACACCATTCACTTGCCCGCCAATACCGCGCCGTCCTCCTTCATGCACGAGGCCGAGTTGGCGGTGGTGATCAAGGGACCGGCCAAGTCGGTGGCCCGCGCCGACTGGCGCAGCGCCGTCTTCGGCTACACCTGCATCATCGACGTCACCGCACGCGGCGAAGGGCGCCGCACCTGGGCACCCGGCTCGTCGATGAGTTGGATCGGCAAGTCGTTCGACACCTTCGCACCCATCGGGCCTTGCATCGTGACAGCCGACGAGATCGAAAATCCGAACGACCTCCATGTGCAGTTCTGGAACGATGGTCAACTTCGCCACAACTACAACACGGACGACATGGAACACACGGTCCCCGAGATCGTGGAGTTTGCCTCCGGAGTGATGACGCTCAACTCGGGCGACATCCTCTCGTGCGGCACCAACCATGAGGGACTGGGCTTCCTGCAAGACGGAGAGCAAGTCGAAATCTGCATCCACGGCATCGGCCGGATGAGCCTGCAGGTGGTGGACCCGCTCAAGCGCGAATGGGAACGCGGCGTCTATATGGGCCAGGACTCCACGCACCACGAGGCCGTCAAACGCTACCGACCGAATACGATCCTCAAGCCATCGAGTGTCTGAGCAACCGTCCGCAGGAGGAAATATGGAACAGTTCTACACCTGCGGGATCACCGCCTCCAACCCCACGGCCACGCCGCCGCGGCGGGACCGTCCCTCCGTCGTCATCGACATGCACTGCCACATGGTCGTGGCCGAGGCGGAAGCACTGGCCAAGGCGAATGGACCCGCAACACCCGAACCCACCCAGCGATGGGTCTCGCCCGAATCACGCCAAGTCAGCGCCGCGATGCTGGCCCGCACCCGAGGGCGCATTACTGGCGTCGACGAGCGGCTGGCGGCGATGGACGCTGGCGGTGTCGACATCCAGGTGATTTCCCCCGCGCCCGGCCATTACTGCTACTGGGCCGAGGAAGAATTCGCCAGAAACAACGCGCGCATGGTCAATGACCGCCTCGCCCACGTCGCACAAACCCACCCGGACCGCCTGATGGCCTTCGGCACGGTGCCCTTGCAG
>NZ_JARXAB010000182.1 GCF_029866045.1 Ramlibacter sp. | reverse complement strand
AGTTCCGACAAGTCCGTCCCCAAGTCTTCCCGAAAGCCTTCACGTATGAGCGCTCACACCCACGGCCACGACGCCGCATCCACTCCGCTGCCCCCGGCCCTCACCGCGCATGTCGCACGGTTCGTGGTGCAGGCCAGCGCCAACCAATTTCCGGCCGACGCACTCGACAAGGCGCGCAAGGTCATTGCCGATACCTTTGCGGTGATTCTCTCGGGCGCCGACAGCGAAGTGACCGAGCCCTTGATGCGCTACCTGGCGCTCGAGAGCGGCGGACACTCGCCCATCTTGGGCACCGACCGCGCCGCCTCGCCGGAGACGGCTGCCCTGATTAACGGCACCTTTGGACACGCACTCGACTTTGACGATGTGCTCTCGATGATGCCGGCGCACCCCAGCGCGATCATCGTGGCCTCTCTGATCGCCGACCTGAGCGCGCACCCGCTCACCGGTGCCGAGTTCATCGAGGCCTATGTGGTGGGCATCGAGGCCGGCGCCCGCATCGCCCAGGGCATCACGGTCGGTCACTACCAGCGAGGTTTTCACGGCACCGGTACGCTGGGCATGTTCTCGGCTCTCACCGCTCTGGCCAAGGCCTGGAAGCTCGATGAAGAGCACACCCGGGTGGCCATTGGCATCGCCTCCTCGATGGCCAGCGGCGTGCGGCGCAATTTCGGCACCATGACCAAGCCCCTGCACACCGGCCTGGCCGCGCGCAATGCCGTGCAGGCCCTGCGGTTGGCGCTGTCTGGCTTCGAAGCGACGCAGGACGCGCTGGAGGCCAAGTCGGGCTTTTTTGCCTCGTATGGCGTACCGGGCTCCAACCCCCAGGTTGCCATCGACGCGCTTGAGTCCGCGGCCTGGGTCATCAGCGACCCGGGTATCGCGCTCAAGAAGTTTGCTTGCTGCTATGCCTCGCACCGGGCCATGGATGCAGTGATTCGCCTGCGCGAGGAGCTGGGCGCCAGCGCCGAAGATGTTGCTCGCCTGACCTGCCGCATGCCGCCCGGCGGGATGCTGGTACTGACCTATCCGCGTCCGGTCACTGGCCTGGAGGGCAAGTTCAGCCTGCACTATCCGCTGGCAGCGGGCCTGCTGGATGGACGCTACACCCTTTGGTCCTTCACCGACGAAGCGGTGAACCGCCCCGACATCGCGGCGCTCTATGACCGCATTGACGCGCGCGAGGACGAGTCCTGCCGCGACCTGGAAGACCCCCAATACGAAAGCCGCAGCTCCGGCAGCCGGGGCTGGGTGACGGTGGACATGGAACTGCGCGATGGGCGCCGCGCGTCGCTGCGCGTGGACAAGGCACCCGGCCACCCGTCACGGGAACTTGATTGGGCGGCGATCGAAGCCAAGTTCGCCGATTGCGCACAGGCCGCTCGCCTGGCGCCTGGCGTGGCCGATCAGGCACTGGCCCAACTGCACGCGCTCGAGACCTGCCCTGACGTGGCGCAGCTGGTGAACATCCTTCACCACGGGGGACGTGCATGACAGGCGCCTCTATTCCCGTCGCGGGGGCCGTCCCTGCCGCCGCCCAGTCCGGAACGCCCCAGGCACTGACCGGTCTGCGCGTGATCGAGCTGGCCAGTCCTCTCACGCACTACTGCGGCAAGATGTTTGCCGAACTGGGCGCCGAGGTCATTCTCGTAGAGCCCCCCGGCGGCAGCGCCACCCGCAGCGCGGGCCCGCACATTGGCGGCAGGCCTGGCAGCACCGGTGGCGCGTCGCACAGCCTGTCGTTCAGCTATCTCAACACCAGCAAGCGCAGCATCACCCTCGACTGGCGCAAGCCAGAGGGCGCCCGTTTGCTTCGTGAGCTGGTGGCTGGCAGCGACCTGTTTCTCGAGGCCGAAAAACCAGGCCGCCTGGTGGCTGCCGGTTGTGGCTGGGAGACGCTGTCGGCGGCGCACCCCACCCTCGTCATGACCAGCGTGACCGGCTTTGGCCAGACTGGCCCCTACGCGGACGATGAGGCCGATGACCTCACCGGCATCGCCTCTGGCGGGTTTCTGTACCTCGGTGGCTACCCGGACAGCGCCCCTGTCGGTGCTTGTGGCGAGCAGGGCTACGCCGGTGCGTCGATGTTCGGTGCAGTGGCTTCGATGCTTGCACTGACCCGGGCCGAGCTCCAGGGCCAGGGCGACCATGTGGACGTCTCGATGCAGGAATGCATGGTGCTGGCGATGGAAAACGCGGTCCAGTTCTACGACCTCGAGAATACGGTTCGCAAGCGCACCGCAGGCCAGCAGCGTTTCGCCGGTACGGGCGTTTATCCCTGCGCCGACGGCCACGTCTACATGATGGCTGGCGGGATTGGCGCCAACCGCTTCTGGGGGCTCACCCTGGAGTGGCTCGCCGAGGAGGGCGTGGCCGGGCGCGACCGCCTGCTGGGGGAGGAGTGGACGCGCACCGAGTATCTGCAGTCCGATGAGGCCAAGCAAATTTTTATGGAGGTCTTTGGCGCCTGGGCCCTGACCCAGCCCAAGGCCCGGCTCTACGCAGAGGGTCAGCGCCGCCATGTGCCGGTCGCTGCCATCCAGACGCCGGCCGATCTGGCGGTGAGCCGGCAGCTCGAGGCCCGCGGCTACTTCGTCGAGGTGGCCCACCCCGCTACCCCTCAGCCACTGCGGATGCCAGGCGCGCCGTATCGACTGGCCCTCACGCCTTGGCAGCTGCGCCACCCGGCGCCCGCGCTCGGCCAGGACAGTGCGCAGGTCTATGCGGCTCTGGGCGTGGACGCTACGCGGCGCGCGCAACTGGCCAGTGAAGGAGTGATTTGATGACCGTCTCAAGCCAAAGCGCCGCCGCCCAGCCCCTGGCGGGCATCCGCGTCACCGACTTCACCTGGATTGGCGCGGGCTCCTACACCACCAAGATGCTGGCCGACTCGGGCGCCGACGTGGTGAAGATCGAAAGCGCAGACCGCATCGATTCGCTGCGCCTGGCAGCGCCCTACAAGGACGGCATCAAGGGCGTGAACCGTAGCGGCTATTTTGCCGACCGCAACTCCAGCAAGCGCAGCCTCACCCTCAACATGAAGCATCCGCGTGCGATCGAACTCGTCTCGCGCCTGATCGTGCAAAGCGATGTGATCGCCAACAACTTCACCCCTGGCGTGATGGACCGCTTCGGCCTGGGCTACGAGGCGGTGCGTCGTATCAAGCCCGACATCATTTATCTGGCGATGTCGATGCAAGGCGCCACCGGGCCGGAGAGCGGCTACCTCGGCTATGGCGCCACGATGGCCGCGGTCACCGGTATCCAGCACCTCACCGGCTTGCCCGGGCGCGAGCCAGCAGGCACAGGCACCAACTACCCTGACCACCTGCCCAATCCCTGCCATGCGACCTTTGCGGTACTCGCCGCCTTGCGGCACCGGCGCCGTACCGGCCAGGGTCAGTACATCGACATGGCCCAGACCGAGCCGACCATTGCCCTGCTCGGTCCGCAGGTGATGGACTACACCGTCAATGGCATCAACGCCGGCCCGCGCGGCAACGCCAGTTCGGACGATGCTGCGCCCTATGGGGCCTACCCTTGCGCCGGGGAAGACCGCTGGATCGCGCTGGGCGTTCACGATGACGGCCAGTGGGCCCGACTCGTCGAGGCACTGGGCCGCCCGGATTGGGCCACGCAGGCCGCGTTTGCGAGCGCCGAGGGACGCCGTGCGCACCGCGCTGACCTCGATGCACTTCTGGCGAAGCAGACAGCCGGCTTTGATACGAGCGCGCTGGCGCAGACTCTGCAGGCTGCCGGTATCCCCGCCGCCCGTGTGAGCACCGCCGCCGACGTGATCGAGGACCCTCAACTGGCTCACCGTGGCCATTGGCTCACCCTCGACCACCCCGAAATGGGCCCCTCGCTTTACAACGCGCAGCCCTTTCGGATGAAGCACGCGCCGCCTGGCGGGCGACGCCCCGCGCCTTTGCTGGGCCAGCACACCCACGAGGTCTGCCGCGATTTGTTGGGACTGTCACCGGACGACATCGACGCCCTCGCGGCCGATGGCGCGCTGACCTGATGACAACACACCATTTCAAGAACGGGAGTGCCTGATGGCCAGCGTTGAATTCACCGTGAAGGACTTTGTTGCGACCGTGGTCCTGAACCGCCCGGAGGCGATGAACTCGGTCGACCCGCAGATGCGGCTCGAGCTCTTCGCCGTCTGGGATCGCATTCGCACCGATCCGTCCATTCGCGTGGCCATCATCACAGGGGCAGGCGACCGGGCCTTTTGCACTGGCTCGGACTTGAAAAAGACCCCGCCGCCGCAGGAGACCCCCGCGCAGCAGATCTACGGTGACGTGCCAGGCTCGGGCTCGCTGATCTCCAACCTGCGTACGGACAAGCCCATGATTGCCGCCGTGAACGGCTATTGCATGGGGGGTGGTATGGAACTCGCGCTGGCCTGTGACATCCGGATTTGCTCGAGCAACGCCCAGTTCGCACTCTCGGAAGTGCGCGTGGGCAGCATGCCTGGCGCGGGAGGCACCGTTCGACTCCCTCGCTTCATTGGCCGATCCGATGCGATGCTGATGCTGCTCACGGGCGACCGGGTGGATGCGACCGAGGCCCATCGCATCGGTCTGGTCAGTCGGGTCTGCGAGCCGGCTGATTTGGTGCAGGCCGCCACCGATATCGCGGCGCGAATTGCTGCCAACGCACCACTGTCGGTGCGGGCGGTCAAGCGCATGGTGGTGCAGGGCCAGGACATGCCCATGGACACCGCGATGGACGCCGAACGCAACGCCTTCGGCCTTCTTTACCAAAGCGAAGACCGGCTAGAGGGCCGCAAGGCCTTTGCCGAAAAGCGCCCCCCCCAGTTCAAGGGCCGCTGAGCCCCTCTCGTTTCCTTTCATCATTGCCTTCGAGACCCCTATGCATCCCATGAGAGACAAGATCGCCGTCGCCGGCGTGGGCGCCAGCCCGCAGGGCAAGTTCCCTGGCGCCACGCCCATCACCCTGGCCACCACTGCCTTCAAGCGCGCGCTCGACGACTGTGGCCTGAAGAAAGAGCAGATCGACGGCATCCTGACCATGCCCGGCACCACCTCGCCCGAAGGCGCGCTCAATTACCTGCGTTTTGGTGAAGCGGTGGGTATCAACCCGCGCTACACCGGCAGCAAGAACATGGGCGGTGGCACGGCCGGCGCCTTGCTCCACGAGGCGGCGATGGCGGTGCATTGCGGCTTTGCCAATTACGTGGCCTGCGTCTTTGGCGATACCGCCGCGACGGGCGGCAACAAGTTCAACCGCGCCTCCGGCTGGGGCGACTCCTGGGGCATCTGGGGTTTCATGGCGGCCGCTGCCAACAGTGCCATCACCGCCTCGCGCCATATGGCGCTGTACGGCACCACCAGCCGCCAGCTTGGTGAGATTGCGGTGGCTTGCCGGCGCCATGCCTCGATGAACCCCGAGGCGGTCATGCGTACCCCGATCACCATCGAGGACCACCAGGCCTCGCGCTTCATCGTCGAACCGCTGCACCTGCTGGACTGCTGTCTCATCTCCGATGGCGCTGTGTGCGTGATCGTCACCAGTGCCGAGCGCGCCAAGGACCTGCGCCAGCCGCTGGTCACCATCGCCGGCATGGGCCAGGCCTACACCACCGAGAACATGGAGCGTGAAGACTGGTGGTACGTGCCACACCAGAAGATGGCGGTGGCCGACGCCTACGCGATGGCCGGCGTGGGCCCGCGTGACATCGACGTCGCCCAGCTCTATGACAATTTCACCAGCAGCGTGCTGGTGTGGTTCGAGCACGCCGGTTTTTGCAAGGTTGGTGAAGCGGGCTCCTTCGTTGAGGGGGGCCGCATCCAACTCGGGGGTGAGTTGCCGATCAACACCGCGGGCGGCAACCTGTCCGAGTCGTACATGGAAGGCTGGTTGCATTTGGTGGAAGGCGTGCGCCAGGTGCGAGGGCAGTGCGGCGAGCGTCAGGTTCAGGGCGCGGAAGTCTGCCTCGTGACCGGTCGAGGCCAGGCGCTCAACTGCGCTAATGCCACCATCCTGAAAAAGGGTTGAGACAAATGACCACGACTGCTGAATACACCAAGCCCCTGCCCACGCTCACCGACGACAACCGACCCTTCTGGGATGCGTGCCGCGACAAGCGCCTGTCGATGCAGCAATGCGACGGCTGCGGCCATATCCGCTTTCCGATCAACCACATCTGCCCTCGCTGCCTGTCCGAGAAGTTTCACTGGCAAACCTTGAGTGGCCGGGGCACGGTGTTCTCGTACATCGTGTTCCACCAGGTCTATAACAAGGCCTTCGCTCAGGACGTGCCCTACAACGTCGCCCTGGTCCAACTGGAGGAGGGCCCCCGTCTGTACAGCAACGTCGTCGGCGTGCCCAATGACGCCGTCAAGGTGGGGGATTCTCTAGAGGTGGTCTTCGACGCCGTCACGCCCGAGATCACGCTGCCGCGCTTTCGGCTCGCAGGCCAGGCCTCCGAATGACGCGCACGAGACCTCGTGTGGCCATCCTGGACGACTACCAGGGCATTGCGATGTCCATGGCGGACTGGGGACCGGCGCGCGCGCGCTGCGACCTGGTGGTGTTTGACCGCCACCTGGAGGAAGAAGAGGCGGTGCAGGCGCTGGCTGACTTTGACGGCGTGTGCCTGCTGCGCGAACGCATGGCGTTTCCAGCCACACTGATCGCGCGGTTGCCGAAGCTGAAGTTCATCGGCATCACTGGCGTGCAAAACCGTACGCTGGGGCTGCAGGCTGCGCTGGACCGCGGCATTGTGGTTTCGCACACGGTGCGCCGCGGCGATGGCTTGGGCGCCACCGCCGAATTGTCCTGGGGCCTGATCCTGGCGCTGGCGCGTAATTTGCCGCGTGAGTTTGGCAATATGCGCGAAGGCCGATGGCAGACGAGTTACGGCATGTCGCTGGGCGGACGCACACTGGGCTTGCTGGGTCTGGGGCGGCTCGGGCGGCTCATGGTGCCAGTGGGCAAGGCCTTTGGCATGCGGGTCATTGCCTGGAGCCAGAACCTGACTGAAGAAGCCGCGCGCGAAGCCGGCTGCGAGCGGGTTGACAAGCACACCTTGTTTGCCCAGAGCGATTTTGTGAGCCTGCACCAAGTGCTCTCCGAACGTAGCCGTCATATCGTGGGCGAAGCCGAGATTGCCGCCATGAAGCCGAGCGCCTACATCATCAACACCTCGCGTGGCCCCCTGATTGACCGCGCCGCGCTCATTCGGGCGCTGCGTGAACGCCGCATCGCCGGTGCAGGGCTGGACACCTATGACGTCGAGCCCCTGCCGGCTGATGACGACCTTCGCACCCTAGACAACGTCGCGCTCACGCCGCATCTGGGCTACACCGTCGGTGAACTGCTGCGCCCCTTCTACGAGGACACCGCCGAGAACCTGGTGGCCTATCTCGCGGGGGCCCCCATTCGCTTGCTCACAGTGGACGCACGACCCCATTGACCCGCGCGGCACATCTCGCCGCTCTTACCGCAACCAGGCCGTAGGGCCTTTCACGACCGCGGCTTTTTACGCCGCGACATAAGGAGACAGCATGCAAAGACGTCATGTATTGGGCACCCTGGCCGCCACCGTGGCAGGTGCCACCACCCCCTGGGCGCAGGCCCAGGACGCTTACCCGAGCAAGCCGATTCGGCTGATCGTGCCGCTGGCGCCCGGCGGGGGTACCGATATTGTTTCCCGTCTGGTGGCGCAGGAGATGACGCGCCAGTTGGGCGCCTCGGTGGTGGTCGACAACGTCGCCGGTGGCAGTACCACCATCGCGACCTCGACGGTGGTGCGGGCCGCACCCGACGGTTACACCTTGCTCACGGGTACGCCGTCCATGGCGATCAACGTCGGCCTGCGGCGCGACCTCAAATACGATGTGCAGAAAGACCTGCAGCCCATTTCGCTCCTGAGCAGCGTTCCCTATGTGCTGGTGGGCGGCCCCTCGCTCAAGGTGCGCACCCTGGGTGAACTGCTCGAGTTGGCCAAGGCCAAGCCTGGCGTGCTGACCTTCGGCTCGCCCGGTATTGGCAGTGGCGGCCATCTCGCGGCTGAATTGATGCAGATGCTCACCGGCGTCAAGCTCATGCACATTCCCTACAAAGGTTCTGGGCCCGCTCTCAACGATTTGCGCAGCGGTCAAATCGATCTGCTGTTTGCCACCTCACCCGCGGCCACGCCGTTGATCGAAATGCGCGCCGTCACCGGGTTCGCCGTGTCTTCATTGCGTCGCATGCGCACCCTCCCGCAAATCCCGACCCTCGCCGAGGCCGGCGTGCCCGGATACGAGTCGGCTTCCTGGTACGGTGTCTTTGCGCCTGCCCGCACCCCCAAGGCGGTGATCGCCAAGCTGCAGGGAGCGATCCACGCCTCCTTGCGTGTGCCCAGTGTCACGGAAGCGATCCGCACAGACGGTGGCGAGCCGGCACCTACGACCCCTGAGGAGTTGCAGGCCTACGTCGCCAACGAGATCACGAAGTGGACGGCCGTGATCGAGAAGGCGGGCATCAAGGGCATCTGAGCGCGCTGCGATCGCCAGTCAGCGGCCAGGTCACTCCACGGTGATCTTGGCCTTTTCCACGATGCGCGCCGTCGAGGCAATGTCGCGCTCGAGGAAGCTGATGAAATCAGCGCGGCTACCGGGCAGGGTGTTAGCGCCCTGGGCGACCATCTGCGCTTTGAGGTCCGGATCGGCCAGCGCCGCCTGCACAGACTGGTGCAGCATCGCCACGATATCCGGCGGCGTGGCGGCCGGGGCCATGAGCCCGATCCAGGAGGTTTCGCGAAAGCCTGCCAGGCCCGACTCCGAAAGCGTGGGAATCGACGGATCCACGTCCGAGCGCTTTTCGCTGGTGACGGCCAGCGCGCGCAGCTTGCCCGACTTCACATGCGGCATCACGCTGGGCATGGTGCCGAAGTACATCGCCACTTGGCCAGAGATCACATCCACCGCCGCCTGGCTTCCGCCCTTGTAGGGGACGTGAACCGTGTCGACGCCAGCCATGCTGTTGAACAACTCGCCCGCAATGTGCGTGCTGCCGCCGGTGCCGGCCGAGGCGTAGCTGAAGGCGCCGGGTTTGGCCTTGACCAGGGCGATGAACTCGGCCACGGTCTTGGCGGGCACCTGCGCATTGATCACCAGCACATTGGGCACCTCTGCGAGCAAGGCGATCGGCACCAGGTCGCGTCGGATATCGATTGGCTGCTTCTTGGGAAGAGCGGCGTTGATCGCGTTGGCCCGGCTGGCCGCGAACAGCGTGTAGCCATCAGGCGCCGACCGTGCCACCGCTTCGGCGGCGATGTTGGTCGCGCCCCCGGGACGGTTCTCCACCACCGCGGATTGTCCCCACGCATTGCCCATTTTCTGGGTCACCAGGCGCGACACGAAGTCCACCGTGCCACCGGCTGCATAGGGCACCAGCACCCGCCAAGACTTGTTGGGAAAGCGGGCGCTTTGCGCGCCGGCCAGGCCGGGAACGATGAGGGTGGACGCGAGGGCGGCGGCACTGCGCAAGGTGTCGCGGCGGGTGAGGATGACGGGCATGGTGAACTCCAGCTTCTGGGATGAGGAGTCACTCTACTGAGCAATGGTCAAAACGGATCACAAGCTCTTGCGAAAACGTTCCATCTTTTGGGAAACGCGCAGACCCCTGCCGACTTTCAGGAAGAATCAGTCTTGTGCCTTCCCATGAAACGAGCCGCCCGCGATGACGTCCGCCACTGCCCCTGACTCCACCCGCCTGATCGAAGACTTGCTCTCTTGCGCGGGCCTGCCAGCTGCGGCGGCCCGCCAGGCCGAGGTGCGCGGGGTCGACCCGGTGTTTCCCACCCGATTGAGGGTTGCCCAAACGGGTGCTTGCTCGATCGCCGCATCCGCGCTGGCGGCGGCCCACCTGCACACCTTGCGCGGTGGTGCGCCGCAGCGGATGCATATCCATGCGGCGATGGCCGCTGCCGCGATGCGCAGCAACCAATACCTGCGCATCGACCATGCCAAGCCGCCACGCCCGACCGACAAGATCACGGGCTTTTATCCGGTGCAGGGCGGTCGCTGGATCTTCATGCATTCGAATTTCGCCAATTTGCGCGCGCGCAATCTGGGCGTGCTCGGCCTGCCGGCAGACAGCAGCACGGCGGAGGAGGTGGCGCGTGAAACGGCCCGATGGGACGGCGTGCAACTCGAGACCCGTATCCATGAAACGGGTGGCTGCGGTGCCTTCGTGCGCAGTCGCGAGGAGTGGCTGGCCCTCGCGCAGGCCCAGGCCGTTCGCATCGAACCGATACTGGAGGTCACACGCATCGGCGACGCGCCGCCGCTGCCGCTGGCTGCGGCAGACCGGCCTCTGGCGGGGGTTCGCGTTCTTGATTTGACCCGCGTGCTGGCTGGCCCGACCTGTGGGCGCGCGCTGGCCGAACAAGGCGCGCAGGTGATGCGCCTCTCTCGCGCCGATCTGCCCGACTCGGGCATGTTCGACCTGGACACTGGCCTGGGCAAGCTCAACGCCTTTCTTGATCTGCGCGAGCCCGATGGCCAGCAGGCCATGCAGGACTTGTTGCAGACCACCGACGTCTTCCTGCAGTCCTACCGTCCCGGCGCGCTCGATGCGCGCGGCTTGTCGCCACGGGACCTGGCGCGCATCCGCCCCGGCATGGTCTACGTCACCCTCGACGCCTGGGGCTTCACCAGCGACTGGAAGCACAGACGCGGCTATGACACCGTGGTCCAGTCCGCCAATGGAATGGCCTGGCGGGAGGATGGCCAGAAGCCGCAGTTCCTGCCCGTCTCGGCGCAGGACTACATCGCTGGCTATCTGCTGGCCCTGGGGGCCACGGCCGCCTTGTCGCGCCGCCACACGGAAGGCGGCAGCTGGCAGGTGCGCGTCTCGCTTGCGCGCTGCGGCGAGTGGGTCTACGACCAAGGCCTGGTACCCCAAGACGCGATGGGCGCGGCGCGGACCGAACTCGACCCTGAGCAATTGGCCGGTTACCTGATGGACTCGCCCTCGCCGGCGGGGCTGCTCACCCACCTGGCGCCCGCCGCGGTGATGACGGGAACCCCGGGGCGCTGGGACCTGCCTGCCGTGCCCCTGGGCACGCACGCACCCCGCTGGCCCTGAGGCGACGCGCACTCCCACGCCCACACTCCCACGCCCGCAATCCTCCCCCCCCCCGCGTGCCTGGGGCCCTCTGGCGTCTGGAACGCCCGAATTCCCACTTCATGGAACAAAACTTCCCTGGCCTGGTTTCCGTCCGCCACCGATCCCGCTAGATTTGTTCTAGCCCTCGCGCGCCCTCTCGGCCTGCGGGCAAGTAGGCAACGGCGGTACGGCGCATGCCGACCCGTCGCCAAGCGGAGACCCTGAGTGGAGACAGAGACCCTTGCGCGCTTCGTCGCGCAGACCCGGCACGAAGACATCCCGCCAGAGGCGCGGCGCAAGGCCAGGCATGCGCTGGTCGACACGCTGGGCGTGGCGCTGGCAGGGCACCGCGAGAGCGTGAGTCAACTTGCCCTGCGCTGGGTGGAGGATGTGGGTGCTAGGCCCCAGGCCACGCTCTGGGGGCATGGCCACGGCACCTCGGCGGCGGAGGCGGCGTTTGCCAACGCGGTGAGCGCCCACGCCCTGGACTTCGACGACAGCCTGCCGACCCTGCGCGGCCACCCCAGTGCCACCCTGCTCGCAGCCGCATTGGCGGTGGGGGAGGCCGTCAAGGCGTCGGGCTCCGAACTCGTGACCGCCTACGCCCTGGGTCTGGAAGTGGCGGGCAAGCTCGGGCGCGCGCTGGGGGACGACCATTACCTGCGCGGTTGGCACACCTCGTCGACCGTCGGCGTGTTTTCATGTGCGGCAGCGGCGGCCCGGCTCTGGAAGCTCGATACCGAGGCTACCCGCGCCGCTTTCGGTTTGGCAGCCTCGCAGATGGCGGGTCTGGTGAGCAACTTCGGCACCATGAGTAAGCCGTTTCACATGGGCCAGGCCGCGCACGCCGGTGTGCGCGCCGCGTGGCTGGCGCGCGAGGGTTTCAGCGCCAATCCGTCGGTTTTCGAAGCACCGGGCGGCGTCATCGCGGTGTACGGCGGCCCCGATGGTGAGAGCTTGGACGCCCTGGTGTCACGCCTGGGCGCGCCCTGGGAGCTTCTCGCCCCTGGCATTAACGTCAAGCGCTGGCCCTGCTGCTACGCCAGTCACCGGCCTCTTTCGGCCTTCCTGGCGATCAAGGAGGCCCATGGCCTGAACGCTGGCGACATTGAGTCGGTCGATGTGGGCTTTGTGCCCGGCAACGACGCAGCCCTCATCAGCCGCTCACCCGACACGGGCCTGGCGGCCAAGTTCAGCGTCGAATACGCAGTGGCGGCGGCGGTGATCGATGGCCGGGTGTCCATGGAAAGCTTTACCGACGCGCGCGTGCAGCGCCCCGCCGTCCGTGAGCTGATGGCCCGCGTGCATCGCCACGAAATTGCAGCCAGCGAACTCGCGTTTCCGGCACAGATCTTTGCCACCGTGTCGGTGCGCACTGCACGCGGTGTGTTTCAGGCGCGCGCTGACCACGCGCCCGGGTCCACCGAGTTGGGGATGACCGATGCCGACCGGCGCGAGAAGTTCCTGGAGTGCACCGAGGCCCTGATGGACGAGGCCAGCGCGCTGACGCTGATGAACTCCATCGACCACTGCGAAACCCTGCCAGACATCAGCGCACTGGTGCAGGCCCTCAAGGTCTAGCCACGCGCCTGCCCACCCCCCCTTTCGATCACAAGGAGACCCCTCATGTCACTGACCCGCAGACATTTCCATCAGAGTGGCCTGGCCCTGGCCGCAGCCGCCATCAGCCCGTCTTTGCTCGCCCAGGCGCGGGACGCCGCTGCTTTCCCCAACCGGCCCATCAAGCTCATGATTCCTTTTGCGCCCGGCGGTGGCACCGACATCGTCGGCCGCGCCGTCGGTGAAAAGCTGTCGCAGGCGCTGGGCCAGTCGGTCGTTGTGGAAAACAGGGCCGGCGCCAATGGCACGATCGGTGCGAACCTGGTCGCGCGCTCGCCCGCCGACGGTCACACGCTGTGCATGTTCACCGCCAGCCACTCGGTGAACGTGTCGCTGCAGGGTGCCAAGCTCCCCTACAACCTGCTGCGTGATTTCGCGCCCATTATTCACTTCGCCAGCCAGCCTTACATCCTGGTGGTCAAGCCTTCCTTGCCGGTGAAGACCGTCAAGGAATTTCTGGCCCTGTCCAAGACCAAGCCCGGCGGTCTCAACTACGGATCGTCTGGCGTGGGCGGGCTGATTCATCTGGCCTCTGAACTGCTGGCCAATACCACCGGCACCAAGTTCACCCATGTGCCCTACAAGGGCGGCGCGGAAGCCATGGCCGATGTGGTGAGCGGCAACGTCGATTTCATGATCACCAGCTACAACCAGGCCAAGCCCTTCATCGACGGCGGGCAGCTGCGCCTGCTGGCGGTGACCACGCGTGAGCGCTCAGCCGCCATGCCCAAGACGCCCACCCTGCAAGAAGAGGGCGTGGCTGGCTACGACGTGGTGTCCTGGTACGGCTTTGCCGCACCGGCGGGCACGCCCGAGCCGATCATGACCCGCCTTAACACCACCTTGAACCAGGCCCTCAAGGCCAAGGACATGAGCGACAAGCTGGTGGCCGACGGCGCCTATCCCATTGGCGGGAGCGGCGCCAACTTCGCAGCCTTCATGGCCGCCGAAGTGAAGAAGTGGGACAAGCTGATCAGTGACACCGGCATCCAGGTCGGCGGCTGAGCTTCTGAGCCTCGGGGGACTGCCGCGCGTCATCGAACGGAAGGCTTGGAGCGGTCTTCCGTTCCCAGAATCGCTGCGCGCCGTGTGAGGCTTGGCATTTCGCCGGGCCGCGTGCGCTGGAGCGACCATGCTGACCCTTCACGCGAGCCATACCCCCGCTCGTCTTCCCGCCTCTCCCCCGGTTCCGGCCCGCCAGCCATTGGCGGAGCCGCAGATCAAGCAGCTGCGCGAGCAGAAGTCGGCCGGCCCTGAGGTGGCGTCCCTGCTCAAGCCTGCCGCCCGGCCCCAGCCCCGCCCTTCCGAGCACTGGGTACCAGCGCGGCCCGGACTGGCCGCTCGGGTTCGCGCCTCCCTCTACCCTCTCGCCGCGGGATGGCGCGAGCGGCAGGCGGATTCGATGCGCAGCTACCTTCGGCTGGCCAGCCAGCGCCGCAGCCCGGGCGTGGACGCCCTGTTTGCTGAGCAGCGCGCCCTTTGGCAGGCCCACCCCTCGGACCAGCTCCGCTCGCTCATGGACCCGTACCGTCGTTTGCTGGCCAACCACGGCTTGGCCGTGCCCGCCGCGGCGTCCAGGGCGCCCTCGCTCATAGGTTCACCCCAAGGCGCCCGACGCATGGATGCCCAGACGCTTGACCGCTTGCTGGGCTTTTTCACTGAGGAGCAGCATGCGGTGGAGTCCCTCGCCAACGAGTTGGCCAAGACCGAACTGGCGTCCACCGCAAGCCACTGGGCTCGGGCCTTGGACGAGATTCGTGTTTGGGTGAAGGCTGAGTACGTCGAATGCGTGTCGCAGTCGCCGGGTGGGCCCTCGCCCGTTGCAGGCCCTGCGCAGAGCACCGCCCCCTCGCTGAGCGCCACGGATTGGCCGAGCGCCACGCCGTCACTGTTGGCGCCCACTGTCTCGGCGCCCATGATCTTGCCACCCGTTCTTAAAGCTGCCGGCCCTGGCGCTTTGACCTCAGGCGCTGCCCTCGTCCCGAGCCGTCACCTCGAGGTGCCCGGTGTCCGACCAGCCGATCATCGCCAGGCCCTCGGGTGACCACAGCAGTCGGTTGATCGCCGCATTGGGCAGCTTCCAGGTGCGAGGCGCGTCGAGCGCCTGCCGGGTGGCCAGCCGGTAGATCGCATCGAGCACGCCGCCATGGGCCACCAGCACGATCAGCTCGCCCGGGTGGCGAGCGGCGATGCGCTGCACGGTCTCGGCCACCCGCTCGCGTACCAGGAGCAGGGACTCCCCGCCCTCGGGTGGCACCCACTCTGGCACGCGTCGTCGCCACTGGCTTGCCTGCTCGGGCCAGGCCTGCTCGATTTCCTGGAAGGTTTTTCCCTCGAACAGACCGAAGCCCCGTTCGCGCAGGCCCAGCTCCGGCTGCAGGGGGGCGCCCGTGGCCTCGGCGATGCGCTGGGCGGTGTGCCAGGCCCGCTGCAAGTCGCTGGCGTAGACCGCCGTCACCGGTTCCGCGGCCAAGGCCTGGCCCACCTGCCGGGCCTGCCAGTGGCCGTGGTCGTTGAGGCCAATGTCGAGCTGGCCCTGGATTCGGGCGTCGACGTTCCAGGCCGTCTCTCCGTGGCGCACGGCGATGATGCGGGTGACTTCCATGTTCCAAATTCTAGGTGGGGAGCCTCGGCCATTGGCGAGACGCTCGTCGCCGCTCGTCGCCAGCCTCAGAGCTGCACGATCTGCAGGCCCGGAAGCCCGGACGGGCCGGGTGGGGATTCGAACTCGTCATGGTCGAAGGCCTTGTCGCCGTCGGGATCCGCAACGCCGGTGGCGCGCAGACCCTGGAAGTCGAAGTGTGCGGGATCGGCCAAGTGAGAGGGCACCAGGTTTTGTAGCGCCGAGAACATGTTGTCGAGTCGACCCGGGTACTTCTTTTCCCATTCGCGCAGCATGTTGCCCACCTGCTTGCGCTGCAAGTTCTCCTGGCTGCCGCACAGGGTGCAGGGGATGATGGGAAATTCACGGTGCGTGGCCCAGCGCTCGAGGTCGCGCTCGGCGGCGTAGGCCAGCGGCCGGATCACGATGTGACGGCCGTCGTCGCTCACCAGCTTGGGTGGCATGCCCTTGAGCTTGCCGCCGAAGAACATGTTGAGAAACAGGGTCTGCAGGATGTCGTCGCGGTGGTGGCCCAGGGCAATCTTGGTCGCGCCCAGCTCGTCGGCCACCCGGTACAGGATGCCCCGGCGCAGCCGCGAGCACAGGCTGCACATCGTCTTGCCCTCGGGGATCTTGTCCTTGACGATGGAGTAGGTGTCCTGCTCCTCAATGTGGAAAGGGACGCCCAGCTTCGTGAGGTAGGCCGGCAAGATGTCAGCAGGAAAGCCGGGCTGCTTCTGGTCGAGGTTGACCGCGATGATGTCGAAGTGCACCGGCGCGCGCTGCTGCATTTTGAGCAGGATGTCGAGCAGGCTGTAGCTGTCTTTTCCGCCGGAGAGGCAGACCATGACCTTGTCGCCCTCTTCGATCATCCGAAAGTCGGCGATGGCCTGTCCCATCACGCGGCACAGGCGCTTCTCGAGCTTGTGCGTTTCTCGCTCGATCTTGGCTCGGGCGGTGGAGGAGTAGGGGGAGGGGGCGTCGGTGTCGACCCAGGCGGCGCTCATGCACAGATTGTCTCATCGTGTCAGGTTCCGCGTGCTCCCGGCGTCTGCGAGCCCCCTGCGCAGGGGCCCCGACGCCTATCATCGCCCGCCCATGACAGACACGATCCCGCCTCCCGGACTGAGCAGCGCCGAGGCGGCGGTTCGGCGTCTGCGCCACGGCGCCAACGTCCTCGCTGCATCCGGCCGCCGCGGTCTGCTGCGCATTGCGACGGCGGTGGCCACCGAGCCGATGTTCCTGCTGCTGCTGGTCGCGGCAGGCGTGTACCTGCTGCTGGGGGACTTGGGTGATGGCCTGCTGCTGGCGGCCTTCGCCCTTCTGAGCGTGGCGCTGGTGGTGATGCAGGAGCGGCGCAGCGAGCGGGCCCTGGAGGCCTTGCGCGACCTGGCTGCGCCCCAGGTCCGGGTGTGGCGCGACGGCCGGCTGCAGCGCCTGCCCGCCAGCGAGCTGGTACCCGGTGACTGCTTTGCCATCGCCGAGGGCGAGCGGGTCGCGGCCGACGCCTTGCTGCTGGCGTGCACTGGCCTCTCGGTAGACGAGTCCCTGCTCACCGGGGAGTCAGTGCCCGTCCTCAAGCGGGCGGCTCAGCCTCAGGAGCGCGCCGATGCCGCGGCGCGCCATGAGGCGCCGACGGGTGCCGAGGCCTCCAGCCCGAGCCCGGCTGGCGGACCGCATGACCTTGCCGCCGGCGGACCGGAGCAGCCCTGGCTGCACGCCGGAACCCTGGCGGTAGCGGGCCAGGGATTGGCCCAGGTGGTGGCGACCGGTGCAGCCACCCGCATGGGCCAGATCGGCGCTTCGCTGGCCACCATTGAGCAGGCACCCACCCCTTTGGAGGCGCAGCTTCGCAAGGTGGTGCGCGGGCTGGCCATCGGCGCATTGGGCTTGAGCCTTCTGCTGGTGCTCTGGTGGGGTCTTGCGCAGGACCAGTGGCTGCAAGGCCTGCTCTCTGGCATTGCACTGGCCATGGCCATCTTGCCGCAGGAGTTCCCCATGGCGCTGGCGGTCTTCCTGGCCTTGGGTGCCTGGCGTCTGGCCCAGGTCCAGGTGCTGGCCCGGCGGCCGGCGGTGATCGAGGCCCTGGGCGCGACCACGGTGCTGTGCGTCGACAAGACCGGCACCCTGACCGAGAACCGGATGCGGTTGCACACCCTGGTGGCGACAGGCGCCACCGATGGCGCGCCTTGTGTGATGGAGTTGCCCGCAGCGGGACCTGTCCCCGGACCGGACTGGCCGGAGCCGCTGCACCGCTTGCTGGAATTCGCCATGCTGGCGTCGCAGCGCGGCGGTGTAGAGCCGATGGACACGGCCATTCTGAGCCGCGGCGACGCCGCGCTGGCCGGTACGGAGCACCTGCACCCCGACTGGCTGCTGGCCCGCCAATACCCGCTCACCGCCGGTCTCCTGGCCTTCACCCAGGTTTGGCATGACGGCGTGGGCAATCATCGTCTGGCGGTCAAGGGCGCGCCCGAGGCGGTGATGGACCTGTGCCATGCCGACGCCGACGCCATTGCAGCCCTGCGGGCCCAGGTCGAGGCCCTGGCCGGCTGGGGTTTGCGCGTGCTGGCGGTGGCCGAGGGACAGGGCTGCCACGCGGCCGCCGAAGAGCGCCCCGAGGAACCGGTTGCGCCGCCCGACCAGGCTCACGCGTACACCTTCCGGCTGCTGGGCCTGATCGCCTTCGAGGATCCGCTGCGCGCCAGCGTGCCGGCGGCGGTGGCCCAGGCCCAGGGGGCCGGCATCGCGGTGGTGATGATCACTGGCGACTACCCGGCCACCGCCCTGGCTATCGCCGAGCAGGCGGGCATCGACACTGCGGCGGGCGCACTCACCGGCGAGGCGCTGGGCACGCTCGACGATGTGGCGCTGGCGCAGGCGGTGCGGCAGGTGAGGGTCTTCGCCCGTGTCACCCCGCAGGACAAGCTGCGTCTGGTGCGCGCCTTCCACGCCAACGGCGAGGTGGTGGCCATGACCGGTGACGGGGTCAACGACGCACCGGCGCTGAAGGCGGCGCATATCGGCATTGCCATGGGCCAGCGCGGCACCGATGTTGCCCGGGAGGCGGCCAGCGTTGTGCTGCTAGATGAGGACTTTGGCCGCATCGTCGAAGGCGTGCGGGTCGGGCGGCGCATTTTTGACAACTTGCGCAAGGTGATGACCTACATCCTGGCGATTCACGTGCCCATCGCCGGTCTGGCGCTGCTGCCGGTGCTCGTGGGGCTTCCGCCACTGCTGCTGCCGGTGCATGTGGTGATCACTGAAATGATCATCGGCCCGGTGTGCAGTCTGGCCTTTGAGAGTGCGCCCCCGGCGCCGGGGCTCATGACCCGGCCGCCCCGTGATCCGACGGTGAGCCTGCTCGATCGTGCGG
>NZ_JARXAB010000116.1 GCF_029866045.1 Ramlibacter sp. | reverse complement strand
GGGCTTGCGTTTCTTATCGTCGATATCGGCCTGGGCTTTTTCGGAAAGAGGCCAGCCCAGTTCAAGCATGTCGACCTCGGGCATGAGCACGCACAGGTCGCCGTGGGTGTGAACATCAATCGCGTGGCAGCTCGGGCACTGGCCGCAGGCGCCCTGCGCGGTCGGGGCTTCGCACAGCCAGGCGCGGGCCAGCGCCAGGGCCAGCTCAAACTGCCCCAGACCCGAAGGGCCCTGCAGGAGAAAGGCGTGACCCGGCCGGGCGGCCAGCGCCTGAAACTGGCGCCCAATCCAGGGCGCCAGCGCAGTCGGGGTGTTTGCCGGTGAAGCTCGCTCGCTCATGCTTCGATTGTGGGGGCTTGCCGGTCCCAGCAAAAGGGCGGCCTAAATGCCTCTCCATTAACAGCTTGGCTCAGGCTGAGGCTCAGAGCCAACCGCGGTCGGAGGCAGCGGCGCGCACCGCCTCCCAGACCGCCTCGCGGCTACGGGCGGCGTCGATACGGGCAAAGCGCGCTGGCGTTTCACGCGCGCGGCGCAGATAGCCCTCTTGAACCTGCTGAAAAAACGCAGCGGGCTGGGACTCGAACTTGTCCGGCACACGGGCGCCGGCCAGGCGACGGGCGGCCTCGACCGGGTCCAGCTCGAACAGCCAAGTGAGATCGGGATGGCGCAGGCCGCCCTCCCCGCCCTGCCCCTGCACCATGGCTTCGAGTTGCTGCAGGACCTGCCAGTCAAAGCCGCGACCGCCGCCTTGGTAGGCGAAGGTGGCGTCGGTGAAGCGGTCGCACAGCACCACCTGGCCGCGGGCCAGAGCAGGCTCGATCACCTGCACCAGATGCTCGCGCCGGGCGGCGAACATCAGCAACGCCTCGGTGAGCGGGTCCATCGGGTCGTTGAGGGCCAGGGTGCGCAGCTTCTCACCGAGCGGCGTACCGCCCGGCTCGCGGGTGGTGACGACTTCGCGACCGGCGGCAGCAAAGGCCTCGGCCAAGGCCTGAATGTGGGTGGACTTGCCCGCACCGTCGATGCCCTCGAAGGTGAGAAAGAGACCCTTGAGCGTGCTTCTGGACTGGTCCGTCATCGATGGCCCTTCGCGCTCATTGTCCACGCTGAAATTTGTTGACCGCGCGGTTGTGGTCGTCCAGGTTCTCGCTGAACTGGCTGCTGCCATCACCACGGGCCACGAAATAGAAGGCTTTGCTCTGCGCCGGCTGCACCGCCGCCAGCAGTGCTGCTTTGCCGGGCATGGCAATCGGTGTCGGTGGCAAGCCGTTGCGGGTGTAGGTGTTCCAGGGGGTGTCCGCGCGCAGGTCGGCGCGGCGCAGGTTGCCGTCAAAGGCCGTCCCCATGCCGTAGATGACGGTGGGGTCGGTCTGCAGCGGCATGCCGATGCGCAAGCGGTTATGGAAGACGGCAGAAATCAGCGGCCGGTCACTCGCGCGGCCAGTCTCCTTTTCGACAATGCTGGCCAGGGTGAGCGCGTCTTCGGGGGTGCGCAGCACCGAGTCCGGCTGGCGCTGGTTCCAGGCCTGTGCCAGGTGACGGTCCATCGCCCGCAGGGCACGGTCCATCAGGTGCAGGTCGCTCGAGCCCTTGCCATAGGTGTAGGTGTCGGGGAAAAAGCGACCCTCGGGAGCGATACCCGGGCGGCCCAGCTTCTCCATCAGGGCCTCGTCGGAGAGGCCAGCGCTGTCGGGGCGCAGGTCTTTTTCCTTGGCCACGGCGGCACGGAACTGGCGGAAGCTCCAGCCCTCGATCAGGCTCACCGCGCCCTGGGCCTGGTCGCCCCGGGCCAGCTTGGCCAGCAATGCACGCGGAGTAATGCCGGGCTCGAGTTCGTAACTGCCCGCCTTGATCAGGCGTGATTGCCCCGACAGGCGGAACCACCAAAAGAGCAGGGTCGGTGAGACCTCGGCACCGGCAGCCTGAACGGCCTGGGCGACTTCTCTGGGCCTGGTGCCGGGCTCGATGGACAGGTCGACCAGCGGCGTTTTGAGCGGGATGGGACTTAGCAGCCACCAAGCGCTGGTGCCGCCAGCGAGCAGGACGACCAGCAGGGAAAGCCAGAGCAGTCGGAAAAGTAGGCGCCGCACGAATGCAAGAAGGGGATGAAAGCCAGTGGGGAAAGAGTCCCCGACCGGGGGACGATCCGGGTTGGGAGCATGATAATTCAGCGATGACCGCCCCCTCCCCGACCGCTTCCGACACCGCTTCCGCAGCGGCCGCCGCCTCCGCCGTTCCCGAAGCCCTGCCCTCCCCCGCCGCCGCAGCCGCCCTGCTCGAAGGCGTAGCCACCCTGCCCCACCTGGGCGTGATCCGCGCCCAGGGCGAAGAGGCGGCCAAGTTCCTTCAGGGCCAATTGACCCAGGACTTCATGCTCATTCCCGAAGGCCATGCACGTTTTGCGGGCTACTGCTCGCCCAAGGGTCGGCTTCTGGCGAGCTTTGTTGGGGTCCGCCTGGCCGCGGACGACTTTGCGCTGGTGGTCTCGGCCGACATCTTGGCGCCGACCCTGAAGCGCCTGTCGATGTTTGTCTTGCGGGCCAAGGTCAAGTTGAGTGATGCAACGGCGGCTTTTGAATTGCGCGGGCTGGCCGGCGAGGCGGCCCGCTCGGCGCTGGGCGTAGCGGCTCCGGCCATGCCCGAGCCTTGGACGGACCAGGTGGAGGGTGAAGCCCATGCCGTCGCCCTGTATCCGGCCGATGGCGTGCCGCGCGCGCTGTGGCTGGCACCGGCCGGAACCACGCCCCCCGAGGCTGCAACGTTGTCCGAGGCTGCCTGGCTCTGGTCCGAGGTACGCAGCGGCGTCGCCACCATCACGGCACCGGTGGTCGAGGCCTTCGTGCCGCAAATGCTCAATTACGAATCGGTGGGCGGAGTGAACTTCAAGAAGGGCTGCTACCCGGGGCAGGAGGTGGTGGCGCGAAGCCAGTTCAGGGGGCAGATCAAGCGGCGGGCGTTTCTGGTGCGCTCGGAGCTTCCGCTAACCCCTGGCCAAGAAATGCAGTTGCCTGGGGATGACCAAGCTTCCACACTTGTCGTCCAGGCGTCGCCCCTCCCGGAAAATGGCTCTGGAGCAACCTTTTGGGATGCGATCGTATCTGGTCATCTCAGCGGCGAAGGAATTGGCGCTCTTGAAAAAGTCGCTGATGGGGACGCAACGCGCCTCTACTCCAAATCAATACCGTATTTTTTACTGGCTGATATTTAGCTTCAAGCGGGGCGGGCCTTTTCCGCATGACTGGCACGAACTGAAGAGCTGGAGTGGTTACTGATGGGCATCCAAATCCTCAGGGGGTTTCATGCCTGTTCAGAGCCCGTCCAATCAGAGCCAGTCCTATGTGCGGCCGTCGTACATCGAGCGGACTTTTCCGCGTTTGACCAGCAAGGTCATGCAGGCAAAGCTCAATTTGTTAGGTGAGCGCCCTGAAGCCGCAAGGAGTTACCCATCAGCCCTTAGCTTCAGGACGAATGACCGCATTCAGCCAGTCGTTCGCCCCATCAACACCAGAGTTGCTGACCGGTTTGTTTTGACGCAACCAAGCACACGCCACATGATGGCCGCTCCCGGAGCAATGGTGAAAAAGACGTGTGATGAATATCGAACGATCGCACTGCTCAATCGGAGCTCACTGGAGCTCGACGCTGCGGCTGCGAAGTTATCTGTCCAACTCGGCCACCGAAAAATGAGCGACGAAAGTGCCGCGTGGGCCTTGCGGTCCGCAGCTTCGCCGGCAGCCATGAAGGTGGAACCAGGGACCTTATTGCCCATGACCAGTAATGCGCTCAGCGTTGAACTGCTCGTCAGGAGGTTCGCGATCGACAAAGGAGGAAATCGGATAACTCTGGAAGACTTAGCTGGACTAAGGCTCGCCATCGATCAGGGCGTGAAAGATCCAGATATCCACCGAAGATGTATCGAGGCCTTGGCATGGGAAACGAATACCCCTGTCATTGATAGCGGGGAAGCCATCAAGAAAGCAGACCCAGAGCAGCAGCAAAAGGATCGGCTTGATTCAGCAGTCGACGGATTTGTCGACAAGAGCCGCACACTGCCATTGAGTACGAAGGAAGCATTCCGGCACTTCATTGCGGTCAAGGTGGGCCCCCCCAGCGGCAAGGACTTCCAGCAAATGATCCACCGCTTAAACGACCATCACCAGAGTGCAAAATCAAATTCGCAGGAGCGGGAGAGGATCACCGGACTGATGCGCTTTGCCACGGACGTGATGGTCACAGCATGGACGCGGGGCGAGAACGGCCCTGCAATGGCCCCCATGCCAGACTTCAAGGCAATTGTGGACGACACCATCGACCAAGCCCATGCGCGCAAGGTGTGCATCGGAGCCGTGGAGGCTGCACTCGATGAACAGGTTGCCGGCACCACCCCAGACGGTGTTGAACATCCGTTATCGCCATCCCCAGCAGATGCGGGAATTAGCCAACATCTTGCGCCGGATCGTTTGCCGCTGACGCCGGCGCAGAACTCCACGGATGCACCATTAGCCTCGGACGAAGTCCAAATGCCAGTCAGTCACAAGCCGAGCTGAGTTGCAAAGGCGTTGGAGCCTAGCCGAGCAACCCACTCATGGTCACGTGGGGGATTCCGACCTCTTCGAAAGGCGCGCCGACGATCAAAAATCCCATCTTGGCGTAGAAGGCCTGTGCGCTGCGCTGGGCATGAAGGACGATTTCTCGGTCGCCCCGTGCGCGTGCAGAGTCCATCAGGCGCAATAGGATCGCACGTCCCACACCGCTGCCCCGCAGCACCTCATGCACCGCCATCCGCCCGATCTTGCTCACACTATCCTCGGCCGGTAGCAGCCGGCCCGTGCCCACCGCCATCCCCAGCCGGTTGTAGGCCACCGCATGCACGCACACAGCATCGGCCTCGTCCCATTCCTCTTCGACCGGAATCTTCTGCTCGACCACGAAAACTCGCAGGCGGATCTCGCGGGCGTCGTCGCCCAGTTCGTCCCAGCGCCCCGTTCGCACGGTGACCATTTCCTCGCCCCGCTCATAGCCCTCGATGCAGTCACGCAAGGCCTGTGGCACCGGCTTGGAGGTTTGCGTCGCCGGGTCGGCAAACACGTAGAGCAAATCGACCGTCACCAGCAGCTGCTCGCCGCGGAAGATGCCGCACTCAAAAACCATCGAGCTGTTGCCGATGCGGGCGCAGCGCATGCCGATGTCCAGCCGGTCGTCCATCTTGGCGGACGCGTGGTACTCGACGGTGGCCTTTTTGACATACAGGTCACCCCCCAGGTGGTGCATGGCCTCCTCATAAGGCAACGCCAGAGCCCGCCAGTAGTCGGCCACCGCCGTGTCCGCGTACATCAGGTAGTGGGCGTTGAAGACGATTTTTTGCATGTCCACCTCGGCCCAGCGCACCCGCAGGCGGTGGAAGAAGCGGAAGGCGTCGCGGCTCGGGGCTGGAGTTTTCGCCTGGGATTGGGATTGGGGCTGGGATTGGGCGTGGCTCATGGTGTCAGGGCTGTAGGGCGCGGCGCAGGGCGGCGGCCGCATCGGAGTGGAACTGGCGGGCCTCGGGGATCACCCGGCCCATTTTGATGAACTCATGCACCACGCCGCGGTAGATCTCAAGATCAACCGGCACACCGGCCATGCGCAGCTTGTCGGCGTAGGCCAGTCCTTCGTCAACCAGCGGGTCGCACTCGGCCAGGGCCAGCCAGGCTGGGGCTACGCCCTCGACGTCGGGTGCCAAAAGCGGGGCAAAGCGCCAGTCTTCTCGGTCCTGGCGCGGGAGGTAGTGGGAGAAGAACCAGTCGATCATGGTCTCGTCGAGCAGCAGGCCTTCGCGGTAGTGGGTGCGTGAGGGAAAGTCGGCGTGGGCGGTGGTGCCGGGGTAAATCAGGAGCTGCAGCGCCAGGGGCAGGCCCACGTCACGCGCCATCAGGGCACAAACCGCAGCCAGGGTGCCGCCGGCGCTGTCGCCGCCGACGGCAAGGCGGGACGGGTCCAGGCCCAGGGTGGCGCCTTGGGCGTGTAGCCATTGCAGGCCGTCCCAGGCGTCGTGGACAGCGGTGGGAAATGTGTGCTCGGGGGCGAGGCGGTAGTCCAGGGAGACCACGGCGCAGCCCGAGAGGCGCGCCAGCTCCCGGCAGAGGGTGTCATGGGTGGCGATGCTGCCGATGGCGAACCCGCCGCCATGCAGAAAAAGAAGCACGGGGCGGCCGGATGTGGTGCCGGATGTGGTGCCGGATGTGGTGCCAGATGTGGCGCCTGGCGCGGTACCCAGGGCGGCCAACTTGGCCACGCTATTGCCCTCCGATGTCCGGGCTGGCGCCGCATCGTCATACAGCCTGGCGGCCATGTTGTGCCCGTCGCGGGCGGGGATGTGAAAGTCTTCGACCCGAGCCACAACGGGCTTGGGAATCTCCAGGAACTCGGCCACCTGCTCATAGGCGGCGCGGGCCTGGGCTGCCGTCATGTGGTGCATGGGCGGGAGCTTGGCGCGGGCGCGCCGCTCGAGCACGGAGCGCATGGCCGGGGTCAGTCGCGTAGGGGGCATGGTCAGCTTGAAAACTATGGCATCGTAGCGCTCAAACGGTCCGGACTCACAGGTCCGGATCCCCCGCTAAAGACCAAATTCATACCCCCGCGCCATGGCCTTCATCAACTACGCCACACAGATCCAATTCGAGTTCGGTGCCATTGCGCTTCTCAAGCAGGAGTGCGAACGCGTCGGCATTACCCGTCCCCTCATCGTCACAGACGCCGGCGTACGCGCCGCCGGCGTACTGCAAAAGGCACTGGATGCACTGGCTGGCGTGCCGACCGCCGTCTTCGACCAGACCCCGTCCAACCCCAACGAGGCCGCGGTGCGGGCAGCGTGCGTGGTGTACCAGCGGGAGGGCTGTGATGGCTTAATCGCCGTCGGAGGCGGCTCGGCCATCGACTGCGCCAAGGGGGTGGCCATTGCCGCCACACACCCGGGGCCGCTGACGGACTACGCCACCATCCTGGGCGGCGCCCACCGAATCAGCGAGAAAGTCGCTCCGCTCATTGCTGTGCCCACCACCAGCGGCACTGGCAGCGAGGTGGCGCGCGGTGCGATCCTCATCGTTGACGATGGCCGCAAGCTGGGTTTCCACAATTGGAACCTGATGCCGCGCGGCGCCATCTGCGACCCCGAGCTGACCCTGGGCCTGCCGCCCAAGCTCACCGCGGCCACCGGCATGGACGCCATTGCCCACTGCATGGAGACCTTCATGGCGCCGGCCTTCAACCCGCCGGCCGACGGCATCGCGCTCGACGGTCTCGAACGGGGCTGGGCGCACATCGAGCGCGCCACCCGCGTCGGCAGCGACCGGGAGGCGCGCCTCAACCTCATGAGCGCCTCGATGCAGGGCGCCATGGCTTTCCAGAAGGGCCTCGGTGCGGTGCACTCGCTCTCGCACAGCCTGGGGGGCGTCGACCCGCGCCTGCATCACGGCACGTTGAACGCGATGTTTCTGCCTGCGGTGATCCGCTTCAACGCCCAGGCCGAGTCCATCCGAAAAGAGCGGCGTCTGGAGCGCATGGCCCATGCCATGGGTCTGACTTCGGCGGGTGATGTTGCGCAAGCTATCCGTGACCTGAACGCGCGACTAGGACTGCCCAAGGGCCTGGCCGAGATGGGCGTGACCCGGGACCTGTTCGCCAAGATCATCGAGGGCGCGTTGGCTGACCACTGCCACAAGACCAATCCGCGCATCGCGACGCCCGAAGAGTACGAGGCGATCCTGGCCGAGTCGCTCTGAGGCAGGGCCGGCACCTCGGCCGGCCTTTTAGACAGGGGCGCGTCAAGCGGCGGCGCTGCGGTGGGGTTTTGATCACGGTCTTTCCGTCATCCAACCCTCCACCGAGGTCCTCCTAGACCATGCACGGCCAGACTCCCCCAAGAACCACCACGACCCGGCTCGTTATCGTCAGAGCCGCAGCCGCAGCGGCACCCACCGAGCGCGGAGCTCCCGGTGCCGACGTCATGGGGCCAGCGCCTGAAGCGGCAGCCGCTGCGCCCCCGCCTCCACAGCCAATCCAGGAGCCTGGGCGCGACGCCGAGCCCGGCTGCCTCCGGTCCCTGTTTTCCTGCTGCCTGCCCCGTCTGCCGCGCCCCACTGCCTCCGCTGCCGCCCGTGTAGCTCCCGCTCCGCCGCCTGCCGGAACTGCCGGGGCTCTTCCTTTGCGGCTTCGCGTAGTGGCGTCGGACGCAGCGCCGAGGGTGGCGCCAGATGCGGCGCCACAGGCCGTTACCCGCCGAGTCACAAGCCTCGCCCGTGCGCACCGCTTCCAAGACGCAGGCCAGGTCTTCGCTGACGCAGCCCTGGGACCGAGATCCACGCCCGAGCAGTGCTGCGCGCTGATGAAGTGGCTGAACGACAACTGGGCGATAGACGGCGAAGTCGGTGATATGTTTTGGAGGGATCCGTCGACGGAGGGGCCGATGAAGAAGGCCTTTGGCCATCCACCCCGCGGGCCAAGCGGACGAAGCAGGAGGCGGCCATGACGTCGCCGAGCGCCGCAGCCATTCCCGACGGGTCCACGCCATCGGCGCAAGCGCGGACTTCTGGGGTGCCCGCTGCACAAACGGCTCGGCACGCTAGCGCTTCGCCACAGGGTGCCGGCCTCGGGCCCGATGCCGCCACCGCGCCGATGGCGTTTGATGACGATCAGCCGGGCCTGTGCGCCCGCTTCGCAGACAGCCTGTCCCTCGGTGGCTTGCGTGATGAACGTCGCCCTACGTCCTTCGCCGATCAGGCACTGGCATCGACAGCCCCGATCCGTGGTGAGACCGTTGCCGTCGCCGCCGTCGATGCCAAGAGCCGGTCCGTCCGCGGCCCGAACCCAGCGCAAGAGCCGCTCGCAGCGTTTGAAGCCCGGCTCTCCACGATGATGCTTCAAGGAAAGGCGGATTCGGCTGGGTCGCTGTGGGCCGAGCGCGCGCTGGGTCGCCATGCCACGCCCTCAGACTGTGCTGCCATGCTCGCGAGATTGGCCGTCGGCGCGGCGTGGGGTCCTGTGCGTGATGAGCGCTCCCTGCGTGGTCTTCGTGGTGACGGTCAAGCCGGGCCTTCGGCCGCAGCGGCGCTCCAGCAGTTTCGCCAGACGGTGGGGCGCGCCGGCGCTGCCCTGCTGGCAAGCCCGACGGATCGGCAGACGCGCTCCCATGCCCTGGGTGTCCTGGGGGCCGCTTACGACTTGCTCACCGTGCGTCTTCCGCGCTCGCGGTGTCCGTCTTGGGCTCAGGACGAGGCTCTGCGCCCCTGGTTCGAGGCCGTCATCGAGAGGCTCCCCGACGAAGGCGTGCGGCCGGAGATATCCCCTGGCGAAGGGACGTGGCCTGAACAGCGTCCCATCTCCAGCCGACCCACCCGCGTGCCAGCCCCCTGGGTGATGGCTGCCCTCCGTCCTCTCTTGCGCCTGCAGGTTGATCTGGGCCTCAATTCCTTGCTTCAGCCCCTTCTGGAGGCTGCGCTCATCGCCCGCGCTCCGAAGGCTACCCTGATGCCAGGCCCGGAAAGCGCCATGGAGATCGAGGGGGCTCCATGGCCTGATTCGCCCAGTGCCCGGCTGGCCTCGTACCTGCCGGACCTGATCAAGGAGCAGTCGCACGAAACGCTCGATCTGGAGGCACTGGGCGCCCTCGGCAGGGCGGGGGTCGATGTCGTGGAGGTGCTGCGCACGATTTCACGTTCCCCCAGGGCCCCGGGCTTCGGTGAGCTGATGAAAAACGTCAGTACGCGATTCAAGAAAGAAGAACCCGCCGAATTGATGCGCCTTTTTCAGCGGATCTCCGACCAGTTGACCTCGGCGCATGTGGTGCAGTGCGCCGCCATCAGCCACAGCTATGGCGTGCGGCGGCCCACCGAAATTTACGCCGCTGAGGGTGACCCGCTCCGACAACGCTCCGAGGTCCGCCTTTGGTTCAAGGCGATCATCGCCGAGCTGCGGCCCGAGGAATTCGTTCGCGAGCGTGAGGCCCTGGTGCGGTTTGTGCAGGCCTTACCCGCTGCGGCTTTGAGGCTGGGCCCTATGACATCGCCAATCCCTGCGACAACGTTCGAAGCGATTGGCAAGTCACACATCCAGGCGCTCGCGCACTTCTACATCGCCTATTGGCAGGCGCTGTATCCGAGCGTGCAATACGTGCGCGTGATGACGGACCCGGACTTGATGAACACCGGCGTCCGGGAGCTCTCCGCATGCCTGCTGGTCCCTCGCCTGGGCTGGCACACCGCAATGGTCCAGCGTGAAGCCCAGTGGCTGGCCCAGCAGGGTGAGAAACTCGGCCTGGCGATGGAAGACCGCAGGGCTTCGGCGAGCGTTCTGAGGGAAATCATCGCCGAGCTGCGCTACGCCGTGGGCCTGCTCAAGGAGCGCCCCGCCTGGGTGTCAGACCTGATCGGCCCGCCCCCTGAGGACTCCGACATTCCAGTCCTGGGAATCACCCGAATGTTCGACTGGCGCATCAAAGAGGTCGTGGCTGAAATCGAGAGGGCAAAGAGGGGCTTCTCCGACGCCTCGGGGCCCGGTCGCAGCGGGCAGGCTAGTGCCGCGGGTGCAGCGGCGACTTCGGCCGCGCCAGCAAGCGCTTGGCCAGGCGCTGACCAGGGGCCTCGATCCAGCGAAAGCCTTGGGTCGCCAGCACGCAAGTGACCCAGCCCGCCGCGAGGGCGATGCCCAGCCCCAATGCCTGTTGGCCTGCCACCGCGGCCTGCGCGCCGGGCCAGACGAACCAGGCAAAGCCGAAATACACCAGCGGGTGAATCAGGTACACCCCGTAGGTGAGGCGTCCCAGCAGGTCGGCCAGGGCCAGAGCAAAGGGCCGTTCCACCCGCACCTGGGCGCTCACCCAGACCACCAGAGCGCAGGCGAGCGGGATCATCAGGCCGCGCCATCCCAGCAGTTCCTGCCCCGGTGTGGGCCCGGCGGCGACGACCAGCAGCAGGCCCAGACCACCCCAGGCGAACACGCCCGTCGTCCATGCGAGGCCTCGGCCCCGCCAGGCGCCCTGCTCGCGCCGCGCCTGCCCGATCAGGCACCCCGCAAAGAACCAGCCGGCGAAGCCAGGCACCTGGTGATAGGCCACACCCGCAGTGGCCAGCCCCTCCTGGCCCACCGTCGACAGCACCCAGCCGGCCTGCAGAAGCACCAGCGCCGCCAGCGTGACCCAGCGGCCGGCGCGCGTGCGTGCCGCCTGCATCAGGAAGGGAAAGGCCAAATAAAAAACGAACTCGATGCCGAGCGACCAACCGCCCACGGCCAGTGCCCAGGTGGTCGGGTCATACAGGCCGAAGGCGAAGCTGGCGTTGAGCGCCAGACGAAAAGGGATCTCGGAGGCCCAAAAGCCGTTGCGCGCGGCCAGCATGGCCAGGAACACCAGACAGGCCACGAGGTACAGCGGTGCCAGCCGAAACCAGCGCGTGACCAGAAAGCGCCAGGCACCGCCCCAGGTGGCCACGCGGTCGGCGTCGTACACATAGGCCATGCTCGCGCCCGAAAGCAGGAAGAACAGGTAGACACCGTAGGTGCCCAGAGGCGAGAGATGGGCGATGTCTTGCCACCCGAGCAGGTGATAGGCCATGACGGTGAGCGCGCAAAGCCCGCGCAGCAGGTCCCAGCCGAGCACGCGCTCGCGGGGGCTCGCAGATGCCGGCCTGTCAGGTGCTGGGGTGCGCGCGGGTTCGGCCTCGCGCACCAGCCTCACAAGGCCTCCACCTGGGACGGGTCCGGCTTGGCCAGCCAGGCCTCAAATTCCTCGGACAGCTGGCGTGACGCGTCGACCGCGCGCGTCCAAGCCTCCACGCGGGCGGCCAGGTCCAGGCCGTAGCGCGTGAAGTCGGTGCGATCAGGCAGCTTGCCATTGGGCAGCGTGGCCACCCAGGCCGGGTCCGGCGCCACCACCAGCATGTTGTCCAGGAAGGCGCTGGACCGGTGCCGCCAAGGCAGGCCTTTGTCCAGCCAGCCGGGCACGACGGCTTTCTGAAAATGCGGGTACAGCACCAGCCCGCCCTGACCGGGCCCTTCGGACTTCGGCGGAAGGTAATTGAGGTGCAGGTGGTAGTCGGTGAGGCCGCCGTCCCAATAAGCGCCAGGCGGCGCGCCGGGAATGTCGTTCACCGCGCGCATGAAGAAGGGGATGGAGCAGCTGGCCTGTACCACGGCGTGAAAGTTCGCCTCGGTCAGCGGCAGCTGGCGTGTGCGGAAGTCTTGCGTGGCAAAGGGGAGCCGGCCCATCTCGACCGGCTCGGCGCCGCTGCTAAAAACCATCCGCTCCAGCCAGCCCCCCAGCGCCGGTCGGTGGACTGCATTGGCCAGAAAGGCACTGGCATAGCCCAGGGGCGTGGCCAGCGGATGCTCCCGGCGCAGAAGCTGGCGGCCGCGCGAGACCAGCACATGCAGCCGGTAGCGCGGATGCGAGAGGATCTGGCTCAGGCGGCCCTCGTAGAAGGTGTGCAGGCCCTGAGCAAAGCCCTCGGAAATCTGGTCAGCCGTCGGCATCTTGCGGCCCGGCGGCGGCTCCTGGTGCTGGCGGATGTAGTCATGCGAGAGCCGGCCGAAGGCGGCGATGGGATCGTCCAGGCAGGCGGTGGCCATGCGCCAGGCGCCGATCGAAGCGGCCACCAGGTCCACCGGGTGCTGCGATTGCGCCAGCCAGCGGCCGAAGATGAATTCGTCGAGCGGGCCGAGGATCAGCCCCTTGGGCCCTCCGGCCGCCCCCGGCACCACGCCGATGTCGGATGGCTGCAGGCCGTGCCGCTCAATATGGCGACGGGCGGCAGGGCCAGCGTAGAGGCGAAGGGCGCGGGGCATGGCTTACTTCTTGAGGCCCTGCAGCTTGGCAAACGCCCCGGCCATGGCCGAATCGAGCTTTTGCGGCGTCGGCGCGCGCTGGCCGCGGGCGGCATGTTCGAAGCGGTTGTCGCCGCCCCGGCCTGGCCCGCCACCGACACCAGGAGCAGTGCCCTCGCGCCGTCCACCGCCCTGCCCTTGCGGCGCGCCGAGCTTCATGGTCAGGCTGATGCGCTTGCGCACCGGGTCGACCTCGAGCACGCGCACCTTGACGATGTCGCCGGTCTTGACCACCTCGCGTGCATCAGTGACGAACTTGTGCGAGAGCTGGCTCACATGGACCAAGCCGTCCTGGTGCACGCCCAGGTCAATGAAGGCGCCAAACTGCGCCACGTTGCTCACCGTGCCTTCGAGCTCCATGCCCTCGCGCAGGTCGGCAATGTCTTCCACGCCGTCGTTGAAGCGGGCCACCTTGAAGTCGGGTCGCGGGTCGCGGCCGGGTTTTTCCAGCTCGGCGAGGATGTCGCGCACGGTGATGACGCCAAACTGCTCGTTGGCAAACAGCTCAGGGCGCAGGGCCTTGAGCATCTCGGCGCGGCCCATTACCTCTTGCACCGGCTTGGCCAAGGTGCCCAGCATCTTCTCGACCACCGGGTAGGTTTCGGGGTGCACACCAGTCATGTCCAGCGGGTTCTCACCACCGCGAATGCGCAGAAAGCCAGCGCTTTGCTCGAAGGTCTTGGGGCCCAGGCCCGAGACCTCCAAAAGTTGCTGGCGGCTTTTGAAGGCACCATGGCTTTCGCGCCAGCGCACTACCGACTTGGCCACGGTGGCCGACAGCCCCGAGACGCGCGAGAGCAGCGGCACCGAGGCGGTGTTGAGGTCGACGCCGACGCCGTTCACGCAGTCTTCCACCACTGCGTCCAACTGGCGCGCCAACTCGGACTGGTTCACATCGTGCTGGTACTGGCCGACGCCGATGGACTTGGGGTCGATCTTCACCAGCTCGGCCAATGGGTCTTGCAGACGGCGGGCGATGCTGGCCGCGCCGCGCAGGCTTACGTCGACATCGGGCATTTCTTGGGAGGCGAATTCGCTGGCCGAATACACCGACGCCCCAGCCTCGGACACCACCACCTTTTGCAGGCCGGCAAAGCGTTCGGCCTCCGGCCCGGTGAGGGTGGCCAGGCGCTTGATCAAATCGGCGGCGAGCTTGTCGGTCTCGCGGCTGGCGGTGCCGTTGCCAATCGCAATCAAATTGACGCCGTGCTTCTCGCACAGCTTGGCCAGGGTGTGCAGCGACCCTTCCCAGTCGCGGCGCGGCTCGTGAGGGAACACGGTGCTGGTGTCGACCAGCTTGCCGGTAGCGTCCACCACGGCCACCTTCACGCCGGTGCGAATGCCCGGGTCCAGGCCCATGACCACCCGTGGGCCGGCGGGCGCTGCCAGCAGCAGGTCGCGCAGGTTGTCGCCAAAGACCTTGATGGCTACTTTCTCGGCGTCTTCACGCAGGCGGGTGAAGAGGTCGCGTTCGGTGGAGAGCGACAGTTTCACCCGCCAGGTCCAGGTGACGCATTTGCGAATCAAATCGTCGGCGGCCCGCTTGGCGTGGCTCCAGCCCAGGTGCAGGGCAATGCGGCCCTCGGCGATCGAGGGCTGGCCGGGCTCGGGCTCGATGGGCAGCACCAGCTTGGCGTCCAGAATCTCAAGCTGCCGGCCGCGAAACACCGCCAGCGCACGGTGCGAGGGGACCCGGCCAATCGGCTCGTCTTAGTCAAAATAGTCGCGGAACTTGGCGACGTCGGGGTGGTTTTCATCCTTGCCAGCCGCGAGCTTGGATTTGAGCAGGCCCTCGGTCCACAGCCATTCGCGCAGGGACTGCACCAAGGCGGGGTCTTCGGCCCAGCGCTCGGAGAGGATGTCGCGCACCCCGTCTAGCACCGCGGGCACGGTGGTGAAGTCTTCGCCGCCCTCGCCTTTCTCGGCTTTCACAAAGGGCTGCGCCTCCACCTGTGGGTCCCGCGTGAGGTCGGCAAAGAGCAAATCGGCCAGCGGCTCGAGCCCGGCCTCGCGGGCGATCTGTCCCTTGGTGCGGCGCTTGGGCTTGTAGGGCAGGTACAGGTCTTCGAGTTCCTGCTTGGTCGGCGCAGCTTCGATGGCAGCTTGCAGCTCGGGGGTGAGCTTGCCCTGCTCACGGATGCTGGCCAGTACGGTCTCGCGCCGGTCTTGCAGTTCGCGCAGGTAGGACAGGCGAGCTTCGAGCTCGCGCAACTGGATGTCGTCGAGGCCCCCGGTGGCCTCCTTGCGATAACGGGCGATGAAGGGGACGGTGGAGCCTTGGTCGAGCAGGTCGACGGCGGTGCGCACCTGCTCTTCACGGACTTTGATCTCGGCGGCAATTTG
>NZ_JARXAB010000144.1 GCF_029866045.1 Ramlibacter sp. | reverse complement strand
GGCAAAAATATCGGGGTCGCGCGTGGTCTGAAGCGTGTCGTTCACCACCAGCTGGTTGATGCGGTTGGTCTCCAGCCCGGCAAACTCCTTCAAGAAATCCGGTGCTTTCACCCCAGCGGCCCACACCACCAGTTCTGATTCGATTTCGCGGCCATCGGCCAGGCGAATGCCTGTGGGCATGACCGCCATGACCCTGGAGCTGGTGTGCACCTGAACGCCCAGGCGGGCCAGCAGGTGCTCCGTGGCCTGAGACAAGCGCGGCTGCAAAGCCGGCAAGATGCGGTCTGCCGCCTCGATCAAGCTGACCTTGATGTCCTTGTCTGCATCAATGCGGTCCAGCCCGAAGGCCACCACCTCGCGCGTGGTGCGGTGCAGCTCCGCGGCCAACTCCACGCCGGTTGCGCCCGCGCCGATGATGGCCACATGCAATTGCCGCTTGTGAATGACCCCCGCCTGGTTATGCGCACGGATGCAGGCATTGACCATCCGGGAGTGAAACGACTTGGCATCGTGCTGCGTTTCTAACTTCAGCGCGTGCGCCTTGACGCCCGGGGTTCCGAAGTCGTTGCTCAAGCTGCCGATACAAATGACCAGCGTGTCGTAGTCAATGTGCTGCGTGGGCGTCACGGCCCGACCATCCTCGTCCAGATAGGGCGCAAGCTCGATGGTCTTGTTGACGCGGTCCAGGCCCTTGAGCTCACCGATGCGAAAGGTGAAGTGGTGCCAATGCGCCTGGGCCATGTAGTCGACCTCGTGGTCGCCCACGTCCATGCTGCCCGATGCGATCTCGTGCAGCTTGGGCTTCCAAATATGGGTGCGGTTTTTGTCGACCAGGGTGATGAGCGCGCGCTTGCGGCGGCCGTAGGCATGACCCAGGCGGGTGGCAAGTTCCAGACCACCCGCGCCGCCGCCCACAATGACTATTTTGTGTTGTTTGCTCATCTTCAAGCTCGCATCTCAGGAGGACAAGCCCCGGCCGGAAATTTGAGCGCGATGAAACGCTCATCCGACGACCATCATAGTGTGGGGTGGATCATCCCCCTCGGGGGCCTTCGAGGGAGTGGATAAAGAGGTGCCCAAGCCGGTGCATACTTGAAAGGCTGGCGCGCCAGTGAAGCGGCGGGCCAACGCAAACCTGTTCGCGTGAGTCAGTTTTTTGCGCTGATTCGACTTCCGTCCAAGCTCACCGACCCAGCGCCCCGTCCAAGACCTCATGTTGATCCCCACCCCGACCCCTTACAGCCAAACGCCCCCGCGCCTGCCCACCCTCTTCGTCTCGCATGGTTCGCCCATGTTCGCGCTTGAGCCCGGCATTGCCGGCCCGCGGCTGGCTGCGCTGGCGCGTGAGTTGCCCCGGCCCCGGGCCATCGCCGTGGTCTCGCCGCACTGGATGACGCGGCGCCCTGTGGTGGGCGCATCGGCCCGCCCAGAGACCATCCATGACTTCGGCGGCTTTCCCGAAGCCCTGTACCGGCTGCAATACCCTGCCCCCGGCGAGCGCGAGGTCGCAGCCCGGGCCGCTGCCTGCCTGAGCCAGGCCGGCTGGCCCGCCGAACTCGACGAGGACCGCGGCCTCGACCACGGTGTCTGGGTGCCCCTGATGCACATGTACCCCGAGGCCGATGTGCCCGTGGTGCCGGTCTCCCTGCCCGCCGGCCTCGACGGACCCGGCGCCTGGGCGTTCGGGCGGGCCCTCGCGCCGCTGGCGGACGAGGGCATCTTGGTGCTGGGCTCTGGCAGCCTGACGCACAACCTGCAAGATGTTTTTGGTTCGCGCAAAGGCGCAGCCGAGCATGGCGGCGCAGGCGGCTACGCGCTGGCCTTCCCGGCCTGGGTTCAAGAGGTGGTGGAGTCGGGTTCGCTCACGCGTTTGCAGGCCATCATGGAGGAGGCGCCAGGGGCCCAACGCGCCCACCCGACCACCGAGCACCTGTGGCCGCTGCTGGTGGCCGCCGGTGCCGCCCGCGAGCCGCAGACCAGCAGCTACATCGAGGGCGGCATCGACCTCGATGTGCTGTCCATGTCCTCGGCGTTGTTCGGTCAGCGCTGGGCGCCGGTCTGAGTCTCAGCGCCTGAGCCAGACCGCAAGGCACCGGCCTACTTGCTGCCCGCAGCGCCCTCGCCAGCCGCAACCAGCTCGAAGCCGAAGCGGCCGCCGGGCTGGACCGACACCCGCACAGCACGCACATCACGCTCGCCAGGCACGATCAGGCGGGTGACGTTCGCCAGGGGCTTGCGGTCAAAGGTAAAAGGCTGGTCAATGCGGAACCTGTGGCTGTCGCCATGAATGACCAGCACCGGACGGCCCCAGCGCTGTGCCAAGGGCAGCAGGGTGCGGGCGATGACGCGCTGAAAACCCGACCAGCCGGGAAAGTCTTCGAAAGGTGTCTTCACCTCCAGCACGTCGGCTTGGAACGCCAGCACCAGGGCTTGCGCATCCACACGGCGGGCCTGATCAAAGGCGGCCTCCAGCCAGGCGGCGTTGGCCGCGTCACGGTCAAAGAACTCGGCCACCGCTGCCGGGTCGCGGGTTTCGAAGTTGTTGTTGCTGCCCACCATATGCAGCGTGGCAAAGACCACTCCCTGGTGCTGCCAGCGCTGGTTCTCGATGTAGCGGGCATGGGCGGGCATGAGCCGGGACTGGTTCTCCACCGTGATCGGCCGCTGACCGAGCGAGCGGCCCTCGGCGAAAAAGCGCTGGCGCAGGGCGGTCAGACGCTCCAGGGGGTTGTAGCCGCCGTTATTGGCCCGGTGGCAATCGGTCCATTCGTTGTCGCCGGGGGTGTAGACCACCGCGCCGGCAAAGCGCTGGAAGTGCGCCAGCTGGTTGGTGGACTCCTCGTCGCTGCAGAGGGTGGAGCCGGCCTTGAAGTCGCCCACATGCACCGAGAAGGCCGGGTCGAGCTGGTTAATACGGTCGATCAGCGCCTGGTAGGGCGGGTAGGACTGCGCCGGCGGGCCGTAAGGATGGTCACCGAGGGCGACGAAGGAGAAGGGCTGGGCGGTGGCTGCCGCCGCAGCGCAGAGCAGCGACAGGCTGGCGAGCGCGAAGCGCAGTCGAGCAACGAAAGAGTTCATCAGGCAAGCATCCCAAAGTCAGATTGACTTGGACAGGCTAGCTGATCTCTGTGACAAACCTGCGACTGGATCAGGCGGCCGATGCACAGGGCACACATTGAAGGGCCCAGGGGCAGGCCCGCAGGCGCTCGAACGGAATGTCAGCGCTACAGCGTTGGCACAGCCCGTAGCGCCCACCCCTGGCCAGGCTGAGGGCCTGAACCACTGCGTCAAGCTCGGCACGCTCCTGCTCGCCTAGTGCCGCGGACACCGCCTGCTCGGACCGCCGCTGGGCCGGGTCGTCGTTGTCCTGGCTGAGGACATCGGCCGCGCGGTCCACCCGGGACTGCCCGTGCAAGTGAAAGTCCAGCTGCGCACGCAGCGCCCGCTCATGCTGCTCGAGGTCAGCGGTGAGCTGAGCCTTTTGGCCAGGGGTCAGGTGTGAGGTCATGGCAATCTCCTTAGAGATGCCATGCTAGGCCTGCCAATGAGTTTGAACTTGACGCCGGTCAAGCCACTCGCAGTGGGCCCCAAACAGCGATCCCCGCTCAAGGCGGGGATCTTGTCTGACCTGCAATCGCGCAAGACGCGGATGTGGCCGATGGCTACCGGGCGGGACTCGGACGCCCTCAGAACTTCATGCCGACGGACAGGGCAAAGCCAGTGAGCTTGACGCTGTCCTTGTTGTAGTAGGACATGTAGTCGATACCCGCGTTGATCTTGTCGGCCACCTTGTAGCTGAGCCCCACGCCATAGCCAGCGCTGTTGCCATTGCTCTTGACCGCAGCGGCGCTGCCGGACTGAGTGCTCCAGGCCATGTTCGCAAAGCCAGCGCGGGCATACACCTCGAGGCCAGGGGCCAACTCGGCATGCGGCCTGACATACACGCCAGCCAAGGTGGAAAGCTTGGCCTGTTTGGTGCCGCTGGTGCTGTCCGTGACGCCGAAGCCCAACAGGCCCTCAACGGCCAGGCCACTGATGACATCCATGCCGCCGGTCAGGCGCAGGGCGGCCGGGCGCAGCGATGGGTCGCTCCCGTTCTTAAAGGTCGTGGCCAGGTAAGCCGCTTCGCCGAAAGGGCCTGAAGCCGGTGCCGCCTTGGCCTGCGCATGCACGGTCTGGGAAACAGAAACCAGGGCCAGCAGTGCAGTAGCGGCGCCAAGGTGAGTGAAATACTTCTTCATGGTGTCTCCTGAGTGATGTGGGAACTGGACCATTATGCACAGGACAGCAGATTGATCATTGGAGTCAATACGCCGTATGGCGAATGTCTGTGCGTCTTCGTCTTCGTCTTCGTCTGCGTCTTCGTCTGCGGTCGCTTTTGCGTTTGCGTTTGCGTTTGCATCCGCGTCAGAGGCCACGGATCGCCCTCACCGTCAGAGCCGCTAGCATCCCCACATGCTCAGCCCGGAACAGCTTCTCGGATTCCTGCTCGCCGCCGTGGCCGTCACCGCCTCCCCCGGTCCGGACAACCTCATGGTGCTGGGGATCGGCGTCTCGCGGGGCCGCCGTCAAGGCATCGCCTTTGGTCTGGGCTGCGCCCTGGGGTGCCTGAGTCACACCCTGCTGGCGGTGGTGGGGGTAAGCGCCCTGGTGGCCGCATCGCCCCTGGCCCTCACCGCGCTAAAGGTCGTGGGCGGCGCCTACCTGGTATGGCTGGGGGTCAAGAGCCTGCGCAGCCAGGGGCAGCTGGCAGTGGAGGCGGGCGCAGCCGAGACCGGTACGGCCGGTCTCCGAGCCCTCTTCGCACAAGGGCTGCTTGCCAATGCGATCAACCCCAAGGTGATCCTGTTCTTCCTCGCCTTCCTGCCGCAGTTCGTGCGGGTCGGACAGGGCCCGGTGGCCTGGCAGATGACGGCCCTGGGCCTGGCCTTCACCGCACAGGCGGCGCTTCTCTTTGGGCTACTTGGCTACTTTGCGGGCAGTGTCGGGCAGTGGCTGCAGCGCTGGCCGCGCGCCGGCCTGTGGCTCGACCGAGTCGCGGGCCTGGTGTTCATCGGGCTGGGAGCGCGGTTGATCTTGGCGCTCTGAGGCCGGGGGCCGCACTCAGGACCGAATCAGACCCACCTCAGACCCACCTCAGACCCGCGTCAGAGCCGCCTCAGGCCGCGAAGATTTTCCCCGGGTTGAGGATGTTGTCCGGGTCCAGCGCCTGCTTGATGGCGCGCATCATGTCGATCGCACCCAGGCCGGCCTCCTCGCGCAGAAAGTCCATCTTGTGCAGACCCACGCCGTGCTCGCCGGTGCAGGTGCCGCCCAGGCGCAGGGCGCGGGACACCAGCTTGTGATTGAGGTCCTCGGCCAGCGCCAGCTCTTTGGCGTCTCGCGGGTCCACCAGGTAGCCGAAGTGGAAGATGCCATCGCCCACATGGCCGACAAGGAAGTAGGTGATACCGCTGGCGTCGGCCTCCGCCGCTGAATCGAGCAGGCACTCGGCCAGGCGGCTGATCGGCACGCAGGTGTCGGTGCTGATGGCGCGGCAGCCGGGTCGGCTTTGCACGCCGGCAAAGTAGGCGTTGTGCCGCGCAGTCCACAGGCGGGTGCGTTCCTCGGGCGTGGTGGCCCACTCAAAGGCCTGGCCGCCATGGCCGCTGGCCAGGTCTTGCACCGTCTCGGCCTGCTCCTTCACGCCGGCGGGCGAGCCATGAAACTCCATCAGCAGCATTGGCTCTTCTCGCAGCGAGAGCTTGGCGTGGCGGTTGACCATTGCCACCGTCTTGCCATCGAGCAGCTCCACACGGGCGATGGGCACGCCCAGTTGAATGATCTCGATCACCGTGTGCACCGCATCGGCAATGCTGGGAAAGGAGCAGATGGCTGCCAGGATCGCCTCGGGCAAGGGGTAAATGCGCAGGGTGATTTCGGTCATGACGCCCAGGGTGCCTTCACTGCCCACCATCAGGCGGGTGAGGTCATAGCCGGCGCTGGACTTGCGGGCGCGGGTGCCGGTGCGAATGACCTCGGCCCGAGCGGTCACCACCTCCAGGGCCAGCACGTTCTCGCGCATGGTGCCGTAGCGAACCGCGTTGGTGCCGCTGGCGCGGGTGGCGCACATACCTCCGAGGGTGGCGTCGGCGCCGGGGTCGATGGGAAAGAAGAGACCGGTGGACTTGAGTTCTTCGTTGAGTTGCTTGCGAGTGACACCGGGCTGCACCGTCACCGTCAGGTCTTCGGCGTTGATCGACAGCACCTGGTTCATGCGCGAAAGATCGAGGCTGATACCGCCCTGCACTGCCAGCAGGTGCCCCTCGAGCGAGGAGCCGATGCCGAAGGGAATCACGGGCACCTGGTGGCGGGCGCACAGCTGCACCGCGTCTTGCACATCCCGCGTGCTCTCGGCAAACACCACCGCTGCGGGCGCCGGCATGTCCACATAGACCGACTCGTCACGGCCATGGTGCTCCCGCACGGCCAAGGCGGTGGAACACTGCGCGCCAAAGCGTGCACGCAGCTCGGCCAGGAAGGCCTCGGGCACCGCGCGGGGTGAAACGAGGGGAGCGAAAGCAGCAGAGTCGGCAGGAGCGTTCATGCGGGGTCTCGTCGGGTGCAGAGCGACAGGTGTCCCATTGTCCACTGGCTGGCCCCTGCGCAAAAGCTGGCAGGTTGCGGGCGGTAACGGTGCACCGGCGCGGTCCGGCGCGTGATATAGCACGGCGCGGTCCGGCGCGCCTAAGCCCAGCCAGCATCCCCCGTCCGCCGGCAGGCCGGTGCTACCATTGTGCTTCCATTGCCAGAGGAAGGCACGCCATGCAAGTCACAATTCGCCGGATGGGAAACTCACAAGGCATCCTGATTCCAAAGCCCATCCTCGCCCAGCTAGGTCTGGAGGGAAAGGCCGACCTGCAGGTGCGCGACGGCGTCATCGAAATCCGCCCTGTCCAGCGCAATCTGCGTGAAGGCTGGGCCGAAGACGCAAAGCGCCTCGCGCAGGACGGCCAAGATGCATTGGTCTGGCCCGAGTTCGGCAACCAGGCGGACGCGGACCTCACATGGTGAAGACCGGTGAAATCTGGCTCGCCCAACTAGACCCGACGGTTGGCCGTGAAATCCAGAAGACCCGACCCTGCGTCGTCATCTCTCCCCAGGAGATGAACGAGCACCTGCAAACCGTCATCGTGGCCCCCATGACCACCGGCTCGAGGCCGGCGGGTTTTCGGGTTCCGGTGGGTTTTCAAGGCAAGCAGGGACTGATCGTCCTCGACCAGATTCGCACCCTCGACCGTGTTCGGCTGGTCAAGCGCATGGGGGCGCTGCGCGCACCCACCCTGGCAGCGACACTGCAGACCTTGCAGGCCATGTTCGCGCCGCCCGCCAGGGGCCGCTGAGGTTCCGCCAGCCATGTGCGCTCACTACGAATCCACCCACGACCGGGTCAAGCTCCGCCAGCAGTTCGGTGTCGATTTACCCAGCGAGCTGGCCCGGCGCGACGTGTGGCCGGGCTACCTGAGCACCTTTGTGCGGCGCCACCCTCAGGCCGACGTGGGCGATGCGGCGGTACCGTCGCGCGAAGCCCAGGTGGGCAGCTTCGGCCTTGTCCCGGCTTGGTCACGTGACACCAAGATAGCCCGCCACACCTACAACGCCCGCAGCGAGACGGTGGCCGAAAAGCCCAGCTTTCGTGACGCCTGGCGACGGGCCCAGCACTGCATCATTCCGGTGGACGCCTTCTTCGAGCCCGACTGGCGCAGCGGCAAGGCGGTACCCACCCGAATTCGCGCCGCGGACGGCCAGCCCCTGGGTGTGGCGGGCCTGTGGTCCTGGTGGAAGAACCCAACCACCGGCGAGCCGCTTCACAGCTTCACCCTGCTCACCATCAACGCCGACCCGCATCCGCTGATGCAGCAGTTTCACAAGCCCGGCGAAGAAAAGCGAATGATCGTCATCTTGCCGCCTGATCGCTACGACGACTGGCTGCAGGCGGGCCCCAAGCAGAGTGGGGACTTCCTGCAGCCCTATCCGGCTGATGCGCTGGTAGCCGAGCGGCCGGGCCAAGCCAGCGCCTCCGGATTGAGCAGCTTGATCGGGGCCCCCTGAAAGTAGGCCTGCAAGCCCGTAACCGTGGCGCGGTAGAACTTGGCCAGGCTGTCGCGGGTGACATAGCCCACATGTGGGGTGAGCACCACGTTGTCCAGGCCACGCAGGGGATGCGCCCCCGGCAAGGGCTCTTGCTCAAAGACGTCCAGGCCGGCCGCGCCAATGCGGCGCTGTGCCAGGGCCTCGACCAGCGCCGCCTCATTGACGATGGGTCCGCGCGAGGTATTGACCAGAATCGCTTCGGGCTTCATCCAGGACAGTTCCTGCGTATCCACGGTGCGCCGGGAGCGGTCACTCAGCACCAGGTGAATGCTCAGCACATCGCTTTGCCGAAACAGCGCCTCGCGGGGCACCCACTCGGCACCATGGGCTGCGGCCTGGTCCGGGGTGAGGTTTTGGCTCCAGGCGATGACCCGCATGCCAAAGGCCTGACCAATCCGTGCCATGCTCTGACCGATGCGGCCCAGCCCGAGCAGGCCCAGGGTCTTGCCCTCCAGCAAGATTCCCGGGGTGGTGTCCCAAGCGCCGCGGCGGATGGACGCGTCGGCGCTGACGATGCGGCGCGCCGCCGCGAGGATCAAGCCCCAGGCCAGCTCCGGCGTCGCCTGGCTGCCCTCCTGGTCATGCGAAACATGGGAGACCAGAACACCACACCGCGTCGCAGCTGCCAGGTCGAGCGTGCGATGCGCACGCCCGGTGACGGTCATGAACTGCAGCTGAGGCAATTGTTCAATGAGCTGCGCTGGCATGGCGGTGCGTTCCCGCAAATGGCAAAGCACCGCATAGGGCGCCAGCACGCGCGCCGCCTCGTCCGGAACCGCCAGTTTGCGGGCGATGACATCCACCTCGCAGTGTCCCTCGAGCACAGACCAATCCGCCGAGGCGAGCGCCAGGCCCTCGTAGTCATCGAGAACAGCAACACGGGGCCGCGTCATGCGGGCAATCGCATCACCAGGGTGTCGCCCTCCCGCGCGAAGCGAGTGCCATAGGGCTGCGACAGCCGCTCGATGCGCCCGAGGACGGCGTCCGCCACCTCGCCCTGGGCCAGCAAGGGCCGGCCCCGCTGTGCGCGCGGACGACCATGCCCGAGGTCGAGCGGGAGCAAGCGCACGCGGGCCAGCCGGCCCGCCTCAAACTCGCAAGTCGCCGCGCAGCCTTGCCAGAACTCGGGCGAGGCCGGAAAGCCCCGCGTGTCTTTGCCGGTGCGCGCGTCAAGAAACTCCGAGGGGGTGGCGGTGGGCCCGAGCCCAAAGCGGGCATAAGCCTCGGCGGGAAAGGCACCGATCGCCTCGTTCTGGAAGATGAAGTTGCCCAGGCTGTGAAAGATCGGCCGGCCCTGGTGGATCTCGGCGCCCATGACCAGGTGCGGGCCATGACCCACCACCACGTCGGCACCCGCCTCCACCGCCTGGCGGCCGAACTCCAGCGCAAAGCGCGCTGGCTCGCCGAGCTCCACCTCGGTAGGGGCGGTCAGACGACCATCGCTGCCGAACTCGTGGTTGTGGAAGGAAAAAATCACCCAGTCGGCCTGGCTGCGGGCCTCGGCGATCCAGCGCAAGATGTCCTGCGCGTCGTCCTTGTTCGCACGGGTCGTGGTGCCGGCCTGCGCGCCGCGCTGAAACTTGGAGCCGAGAAACATCACGCTGTTGGCGTCGTCGGCCGGCGCCTCACTGGCGCTGTAGAACATCGAGCGGTGTCGCACACGCTCCTGGCTCATGCCCAGCATGTCGCTCGCCCGGCGCAAGGCCTCCAGCGAGGCCTCGTCGACCGTGTAGCCGGTGGAAAAGCCCAAGGGGCTGATGCCTGGGCGGCCCGGGCTGTCCGGGCGCGAATCCGCGGCCCGGTTCCACGGGCGGAAAAAAGCAGTGGCGGCCACCAAGGCCACCCGGCCGTTGGCGGTGTCCACATACACGGGCTTACGTGCCTCCATCAGCGTGCGGCCTGCACCCGCGTACGGCATGCGATGGGCGCGCAGGTGGTCCATGCAGGCGACCAGACCCGTCGGCCCGTAGTCGGTGGTGTGGTTGTTGGCCAGGGACACCACATCGACCCCCATCCAGCGCAGTTCCTCGAGCAGCTCAGGGGCGGTGCTCATGGGCGTGCCCTGGGTGAAGTTAGACCACCCCTCCTGGGCCTCGCGCACCGTGGTTTCCAGATTGGCAAAGGTCACGTCGGACGACTGCAGCACCTCAGCCAGCGCAAGAAAGGCCGGCTCCTGGTGCGGGCTCAGGGCGCGGGCGATCATGGCGTCGCCCACCAAAGCCATCGACAGCGTCCTGCGCTCAGCGTCGTACAGCGGCGCGCCCATTACTCGAGCGCGCCGACGGTTTCGTAAATGACCTTGCCGGTGCGTGAGGGAAAGCCCCCGCGAACGGCGCCGGGGCGCTGGTCGCGATAGATGGTCGCCATCGACGGGCTGAGGGCCCGGGAGTTGGGCACCGACATCCACATGCGCAGCAGGTGACGGCGGCGGTCCTCCTCGTCAAAGTCTTCGAATGCGGTACGCGAGTGAAGCAGCACATGGTTGTTGATGTACTGAATGTCGCCCGTCTCGAACATCGTGGAGAAGTGGAACTCGTCGCTGCCGGCCAGGCTGTCGAGCAAGGCCAAGGCCTCCTCCTGGATCGGGGTCAGGCGCGGCACGTCGGGGAAGCGCTGCGCCGAGATGATGTGCGTGCGCACGTAGCGGCAGGAGAACTTGCCCTCGTGCATGTTGAAGACCGGCTGCAGGTAATGGGGCGAGCCGCCCGGCTCCTCCTGACCCTGCCAGCTCCAGGTGAAGGGCTGGTACAGCACCTCGAGCAAGTCGGGACGGCGCCTGGCGATTTCGTTGTGAACCGCCACCGAGCTGCAGATCATGCTGAGGCCGCCGGCCTTGGCGGTGCGCAGCACGAACAGGCCCACCACGTCACAGGTATCGGTGTGATAGGTGAGCTTCTGGTTGGAGGTGTAGCCGCGGCCGCTGGCGCTATTGAGGTCGACATTCATATTGCGCACATCACCCAGGATGTCGCCATTGCTGCTTTGGGTGACGGCGGTACCCATGTGCTTGCCGATGCCCCAGTAAATCAAGCGCAGTTCGGCCTTGGTGTGCTGTTCGACCGGAAATCCACGCAGCAGGAACAGGCCGAGGCCGTCCTCGAGCACCTGGCGTGCGTGATCGAGCACGCGCGCCAGGGTCGGCAGGGGGAAATCCTCTTGCTCGAGGTCGGCCATGCTCTTGCCGCGCCGCTTCGCCTCGGCCAATGCGGCCTGGATTTCCACAATCTCGCCGCTCGAAAGGGTGTGTGTCCACTCCGGGGTGCGCCGCATGACTTCAGCGGCTTTCCAGTTGGCGGTGACATTGATAGGCGCGTGCATGGGGTTCTCAACTTTCGGGTGAATCAGTCCGCAGTGGTGCCGGTGGAGCGGATCACACCACCCCAACGGGCCTTTTCTTCACGGGTGAAGCGGACCGCCTCGGCCGGTGTGCTGATGATCAGGTCACGCACGTCCAGGCCCTTGATGTCGCGCGCCGCCTCGGGGCGCTTGAGCGCCTCGGAAATGGCCGCATGAATCTTGTTTGCGACGGCGGGCGGCGTCTTGGGCGAGGCCACCAGGCCC
>NZ_JARXAB010000059.1 GCF_029866045.1 Ramlibacter sp. | reverse complement strand
CGCCCACCGCGGCCCAGCTCCAGGGTAAGGCGACAAGAGAGGCCCAGGACAGGGCCTTGCCCCAAGGGGTCCGGGATGCCGTCGCCACAGTCTGGAGCGGCGGCCTGTCTGGCGCGGAAGGCCTCAAGTCGGTCCGCCAGCGAACCCGGGATATGGGCCTGACTCAAATGCGAGAGGGCAGCGGGCAGGATGACCAGGTGGTCCAGCGCAGCGTTGTCCAGGCGGCTTTCAATCGCTTCAACGCAGGGGAGGACGCCCTCGCGAAAAGCGCCGAGGGGCGCCAGCGCTTTGCTGGGCAGGTCCAGGCCATGACCGCTGGCTTGTGCGACGCCTTCGGCCCTGATCTGGTGGCCGGCTATGCCATGCAGGCCGCCCAAAGCGCCAGCCGCCAGGGCACCGCAGCGCCGGCGCCCTGGGTGGTCGCGGTCTTCGCCGGGCTGGGTAGCGCCGAGAGCGCGCCAGTGGATGGCGCTGTGCCGATCCGAGATAGCGAGGGTGGTCTGGCCCGACTCCAGGAGGTTTCGATTCGCGAGTCGGTGAAGAATATGATTTCCACTTCGGAACATGGAGGCCACCTCCCTCCGGCGTGGGGGACTGCTCTAACGGGTGCGTTGAACGGAACGACGCCCGCCAAGCTTTCATCTTGATCTCTCTGAGACGGCGCCTGTACTTCGGCGCGTGGCAGGTCGTGCCGGGGCGAGTGGGTCGCCCGGCCCCCTTACCTGGTGTCCCCTCAGCCGGCTTCAGTACTCCAACCGCTCCGGCCGCACCTCTTGCAAGATCGTGGTCGCAATCTCCTCGATCGACTTGGTGGTCGTCGACAGCCAGCGGATGCCGGCGCGGCGCATCATCGCCTCGGCTTCGGCCACCTCCATGCGACAGTTGTCCAGCGCCGAATAGCGTGAATTGGGCCGCCGCTCGTTGCGGATCTCCGAGAGCCGCTCAGGCTGAATGGTCAGGCCGAAGATCTTTCGCTTGAACGGCACAAGTGCCTGGGGCAGCTGCTGGCGCTCGAAGTCCTCCGGGATCAGCGGGTAGTTGGCCGCTTTCAACCCGTACTGCATCGCCAAATAAAGCGACGTGGGCGTCTTGCCGCTGCGGCTCACCCCCACCAGGATCACGTCCGCGCCGGCCAGGTCGCGGTTGCTCTGGCCGTCGTCATGGGCCAGGCTGAAGTTGATGGCCTCGATCCGGTCGTGGTAGGCCTGGCTTTTGCTGGCGTCCGAAAAGCGCCCGACACGATGGTTGGACTTGATGCCCAGCTCGATCTCCAGGGGCCGCACGAAGGTGCCGAACATGTCCAGCAGCATCGCCTTGCAGCCCGCCTCGATCACCCGCAGCACCTCCATGTTCACCAAGGTGGTGAAGACGATGGGTCGTTGGCCCTCCAGCTCGGCCACATGATTGACCTGACGCACCGCCTGATGCGCCTTGTCCACCGAGTCGACAAAGGGCAGGCGTACGTGTCGGGGCTGGATTTCAAACTGCGCCAAGATGGCGTTGCCGAAGGTTTCGGCGGTAATGCCGGTGCCGTCGGAGATAAAAAAAACGGTGCGCTGGGCCATGGCGGGGGATATGACGTGGGGAGCGAAAGCTGGCTTCGAAATTGGCGATGGGACGGTGACCGAAAAGCGGCGGCTGGCCGCCAGATCGGACCCTACAATGGCCCCATTATCCGAACACCGCCTGCCCCCGCCCGTTCGATGCACGTCAGCCGTCCACAAGTACAAGCACAAGATCGGCTCTTCGCCTCGGCCGCAGGCTCGCCCGCCCCCAGTGTCCCGGCCCGCCGCCGGTCGACGCTCACAGGCGGCGCTTCCCCGTTTTTAAACTCCGGAGCTCCCCCATGTCTGCACGTTTCGAGGCGACCGCATTGGTCGTGCCCTTTGAAAATCTGAGGATGAGTGACGTCGAGTCGGTCGGTGGCAAGAACGCCAGCCTCGGCGAGATGATTTCCCAGCTGCCCGGCGGTGTGAAGGTCCCGACGGGCTTTGCCACCACCGCCCATGCCTTCCGGCAATTCCTCGGCGAAGGGGGGCTGGCAGCCCGTATCCAGGCGCGGCTCAATGCCCTCGACACCGAGGACGTTCGGGCCCTGGCCGCCGCCGGCGCCGAGATCCGCGGCTGGGTCGAGGCCCAGCCCTTCCCGGCTGACCTCGAAGCCGCCATTCGCGTGGCGTTCGACACCCTGTGTGGCGGCAACGCCCAGGCCAGCTTTGCGGTGCGCTCGTCGGCTACCGCGGAAGACCTGCCCGATGCGTCCTTCGCGGGGCAGCAGGAGACCTTCCTCAATGTGGTGGGCATCGAGCAGGTGCTGCACAAGATGAAGGAGGTCTTTGCCTCGCTCTATAACGACCGCGCGATCAGCTACCGGGTGCACAAGGGCTTTGCCCATGCCGATGTGGCCCTGTCGGCAGGCGTGCAGCGGATGGTGCGCTCGGACCTGGGCGCCGCGGGTGTGATGTTCACCATCGACACCGAGTCCGGCTTCGAAGAGGTGGTTTTCATCACGGCCAGTTACGGGCTGGGCGAAACAGTGGTGCAGGGCGCGGTCAACCCCGACGAGTTCTATGTCCATAAGCCCATGCTGGCCGCGGGCAAGCAGTCGGTGATCCGCCGCAATCTGGGCTCTAAGTTGATCCAGATGGTCTTCGCCACGCCCGAGGAAAAGGCGGCCAGCGGCAAGCTGGTCCAGACACTGGACGTCCCGCTGGAGCAGCGCAACCGCTATTGCCTCAGCGACGCCGATGTGCAGCAGCTGGCCCGCTATGCGGTGCTCATCGAGAAGCACTACGGACGCCCCATGGACATTGAATGGGGCAAGGACGGCCAGGACGGTGAGCTCTACATCCTTCAGGCGCGCCCGGAGACGGTCAAGAGCCAGGCTCAGGGCAAGGCCGAGCTGAAATACAAGCTCAAGGGCAAGGGCGCGGTGCTGGCCGAGGGCCGGGCCATTGGCCAGAAGATCGGCACCGGCCCGGTACGTATCGTTCACAACTTGTCCGAGATGGACAGCGTTCAGCCCGGTGACGTGTTGGTGGCCGACATGACCGACCCCAATTGGGAGCCGGTGATGAAGCGCGCCAGCGCCATCGTCACCAACCGGGGCGGGCGCACCTGCCACGCGGCCATCATCGCCCGCGAGTTGGGCATTCCGGCGGTGGTCGGCTGCGGTGATGCGATGGAGTCCCTCAAGGACGGCACCCTGGTCACCGTTTCCTGCGCCGAGGGCGACACCGGTCGCATCTACGACGGCCTGCTCGAGACCGAGGTCACCGAGGTGCAGCGGGGCGTCATGCCCCCCATCAAGACCAAGATCATGATGAACGTTGGCAATCCCCAGCTCGCCTTCGACTTCGCCCAACTGCCCAATGAGGGCGTGGGCCTGGCGCGGCTGGAGTTCATCATCAACAACAACATCGGGGTGCACCCCAAGGCCATCCTCGACTACCCCAACGTCGACCAAGACCTCAAAAAGGCGGTGGAGTCGGTGGCACGCGGCCATGCCTCGCCGCGTGCCTTTTATGTCGACAAGGTGGCGGAAGGGGTGGCTACGATTGCCGCCGCCTTCTGGCCCAAGCCGGTCATCGTGCGCCTGTCTGACTTCAAGTCCAACGAGTACCGCAAGCTGATCGGCGGCTCGCGCTACGAACCCGAGGAAGAAAACCCCATGCTGGGTTTTCGCGGCGCGGCTCGCTATATCAGTGCGGATTTCGGGGAGGCCTTTGCCATGGAGTGCGAAGCGCTCAAGCGAGTGCGCGGCGAAATGGGCCTGACCAATGTGCAGGTCATGGTGCCCTTTGTGCGCACCGTGAGCCAAGCCGAGCGGGTGGTGTCGCTGCTAGCCAAGTTCGGCCTCAAGCGGGGCGAGAACGACCTCAAAATCATCATGATGTGCGAGATTCCCAGCAATGCCATCCTGGCCCATGACTTCCTGCAGCACTTCGATGGGTTCTCGATCGGCTCCAACGACCTGACCCAGCTCACCCTGGGGCTAGACCGCGATTCCGGCTTGGAGCTCTTGGCGCACGACTTTGACGAGCGTGATCCGGCGGTGCTGGCACTACTCAAGATGGCCATCACTGCCTGCCGTGAGCAGGACAAGTACGTGGGCATCTGCGGGCAAGGGCCCAGCGACCACCCCGACCTGGCGCAATGGCTGGCGGAAGAGGGGATTGCATCGATCTCGCTCAACCCCGACAGCGTGATCGACACCTGGCAGCGCCTCGCCGCGGCCTGAACCGGGGAGGGCGGCGGATGTCACAGCCTGAGCCGTCGACTGCCGAGGCCTATCCCGTCGGCCGCCTGCACCGCAACCTGCTGCTGTACATCCTGGTGCTGCTGCTGGCCCTCGCGGGCCTGCTGCAGGCCGAAGAGGCGGGTCTGTCGCGGCGCTGGTTGGGCCCCTTGTTTCTTTTCGCCTCGGTGATGATGTACGCGGTCGTGGGCATCTGGTGCCGTACCAGCGACCCGCACGAGTACTACGTGGCCGGGCGCCGCATCCCCGCGATGTACAACGGCATGGCCACCGCTGCCGACTGGATGAGCGCGGCCTCCTTCATCAGCTTGGCTGGGGCGCTGTACTTGCAGGGTTTCTCAGGCACGCCGGGGGCCCCGGGTGGCATGGCCTACCTCATGGGTTGGACCGGTGGCTTTTGCCTCATCGCGCTGCTGGTGGTGCCCTACTTGCGCAGCCTGGACTTGTACACCGTGCCGGACTACTTTCAGATGCGCTACGGAGGCCGCTGGCCGCGCCGGATCGCGGCACTGTCTGCTGTTTTGTGCTCCTTCGTCTACGTGGTGGCCCAGATCTACGGCATTGGCCTGATTGCCTCTCGGCTCACTGGTGTGCAGTTTGAAATTGGCATCTTGCTGGGGCTCGGCGGCGTGCTGCTTTGCTCCTTTTTGGGGGGGATGAGGGCCATCACCTGGACCCAGGTGGCGCAGTACGTCATCTTGCTCATGGCGTTCCTTCTCCCGGTGTCCTGGCTGGCCTACAAGCAATTGGGCAATCCGCTGGCGCCCCTGGTCTACGGGGAGCAACTGGCCAAGATCAGCGCTCTCGAGAAAGAGTTGGCCGACTCGCCCGCCGAGCAGTCCGTCCAGGCCGCCTACCAGCGCCGCGCCGACGAATATCGGGCCAAGCTCGCCGACGTCGAGTCGGCCCTGGTGCGCGAGCGAACCGAGGCCCGGGACCGCGTCCGCCTGCTCAAGGACTCTGGTGCCAATGCACTGGAGGTGGCCGATGCCCAGCGTGATTTGCAAAACCTACCGGCCCATGCGGCGGCGGCCCGAGAGCAGTGGGGCCGAATCATTGCCGAGAGCGAGCACCGGGCCCGGCCGCTGGGGGGCTTGCCGGCCCATGGCCAGGCCTTTGCCGGGGACCCAGAGGGCACACCGGAAGAGCGTGCGCAGTTCGACACCTCACGCCGCAACTTCCTCGCGTTGACCCTTTGCCTGATGCTGGGGACCGTGGGGCTGCCGCATCTGGTGACCCGGTTCTACACGACCTCGTCGGTGTCACAGGCCCGCAGTTCGGTGGCCTGGGCCCTGTTTTTCATCGGGATCCTCTACATCAGTGCGCCGGCGCTGGCGGTGATGGTCAAGTTTGAGGTGATGAGCGGGCTGACCGGCATCCGCTACGAGTCCCTGCCTGCCTGGATCGTGCAGTGGGGGAGGGTGGACCCCTCGCTCGTTTCGGTGCGTGACATCAACGGCGACGGCATCGTGCAGTTTGGCGAGATCCAGTTGGGTGCCGACATCGTGATGCTCGCCACCCCTGAGATCGGCGGGCTGCCTTACGTGGTCTCGGGACTGGTGGCCGCCGGCGGGCTGGCTGCGGCGCTCTCCACCGCCGACGCCCTTTTGCTCACCCTCAGTAGCGCCTTGGTCCGTGACCTGTACGCGCAGGACGTGAGCGATCGCGCGACCCCCGATCAGCGGGTGGTGCTTTCTAAGTTCGCTTTGCTGGCGATGGCGGTGCTGGCCGCTACCGTCGCGATGTTCAAGCCCTCGGACATCATCTCTCTGGTGACCGCTTCGTTTTCACTCGCGGCCAGCGCCCTGGTGCCGGCCATGGTGGCTGGCATCTTTTGGTCCGGCGCCTCGTCATTGGGGGCGGTCTCCGGCATGCTAGCTGGCTTGGGTACTACCATTTTCTATATGGTGGGCAATGCGACCTGGTTCCTGGCCTGGTCGGGCCGCGCCTCCGGGCCGGACTGGTGGGGCATCCTGCCTGTTGCCGGCGGCGTGTTCGGGGTCGCGGCAGGGTTGGTCGCGCTCGTGGCGGCCAGTTGGCTGGAACGCGGTCTCGGTCGGGTGGTGACCCTGCGCTAGCCTGCTACAATCGCAGGCTTTGCCTTGCCACACTGCGCCTTTGGGGTTGTCCCGAGGGCAGGGCGGGTCCTCCACGCAGGGGCCCACCCAGGGCTGGTCCCTTCAGGGAACAGACCCACAGCAGGTGGCTTCTATCCTCAAGGAGTATCCATGCGTCATTATGAGATCGTCTTGCTGATCCATCCGGATCAGAGCGAGCAGGTTCCCGCCATGCTCGAGCGCTACAAAACCATGATCACCGCCGGCGGCGGCAAGATCCATCGGGTCGAAGACTGGGGCCGCCGTCAACTGGCGTACCAAATCAACAAGCTGGCCAAGGCCCACTACCTGTGCGTCAACATCGAGGCCGATCAGGCCGTGATGGGCGAACTCGAGCACGCCTTCCGCTTCAACGACGCTGTCCTGCGTCACCTCACCGTGGTCAAGAAGAAGGCCGATACTGGCCCCTCCTCCATGATGAAGACCGTCGAACGCGAAGAGGCCCGCAAGGCCCAGCAGGCGGAGCTTCAGCAGGGCTGATGCGCCGCCCGCGCGCGTGAACCAGGTTCTCCTGAGTGCCGCCATCGCCGAGGCCAAGCCTCTGCGGTATACGCCGGCCGGATTGCCCGCCCTCGACCTTCAGCTCGAACACGAGTCTGAGGTAACCGAGGCAGGTGGCAAGCGGCAGGTGAAGGCAGCGATTCGGGCTGTGGCTTTCGGGCCGCAGGCAGAGACCCTGGCCAGGCAGGTGATCGGTAGTCACTGGCGATTCGCCGGCTTCCTAGCCACCCCGCGCAACGGTAAGCACTCCGTGCTCCATATTCAAGAGTTTCAACCCATCTGATTTTTCGAGAGGTCCCCTCATGGCCACGTTCAAGAAATTCAACAAGGACAAGCGTCCGAAGCGCAACACCCAGTCGCTGCTGTTCAAGCGCAAGCGCTTCTGCCGCTTCACCGTCGCCGGCGTCGAAGAAATCGACTACAAAGACGTCGACGTTCTGCGCGACTTCATCGCCGAAAACGGCAAGATCATCCCGGCCCGCCTGACCGGCACCCGCGCCATTTACCAGCGCCAGCTCAACACCGCCATCAAGCGTGCCCGCTTCCTGGCCCTGGTGCCCTACAGCGACCAGCATCGCATCTAAGAGGAGAACACCATGGAAATCATTCTGCTCGAGAAGGTGATCAACCTCGGTGACCTGGGCTCCATCGTCAAGGTCAAAGACGGCTACGCCCGCAACTTCCTGATCCCCGCCGGCCGTGCTCGCCGCGCCACCACCCAGAACAAGGCCGACTTCGCCGCCAAGCGCGCCGAACTCGAAAAGGCTGCTGCTGCCAAGCTGGCCGAAGCTCAAGCCCAGGGCGAGAAGCTGGGCGGCACCACCGTCAAGCTGACCCAAAAGGCCGGCGTGGACGGTCGCCTGTTCGGCTCTGTCACCAACTTCGACATCGCCGAAGAGCTGGCCAAATCCGGCTACCCGGTGGCCAAGGCCCAGGTGCGCATGCCCAATGGCCCGATCAAAACGGTGGGCGACAGCACGGTGTCCGTGGCTTTGCACACCGATGTGGTGGTCGACATCACCGTGACGGTCTACGGCGAGACGGCCTGACCGCTTGACCGCCTTCGAAAAGCCGCCTTCGGGCGGCTTTTTCTTTGCCTCTCCCCCGCTTGTCCCCTGCTTGAACACGGCTTATCCACAGAGTTGTCCCGTGACCCGGCGGTGGGTCCGGCATACCATGCGGGTCTGGATGAAATGAGATGTCTGCAGTACTGACCCCCGTCGAAGACGATTTCCCGCGTGACCGTGAGGTGGCGCAGTTGCGGGTACCGCCGCACTCGATCGAGGCCGAGTCCAGCGTGCTCGGTGGACTGCTCCTGGACAACGAGGCGTGGGACCGCATTGCCGACTTGCTGTCGCCGGGGGACTTTTACCGTTACGAGCACCGCCAGATCTTCGATTCGATCCATGGCCTGTTGGAAGGCAGCCGCCCCGCCGACGTCATCACCGTTTTCGAAGCGCTGCAAAGCCTTGGCAAGGCCGAGGAAGTGGGAGGCCTGTCCTACCTCAATTCGCTGGCTCAGTACGTGCCCAGTGCCGGCAACATCCGTCGCTATGCGGAGATCGTTCGCGAGCGTGCCATCTTGCGCAAATTGGTCAGCGCCTCCGACGAAACTTCCACCGCCGCCTTCAACCCCAAGGGCAAGGCGGTCGAGAAGATCCTGGACGAAGCCG
>NZ_JARXAB010000128.1 GCF_029866045.1 Ramlibacter sp. | reverse complement strand
GCCCCCACAGGAGACAGACATGCGCACCATCACCCGCCGGACCGCCCTGGCCCTTGCCGCTTCGGCCCTGGCCGCCCCGACCGCCGCCCTGGCCCAGGCCGGCTTTCCGAGCAAGCCGATCCGTCTGGTGGTTCCCTTTCCCGCGGGCGGCAGCGTGGACCCGTTGGCGCGCGTGCTTGGCGAGCGAATGACGCAGGCCTTCGGCCAGCAAGTGATCGTCGACAACCGCGCAGGTGGCAACACCGTCATCGGCACCGACTTCGTGGCCAAGGCGCCAGCCGACGGCTACACCCTGCTGCTGACCGCCAGCTCCCACGTGACCCAGCCCCAGCTGCTCACTGCGCCCTTCGACCCGATCAAGGACTTTGCCCCGGTGGCCACTGTCAGCGCCTCCGACATGATCCTGTGCGTGCACCCCTCGGTGCCGGCCAACAACCTGCAAGAGTTTCTGGCTCTGGCCAAGGCCAAGCCTGGCGCGCTCAACTTCTCTTCGGCCGGCAGCGGCAACCCCAACCATCTGGCCGGCGAGCTTTTGAGCATGATGGCCAATGTGAAGTTCACCCACGTGCCCTACAAGGGTGGCGCGCCGGCCATCGTCGACCTGGTCGGCGGTCAGGTGCAGTTCTCCTTCGGCAGCCCGATCATCGTGCTTCCCCATATTCGCTCTGGCAGGCTCAAGGCGATTGCGGTCACCAGTTCCCAGCGCATGTCCCTGCTTCCCAACGTGCCCACCATCGCCGACTCAGGCGTGGCAGGCTACGAAGTGCGCATCTGGTACGGTGTGCTGGCGCCGGCGGGAACGCCCAAGGATGTCGTGGCCAAACTGGCCACCGAGATCAACCGCATTACCGCCTTGCCCGAGATGAAGGAGCGGCTCGACGCCGCCGGCATGGAGCGCCTGATGGTGCCCACCGAGCGATATGAGGCCGTGATGCGCCAGGACATGGAAAAGTTCGGCCGCATCATCAAGACGGCCAACGTGAAGCTCGACTGAGCCTTCTCTCTGGTCTCGGGCAAACAAAAGCCGGCGCATGCGCCGGCTTTTTCGATGGGGGTGGGCGCCCCCGCTTTCGCGGCCTGGCCAGGCCAGCGGGGGGATTACATCCGCCCGGCCGTCGATCCGCAGTCGAGTAGCAGGGTGTGGCCCGTGACTGAACGCGCCAGCGGCGAGGCCAGGTACACCGCCGCGTCGGCAAAATCTTCCGGCTCGATCAGCCGGCCCAGGGGCAGGCCCTGCACCAGGCGGTTGACCGCCGCGTCGACGTCGCCCTCGACCTTGGCCAGGTGGTCGCGCAGGAACTCGGTGTTGGTGGGGCCGGGCGCGATCGCGTTGACCCGGACACCGCGTGGCCCAAACTCCAGCGCCAGTGCTTTCACCAGGCCGCCGAGGGCGTGCTTGGAGGCGTTGTAGACGCTGCGCTGTCCACGGCCGGTCACGCCGCTGATCGAGCTGGTGAAGATCAGGCTGGCCCTCGGGCTTCGCACCAGGCTGCGAAGCCCGGCCTGGGCGGAGAAGATGCTGCCGCTCACGTTCACGTCCACCACCCGGCGCAGTTGCTCTGGGTCGGCCTGCAAAAAGTCGCCAGCGAAACTCAGCCCCGCGTTGGCCATGAAGACATCCACCGGCGCGCCAAAAAACCGCTCGGCTTGCTCCACCAGGGCGGTGCAGTCGGCCGGCGAGGCAACGTCGCAGCGGACGGCGCAGGCCGCCGCTCCGATCGAGTTGGCCACCCCGGCGGCGGCCTGGGCATCGAGGTCAGACACGACCACCCGCGCGCCTTCTTTCGCAAAGCGGCGCGCCGCCTCCGCGCCCATGCCCCGGCCCGCGCCGGTGATCACCACGCCCCAGCCGGCAAAGCTCATTGCTCGATCTTGATGTTGGCGGTCTTGATCACGCGGGCGAATTCGGTGGTGTCGGTCTTCATCACCTCGGCGAAACGAGCCGGCGACAGGTGGTAGGGCACTTGTCCCTGCCCCAGCAGCTTGTCGCGCACATCGGGCATGGCCAGCACCGCTCCCAGATCGGCATTGACCTTGTTCACGATGGCCGCAGGCGTACCCGCCGGCGCGAGGAAGCCGAGCCAGGATTTCATGCCAAAGCCAGGCAGGCCGGCCTCGGTGAAGGTCGGCACATTGGGCATGAGGGTAAGGCGTCGCTCGGCGGTGGTGCCAAAGGCCTTGAGCTTGCCCGACTGCAGGTGCGGAATCACGGCCACCGGTACCGCCAGGAAAAGCTGTATCTGCCCTGCGAGCAGGTCGGTCAGGAGCGGGCCGCCGCCCTTGTAGGGGACATGCAGCATTTTGGTGTTCGTCATCATCGAGAACAGCTCCATCCCCATGTGGTTGGCGTTGCCGTTGCCGGCAGAGCCATAGCTGAGCTTGTTCGGGTTGGCCCGGACCTCGGCGATGAGCTCCTGCAGGGTGTTGCCCTTGACCGAGGGGTGGGCGACGAGCACGAACTCCGCCAGGTAGAAGGGGCTGACCGGCGCAAAATCTTTGACGCTGTCGTAGGGGAGGTTGTTGAACAGGAGCGGGTTGCTCACATGGGTGCTGGCCGTGAACAGCAGGGTGTAGCCGTCAGCCGGTGCCTTGGCTACCGCATCGGTGCCGATGATGGTGCTGGCCCCTGGACGGTTGTCGACGATCACCTGCTGGCCCCAGAGCGCCGAGAGCTTCTCGGACACCATCCGTGCCACCGGGTCCACGCTGCCGCCCGGCGGGTAGGGCACGATCATGCGCACCGGCTTGTTCGGAAAGCCGGACTGGGCCTGCCCGGCCAGCGGCCAGGCGGCTGCAACAGCGGCGCTGCCAGCGGCAAGGGAAAGGATTCGGCGTCTGGTGGTCATGTGTGTCTCCTGGTTCTGGTGGTGAAAGATCAGCGCGGGCCGGCGTCGAGCCGGACGATCCAGCCCTCGAGGTCGCGGCTGACAGCGGGAAAGCGTTCAAGCACCTGCGGGTCATGGCCCGGGATGACCATCTCGGGGCGATCCGCCAGGCTGTAGATGCGGCGGTAGCCTTCCATCATGTCGGCCACGTTGTAGACCGCCGGGAAGGGGCGCTTTTCCTGAATGTTGGCGTAGAAGTGCGAGGCGTCCGAGGCCAGCACCATCCAGCCTTTTTCGGTGTGCACTCGCACCACTTGCATGCCAGCAGTGTGGCCGCCCATGTGGTGCACGCTGATGCCCGGCGCGATCTGATCGTCGCCGTCATGAAAGTCCACCCGGCCGGCGAAGACCTTGTGGACCATGCTGGCCACGTCGTCGGGCTCGAAGTGCACCGCCAGTGGCTGGTGGCACATGCAGCGCCCGGTGCAAAAGGCCATCTCCTTGTCTTGCACGTGGTACCTGGCGTTGGGGAACAACTCGCGGTTGCCCGCGTGGTCGTAGTGCATGTGCGTGATGATCACCTCCTGCACCGACTCCGGCCGAATACCCAGCGCCACCAGGCCCTCCTGGATCGGCCGGATGATCTTGCGACCGCCGCGCTTGTCGCCTGCGGCCTGGTCAAAGCCTGTGTCGACCAGCCAGGTGCGCTCCTTGCCCACGATCGCCCAGACGAAGTAGTCCAGCGGCATGGGCACGTCGTGGGGGTCGCCGCCGATGAAGTTGGCAGATGAGCGGCGTGCGTGGTGCGCGTACTTGATGGCGTACACGCGGTAGGTCTCGATGGGGTGGCTCACGTCTGGCTGTCCTCGGCGATCCGGTTCCTCGGCGTCTGAGCCGGCGGTGCCAGGGCGGTGAAGCCGGGCGCTCGGCCGGTCGGGCGGCTCCGTTCAACGAAGAAAGGAGCTCGGCCATGATACCGCTATCATTTTTGCTTGTCGATGGGGCCGATCCACCCCTTCGCAAGCGGGTTTTTTGCGGCGAAAAACAGTGGGCATCGCATATCATCCGTGCCATGGCAAGCAATCAGCGGGCCCGCCAGGCGGCCCAGGCGGGCGCTCAGGTCGGGGCCCGGGTGCGCAGCAGCGGGCAGGGCGCGCGCATGCGCGATGTGGCCCAGGCCGCCGGCGTTTCACTGATGACCGTCTCGCGTGCGCTGCGCGAGCCGCACAAGCTCTCGGAAGAAACCCGCAAGGCGGTCATGGACGCGGTCCACCAGATCGGCTATGTCCCCAACAGCATCGCGGCCAACTTGGCCTCCAACCGCTCCAACGTGGTCGGTCAGATCGTCCCGAGCATTCAAAACTCGCTCTACGCCGACACCCTCAAGGGCACGGCTGACGTGCTGCGCAAGGCGGGCCTGCACCTGCTGCTGGCCGACAGCGGCTCCTCGCCGCAGGAGGAAGAGGCGCTGATCGGTGCGTTCTTGGCCCAGCGTGTGGCGGGTCTCATTCTTCACAACACCGACCACACGCCCAAGGCGCTGCAGATGATCGAGCGCTCAGGCGTCCCGGTCATCGAGACCGGCGACTTGCCGCGGCAACCGCTCGATATGGTCGTGAGCTACTCGAACGCCGAGGCGGCCAAGGCCATGACCCTGCATCTGGGCGCGCGCGGCTATAAGCGGATCGGCTTCGTGAGCCTTGACACCCGCTTGAACCGCCGGGCGCGTGAGCGCCTGCGTGGCTATCAGGCCGGCCTCAAGGCGCTGGGCCTGCGGCCCGACCCTGCCCTGGTGATGGAGGTGGCACCAGGGCTCACCTCCGGTGCGCACGCCATGGTGGACATGATCACCCGCGCGCCCGATGTCGACGCCATCTTCTTTGCGGGCGATGTGCTGGCGGTAGGCGCGCTGTTCGAGGCGCAGCGGCGGGGATGGAAGGTGCCAGGCCGCATTGCCCTGGCCGGCTTCGATGACCTAGACATCCATCAGCACACCGTGCCCAAGCTCACCTGCCTGCGCCTGCCACGCCTGGAAATCGGCCGGCGCAGTGCCGAGGCCTTGCTGGCGCGCTTGCGCGGTGGCAGCGAAGCCCCGCGGGTTGACCTCGGCTTCGAGGTCATTCAACGCGAAAGCACCTGAGGGGCATCGCCGGGCGGCCGTTGGGTGGCCATTGAGTGGCCATTGCGCGGGCTTTGCCTTGCGCAGCCCCGCTATTTCGGCTGATAATGTTACCGCTATCAGATTTGATTTCGACGCGCGCCGCCCCTTCATGGATTCCTCCACAAAAGCCCTCCACGGCAAGACTGCGCTGGTCACTGGCTCACTGGCTGGCATCGGACATGCCATGGCCTCGGGCCTGGCGGCTGCGGGATGCCGCATCGTTTTGCATGGCTTGGACGAGGAGCGCTCCGCGCAGCCGGTCTGCGCGGAGTTGGCGCAGCGCTACGGGGTTGAAGTGAGCTATGTGCGCGCCGACCTGACCGACGTCCGGGCGATCGAATCGATGCTGACCGAAATCGCCAGCCGCTTTGGCGGCGTCGACGTTCTTGTCAACAACGCAGTGACGCGTCACTTCTCGCCCATTGAGTCCTTCCCGGCCGAGGCCTGGGACCAGGCCCTGGCGGTGAACGTCAGCGCCGCTTTCCATGCGATCCGGCTTTCGCTTCCCGGAATGCGCGAGCGCGGCTGGGGCCGAATTTTCAATATGACCTCGGTCTATGGCGATCGCGGAGTTGCCAACCGAATCGACTACGTCACCACCAAGACGGCCCTCATCGGCATGACCCGGGTGGTCGCCCTGGAGACCCTCAACCAGGGCATCACCTGCAACGCGATTTGCCCTGGCTCGGTGCTCACGCCCAACATCGACCAGCGCGTTCAGGCGCTGATGCACGACCAGAACCTGGACCGCGATGCGGCCACCCGCATGTTCCTGGCCGGCAAACAGCCTACCGGCCGATTCGTTGAGTCCAGCCATGTCGCTGACCTGCTGGTTTTCCTGTGCGGCCCGGCCGGAAGGGACATCACTGGCACCATGCTGCCCGTCGAGGGCGGCTGGCTGGCAAGCTGATGCAAGCACCCCTGGGTGCCAGCGCCGCGCTGGCGCGCTTCGCAGTGGACCTGCGCTGGCAGGACATTCCTGCGCAGGTGCAGCACGAGGCCAAGCGCTCTCTCCTCAATTTCTTCGCCACAGCCCTGGCGGGCTGCAACGACCCTGCCGTCGCGGCGGCGGCGAGGGTGTTCAGCGAGTTTCGCGCCGCGAGCCAGTGCACCGTGATCGGCCGCGCCGAGGCGACGGACATGCGGCACGCGGCCTCGCTCAATGCGATGAGCGGCAACGTCTTCGATTTCGACGACACGCACATGCCGACCATCGTCCATCCGACGGCACCGGTCGCGCCCGCCCTGCTGGCGCTGGCCCAGGCGCGGCCTGTCAGCGGACGCGATCTGCTGGCGGCCTTTGTCGTCGGTGTCGAGGTCGAGTGCCGGCTGGCCAACGGGGTGTCGCCCTGGCACTACGAGCGCGGTTGGCACATCACCTCCACCTGCGGTGTGT